>JAAYLN010000387.1 GCA_012521875.1 Lentisphaerota bacterium | reverse complement strand
GGTGGCGTAGCTGACGCCACCTCGCGCCGGGCAATTCGCTCGATGAATTCGAGCCAGTCCCAGTTCTGCATCCACGTCTCCCAGCCGCGCCGGCCGGGATAGCGGTAGGTGTTCGGTACGGCGCAGCCTCCCATGCCATGTTCGTCGCAGTAGTTGAGAGCCTCCCAGGCGTGGGCCATGTCAGCGGCGGGGTAGTCCGCACCCGTCAGGGCGGAGCGGATGGCGGCGGTGGCCTCGGCCGCCGGGAGCAGGCGGTCGGCGTTGAGCTTGCGCGCGAGGAAGTCAGGGTAGCCGACGGGCAGGAAGGACCAGGCGTTGGTGATCTGGCCGCGGACGACCGGCACATGCGCGCCCCACTTCTCGCGGAAGCGATCGAAGGGCTCGTCGAGGTTGCCGACGGTACGGAAGCACGGCCAGGCCCACTTCTCGTTCCAGATGCGGAAGGCATCTGCAAGTCTCGGGTTCGGGGGCTCGTCGTCCTGGTAGTCGGGGTAGATCCAGATGTCGTAGGGGACTTCGCTCTCGAGCTGCGCCAGCGTGCGCGCGGTTGACTGCTCCATCTGCGCGAGGTCGAAGCGGTAGCTTGCGATCGCCTGCTCGGCCTCCTCGGGGATGGGGTGTGAGGGGATATCCCAAAAGGAGGTGCGGAGCCCGAAGGCCGCGCCGCCCCCGCCGTAGTCGGGGCCGGACCAGACGAAGAGTCGGCTCTTGCATCCGGCCCCTCCCACCAGAAGACGGGCGAGCGTGGTCCCGTGAGCGAACCGAAGTCCAGGCGGCTCTGACCGCGCATGTTCCAGCGGTTGGGCCACCAGCCGACGTTCTTCACGCCGGCGGCGGCGTAGGGCACAACGATGCCCCAGCCGATGCCCGGCATGTCGGTCATGAACATCGTGTGGTTGGCTAGTCCGTCGGTCTTCAGCGCCTTCCAGCCGTCAAGGCTGCGCTCCATCTCCGCGTAGCCGTAGAGTTCCACGTGGTTGCCGGCGCAGGTCACGCCGCAGGAGAAGCGTCCGTGCCGTGTCATCTCCCTGGCGAAGGCGCGTGCGGCGTCGCCCTCGGCTTCGGCAAAGGGACGCCATCCGGCCCAGCTCTCGGGGAACCAGCGGAAGGCTGCGGGGTCGTCGTCGGCAGCCGTGTCGGCGGCGATCATGTCACGCGCCAGGCGTATGCGGCGGATCGATTCCGCATAGGCATTGTAGGGTGGGGTGTGGAGACCGAGATCCACGTGTGCCGACTTCAGCGCGTAGATCGTCCACTTGCGCATGGGCGGAAGTCCCGCCGGCAGATCCTTCTCGGGCACCAGTTCCTGGACGACGCTGTTGCCCTCCTTCCGCTCTACGAGCCGCCGCCCGTCGTGGGTCAGGAGTGAATAGATGGTCAGGTTGTTGTATTTGTTCATCGTTCCCGGCAAAGCTCATTCACGCGGTGTGGGGGCAGTTTTCCGAGAAGGCCGCGCACCAGAATAGAGCACACATGCATCATACAGGTTTTTGGCAGGTATTAACACACTTTCAATGTAATCGGCTGGTGACAAGGGGACATGGAGAGCGGGTGACCGCACAGTGACTACACCCCCTACTTTGTCGTGAGCTTTGTCGCGAGCTTTGTCGAAAGCTAAAGATGGGCGGCTGTGCGGTGTCTCTGGCCAGACTAGGGCAGCGGAGATGACTGCAAGCGTACAACTGCAAGAGCCGAGCCTTGGCACCCAGATGGCGAACGTCCAGCCGGGGACGGCGGTCTCCAGTGCGTTCCGGCCACCCGTTCGCTTCCGATGCGCATTGGAGCCCGCGGTCTCCGCGGTGTAGATGTGGCGCATGATTGGCGAACGGTACAGCAAACCGCAGGGTGGGGCGACGCCGTTCCGGCTTGCCGCAGCGATGACGCGTGGCATGGGCAGAGAGCCCGGTTTCACCTGTCCATACGCAAAGATTTCACCTTGCCAGAGTGCCGCCTTCAGGCGGAAGTGGTTCAGGGGCTTCAGCCCCATTCTCATGGGTTTTGTAAAGAAATACGGGTCTTGCGGGCCTGAAGGCTCTTGTTGACTTCCGGCTGAAGCCGGTACTCCGGCGCGACTGCAATCATCATCTTGCCTATAACTTAGACATTTTGTCGCAGTTACTACATGGTTTTCTCGCGGCGCAGCCGCGCGGCAGTCTAAAATCCCCTTGGCGTGCTTGGCGTCTTGGCGGTTCACCCACCCACCCACCACCCACCGTAATCGGCTAGTGACATGGGGTGCTCTCGAATGGATCGATCACTTTGTCCCTACACTTTATCCCTACGCTGTGTCGGCTACACTTCGTCCAATCACTTTGTCCCTACGCTTTGTCGGAATCGCTTCAGCCGCTAATTTTTCGACAAAGTGTGGAGACAAAGTGCGGGGACGAAGCGTAAAGGGACAAAGTGTTGAGCCAAAGTGTATTGTTGCACCCCTGTCACCCACCATCAACCACCAACCACCAACCATCAACCACAGTTGCCAAGCGGCGTTTCCTGCGCTATTGTTTTGATATGCCTCTAAACGACAGACTCGAACGCCTCTATGCCCGCCGCCGCTTCGGTATGCGCCCGGGGCTTGAACGCATGCAGGCTCTCATGGAACGCCTCGGCAACCCCGAGCGCGAACTGGTGACCATCCACGTCGCCGGCACCAACGGCAAGGGCTCCGTTGTGGCTCTTGCGGCCGGCATGCTCCAGGCCTGCGGATTCGGGCGTGTGGGACGCTACACCTCGCCCCATCTGCTCTGCTTCAACGAGCGTATCTGCATAGATGGCCAGCCAGTGGAGGATGCGCAGCTCGTCCCCGTGCTCGAAACCGTCGAGCAGGCCGCGCTGGCGCTCGATGCCGCGGATGCTCTGGGCCAGACTACCTTCTTCGAGTGCGCCACGGCGGCGGCCTTCCTGCTCTTCCGTGAGGCGGGTGTGCGGCTGGCGGTCATCGAGACCGGACTGGGCGGACGCCTCGACGCCACCAACGTGCTGCTGCCGGCGGTCTCCGTCATCACGCATATCGGCCTCGAGCATTGCGAGCAGTTAGGGCATACGCTGGCGGCGATCGCCGGCGAGAAGGCCGGCATCATCAAGCCCGGCCGTCCGGTGGTCGTCGGTGCCAACACCGAGGAGGCGCTCGCGGCCATCGCGGAGGTGGCCCGCCGTCAGGGGGCACCATTGATCCGCGCCGATGAGTCGGTCACGGTGACACTGGGACGGCAGCAGGGGTTTGACGGAGTCGATGCGCAGGTCTCAACCACGGAACGTGTGGTGGGGCGTATCCGTATGCCGTTGGCGGGGCCTTTCCAGGCCGAGAATCTCTGTACCGCGGTCGCCGCCATCGAGACCTTCGGCCAGGCCACGGGACTGCCTGTTCCCGACGAGGCCTTTCGCAAGGGTGCCGAAGCGGTGGTTTGGCCGGGACGGTTCCAGGTCGTGCGGCGCGATCCCGTGGTCGTCGTCGACGGGGCGCACAACCCCGATGCGGCGCAGCAGCTCAGGATGGCGCTGAAGCAGACGCGCTTCAAGGGGCCGGTGGCGCTGGTGGCGGGTTTCTGCGACGATAAGGATATTGCCGGCTGTCTGCGTATCCTTGCCGGTGCCGTGCGGCGTGCCTGGGCTGTACCGACACCCTCGGCCCGCTCGCTGCCCGCTGCCGCCACGGCGGAACTTATGCGGCAGGCGGGTATCGAGGCCGTGGCGATGGAGACGATGGCACCGGCGCTGGCGGCGGCGGAGACCTGGGCCGGGGAGGAGCAGGGGATGGTTGTCGTCTGCGGCTCGCTCTTTCTGGTCGGTGCCGCCCTGCAGCACTATGATGCCTTTCCATGGCGTGTACCGCAGCGCGTGGATGCCAATGAGCAACTGAAAGCCTGATGGAGAGTTTGATGGAAATCGAGGGTGTGATTGAAACACTGGCGCGGGGCGTCTGCCTGATGGATGGGCGCATCCTGCTTTGCCGCAACCGCAAGGTCGGCAACGTCTACCTGCCTGGCGGACACGTCGAGTTCGGCGAGACCGGAGCTGAGGCGCTCGTGCGTGAAATCCGCGAGGAGATGGGCTGCGGGTCGCGTGCCACTGGTTTTATGGGATGTGCCGAGCACTTCTTCCACCAGAAGGGGCGTCCGCACGCGGAGATCAACCTGGTCTACCGGCTGGAGGTGGATGGAGTCGCCCCCGATGTATCGCCACCCTGCTGCGAGTCGTGGATCGAGTTCTACTGGCATCCGCTGGCGCGGCTCGACGAAACAGGCCTCGAGCCCGCCGCGCTGCGGCGTCTGCTGCCGGGTTGGCTGGCCACCGCGCCGCTCGGCAATCTCGCCACCACCCTTGAACGGTTGCAGCCATGAACCTCCACAAGCCGCTCTTCGAACTCCTCTTCCTGGGTACCGGCACCTCCACCGGCGTGCCGATGATCGGCTGTGACTGTCCTGTCTGCACCTCGCCCGATCCGCGCAACCGGCGTCTGCGTTCCAGCCTCTACCTGCGCCTGGGTGATATCGCGCTGCTGCTCGATACCTCCACCGACCTGCGCGAGCAGGCCATCACGCACAACATCCGGCAGGTTGATGCCGTGCTCTTCACCCACGCGCATGCCGACCATGTCTTTGGCCTCGATGACCTGCGGCGCTTCAACACGCTGCAGCAGAACCAGGTGATTCCGGCCTACGCGGTACCCGAGGCGGCGGCGGAGATCCGGCGTGTCTTTTCATATCTGTTCCAATCCTGCCAGCACGGTCTCTACCGCGCCCGTGTCGACCTCCGCGATGTCGAGGCACCCTTCCGCGTGGCGAGGCTGGGCTGCGAGCCGGAACTCGATGCTCCGCTCGTCACGCCGGTGGATGTCGTCCATGGCGACGGGCGCACCATCGGCTACCGCATTGATTTCGGCGGGTGCAGCCTAGGCTATGCCCCCGACTGCGTCACGCTGCCGGAAGAGGCCGCCGCCGCGTTCCATGGCGTGGACGTGATGGTCATCGACTCCCTGCGCTACCGCCCGCACCAGACCCACATGCATGTCGAGGCGAGTCTGGAGGCCATCGGGCGCATCGCGCCGGCACGCGCCTTCCTGACGCACCTCTGCCACGAGATCGACCACGCCACGCTCGCCGCGGCACTGCCGCAACATGTGCAGCCGGCCTACGACGGATTGCGTCTGCGGCTCTGACGCCGCCCGCGCAGACGCTGGATGCCCGAATGCAGCAGCAGGGGCAGCATCAGCCCCCAGAAGAGGAAGGCGAGCGGATCCTGCAGCGGCCTGCCGGCCCATGATTCCGGAACCGACCAGCGCACCAAAGCCAGCGCGCTTGTCCAGATGCGTAGGAAGTCAATTGCCGCAGGATGTGGCGGACGGCAGAGAAGTTGTGTGCGGCGCAAGGGCGTCCAGGCACCGCCACCCGCCAGACGCGAGAGCGGGGGCGCCAGCAGGGCGATGGCGGCCGCGAGGCTGAGGCGCCAGCCGCAGGGCAGCAGCAGTAACGGCACGGCCAGCGGCAGTAGCAGGCTCTGTGCAAACGGATCCGGTGCGTGCTGGAAGAGCGCCGGCGAAGGGTGGCGGTCGTCCGGGGCAAGTGGTGCGATGCGCAGTGTGACCGGCTGGTTGCCGACCACGACCGGCAGCGGCAGGCGCAGACGCAGCGGGTGCGGGAGACGGGCCTCGTGGGGACGCCGGTCGCCGGGTTCGCCGATGCGCAGCGTCTGGTTCTGCGGCAGATAATCGATTTCGTAGCGCCGAGCCCGACCATCGGCATGGTAGAAGGGAGCGAGGCGCAGGATCTGCGGTGTGCCCGTCGCCTCGGCCTGCAGGGCGAGCGTAGCCAGACCGCGCGCCAGTTGCGGCCAGTCGGGCGCGCGGGGATCCGGCACGAACTGCGTGGCGTGACGAGGGTAGGGGAGGGCGCGCAAAAACCGGTTGGCGAGATGCGGCAGCAGCAGGAAGAGGGGCACGAGCGGCAGCCAGCGGGTGGCGCCGGGAACCAGCGTCACGCAGGCCAGCGCCACCAGCAGGTCGGCCCACAGCGAGAGCACCCCGCGCGCCGGGCGACCGGCTTGCAGTGATTGAGCGTTGAATCTGGAACGAAGGTTCACAAAAACATCTGTTTCTTGAGCATGGCGATCCTGCCGGACGCCACCGTGTTCACGTTGTGGCTATTGTATTGCTGGGTGGGGTGGGGAGTCAAGCCGACCATACTCTGTGTGCGGCTCGACGGGATGCCCACCCTCCAGCGGAGATTAAGAGTAAGAGTAAGCGTGCCGATGAAGTGTGGGATTAAGTGCAAGAATAAGTGCGGAGCACCCACTTAAACCCTCTCTTAAACTCGCTCTCAATCGGCACGCTTCATCCACCCGCTTACACTTTCGCCTTTGAAAGGCAACGGACAAGGCTCATGCCAGCCCTGAAGGGGCGTAACATACCAGCCCAGAGCAACGCCCTGGGGAATGGGCTAAAAAAATGACTATCCCTGTAGGGGCGGCATATAGTCATGGAATAAGGCGTCTGTCTGCCAGATGCAAGCCGCTGTCGCTTGTCGTCGGCTGCCGTCGAGTGCCGGGGACGCTTCGGCAAAGGCGCGCAAGCACAGGTGGGGCGACACCGTCCCGGCTAGCCGCACGCAGGGCACCGGGAAAGACGCCAAGACCGCGGCAGCGGGAGGGACGAGCGTCTGCTCGTCCTCGGAGCCGCGGGCAAGCAGAAGCTTGCCCCTCCCGCCGGCAGTTCCGGCAGTTCCGGCAGTACCGGCAGTACCGGGGCTCGAGGACGAGGACGAGGACGAGGACGAAATAGCCTAGTCTGGGACACCTCTGCCGCTTCCTCTTTCGCTTACGACAAAGAGTAGGGACAAAGTGCGGAGACAAGGTGTGGAGACAAGGTGTGGAGACAAGGTGTGGAGACAAGGTGTGAGGACAAGGTGTATCTCGTGTGTCTCTGACCCATTCCAACTGCCACTGCCTATTGTCTTTTGCCACCGGGCGGCGAAAGGGCAGCGCAGCGCTTTTACCCTCTAAATTGCGAGCCACTGTGTGG
>JAAYLN010000057.1 GCA_012521875.1 Lentisphaerota bacterium | reverse complement strand
TGTAGAGATAGAAGGGGCCGCGGGAGGGATCGCTCATCAGGAGTTTATTATCCCTGCGCTGGTTGCGCGCGAAGACCAGCGGGCCATCCATGTTGAGCCCGTTGCGGATGAAGCCGGCGGCGTAATAGTCGTTGTACGCATCGCCCCGCGTGACAACACGTCCCCTGTGCCGCATGAAGACGATGCCGCGGTCGATATCAAAGGCTTCAAGGGCCTCTGGCAGCACATGCTCCATGTCGCCGGGATGGCAGCCCAGCCGCTTCCACTCCCAGGGCCAGGCAACCAGGGCGGCATAGGCCAGCCCGAGCGCGAGCAGCGCATGTGCCACGGGCCGTGCCCAGCGCCCCGTCCTATCGGTACCGCCCGCATTCCCGCGCAGCAGCATCCAGCCGCGCGCCGCCAGAATCAGCAACAGCGGAATGCCGGCCGTGGTGTAGCGTGCCGGCCAGTACTCCTCGTAGTACCAGTAGAAGCCGTAGATAAACAGCAGGGCGAGCCAGCCGGCCAGCAGCCAGAGGTCGGTTGCGCGCGCGCGGCGCACCAGAAGCGCCCAGAGCACCAGCACAAAGGCCGGCAGCGGCCATCCCAAAAGCCGGTCGTTGACCGCGCGCATGCGGGCGAGGGTGTGATGCCAGGCGATCTCCGGCGTATGGGCACGCGTGTCGCTGAAGCGCACGAAGCCCATGCGGCCATTCTTGCGCATGCCGACGACATGTCCGGGCGTCAGCGCATCGCCGACGGTGACATGCTGCCAGAGTGCCAGCAGCGCGACACCCGCCACGGCCAGCAGCAGTGCTGCCACCACACCACGCCAGGCGGCCAGCGCGCGCCGCCACCGCACCAAAACTCCCAGGCCTATGACACACCCCACTACCAGCGCCGTCAGCGGACGGAAGAGGCAGGCGGCACCCCAGGCGGCACCGGCAACCACCCCGTGGCGCGTCAGCCCCGTGCGCAGCAAACGCACAACAGCCAGCCAGCAGACCACCAGCAGCAGGGCGGTTGGGACGTGCGAGAGGTGCGTGCCGGAGAGGATGCCGATGAACGGCGAGCCGAGCATGAAGAGTCCCGCCAGGCGACCAACCCGCTCCCCAGCCAGTTCAGCACCCAGCGCGATCGTTGCCGCTACCAGCAGCCCTCCGGTTATCGGCACCATCAGCCAGGGCAAGCCAAGCAGCACGCCCGGCAGCAGCAGCAGCGAGAGCCCCGGCGGATACATGGTACAGACAACCGGGTGTTCGTGAGCCTGGCCCAGCAGACCGAAGAGCGAGAAGAACTGGCCATGTTCGGGAACCGGCAGAGTGATGCGGCCCGCGGCGAAGATGCGCGCCTGGAAGAGCGCGGCGGCATCGTCGTCGAGGAAGGGCAGTCCCTTGAAGCGAAACCATGCGACACACGCATAGAGCAGAAACGCCGCCACGCCAAGCACCCACTGGATACGCCGGCGCGGAGAGTTGAAGAGCCACCGCCCCACCCGCTCCCGCCACGGTGCCAGACCGGGCAGCCAGGCCAGCACCAAGCCGATGGCCACCGCCAGCAGGGTGCGCACGAGACATGCGCTTACGGAGAGCGGCACCGGCCAGCCACTGCCGTAGGATGGCTCGAAGGGCCAGACGCCCTTGACCAGCGAGAGCACAAGTAATAGCAGAGCCCCGGCAACCCCGAGCCCGCCAAGAACCTGCCTTATCCAGCGTCCGCGTGTCCCTTCAATCAAGGGCATCCTGGTTCTCGCTGGCACGGCGCGGCACCCCGCTCCGCATCAAGCGGATCGGGTGCCGGCCGGACATATGGCTGCTTGGTGACATGGGGGGCAAAGTGAAACATATTGCCGCCGGAGCGTCAATGCGCAATTCGGATTGGGGGTTCAGTGGACGGCGGCAGTAGGCAGTTGGAATTTGTTGGAATTTGCTGGAATTTGTTTGTGGATACCGCGCATTCGTGCATACTTCTTGAGTTCTTGAGTTCCTGATTAATACGCGCGGGGAATAAATCACCAGTCCCTTCAGCCGGAAGCCAACAAGGGCCTTCATTCCCGTAAAACCAGTTTTCCTTATCAAAGCCCCATGATAACGGGGCTGAAGCCCCCTGAACCACTTCCACCTGAAGGCGGCACTCCGGCAAGGGAAATACTTGCGTTTTTGTCGGGCGTATAGACGGAACTGGCTGTCAACAGCCTCGGGCATGCAGACGCTTGCCCCTCCCGAAGCGGTAATGCCGGTACAGACGGTCTTGGCCGGCTTTCAGGGGCGCTGCTGGCGGTTGGGCTGGCGGTCGCGGCCGGGGGCGTTCGGCCCGCCGCCGCTGCGTGAAGGTTGCGTACGCCTGGTGGAATCGGTTTCGGCACGGCCGCCGGCAGCACCCTTGTCGCGCCAGGAGAGCGGCGCGCAGGGAATCTCGACGATGCGCTTGACCTCGAGCGGCTCGTCCCGCTCGCGGGCGGGCTCGAGGTAGAGGCTCAGCTCGACGGCGAAAGGCAGGCGGTTGGTGCGGTCATCCTCCCAGACGTCGAGCCACTCCAGCTCGTCATCGAACGAGGGGGCATCGCCCTCCTCCAGATTGTTCTCGGGATTGAGCACGCGGCAGTTGAAACCGACCACGCGCGTCGTCAGCAGCATGGGCTTGACCGCCGTCTTGGGGTCGAAATCCTCCGGCAGGGCCACGATGCGCCAGGCCGAAACCGCCAGACCGCCATCCTCGAGGCCCGGGGAGTCCGAAACACCGGGATCCAGTACCGAGACCTCGATGCGGTGCGGTGTGGCGGCGACCGGCGAGTCGGCCCCGACCAGGGCCGAGCCGAGCTTGACCCAGCTTAGCGCATCGCGCGCCGTGGCGCCGTCGCCGTTGTCCGTCAGTTGCATGCCATAGGCACCGGCGGGGCGGGCGGCGTCGGGATAGTAGGCCGAGCGCAGGCCCATGACCAACTGCTCGAGCACGTAGTCGGCATGGTGCAGGTTGTTGGCCACCTCCGTGCCGGTGCGCCAGGCGCGCGTGCCGGCCTCGAAGCTGAAGTAGGTGACCGAGGCGATGATGGCCATCAGGGTGATGGCGAGCAGCAGCTCGACGAGGGTGATGCCGCTGCGGGAGGCGCGGGCTGCCGTGGACAGTCTCATCGCACGCTGCCTCCGCCCTTGTGCCAGACGTAGCTGACGAGCTCCTCGGACTGGCCCTCGCCGCCCGCGCCCCAGGCGATGCGCGTGCGGACGATGTAGAGCCCATCGTCCGTCAGCTCGTCCTCGACCTCCTTGGGATCGACCGCGCGCGAGAAGGTGAAGCCCTCGACCAGCTCGCTGTCGCCATCAACGTTGAGATCCTCGACCTCCTCGACCTGGGTGACGGGATAGGCGAGCTCGCCCAGGCTCAGTGCCCACTGGGCCTGCTGGAACTCGCCTGCGGCGCGCATGACGGCCAGGCAACTGGAGAGGCCGCCGAGCAGGGTGACCAGCCCCAGCCCCAGCAGGGCCGCCGCCAGCAGCACCTCGATCAGGGTCATGCCCGCACGCCCGTTGTGTCTGCTAGGTGTCATCGCGCACCTTTCCCGCACCGGTCATGTCGAAGGAGAGTTCCATCCACTCCTCGTCGTCGATCAGCACGCGCAGTCCGAAGGGGCGGCAGATGCCGTTGCTGCGGAAGCGGATACGGCACTCGGAATCCTCATCGCCAACCACCGTGGTAGTAGTGGTTGCCGTGTCGTCCAGCGTGTCGTCATAGCCCAGGAAGCGGAAGTTGACGCCCTCGCAGGTGTACTCGGCACGCAGCTCATCGGCGAAGTTCTGCGCGGTCATGGCGGCAGCGGGGCGGTTGGTGACGGCCGTGGCGGCCGCGTCGGCCGCGCCGGGCTCCTCACCGGCGGAAGACCAGACCTCCGACAGCGGGGCAGTGGCGGCGGGATAGGCCGGAGAAGATGCCGCGGGGGCGTTGGCCGCCTCGACGCGGACGATGCCGCTCTTGAGTCCGATCACGAGTTCCGTCTCGGCCTGGTGCAGCAGGGCCATGGTGCGGGCATAGCGTGCGGCCTGGATGACCGTGCGCGCGGCGGTCGCCAGGCGCGCCCCGGACAGACCGGCCCCGATGCGCGGCACAAAGACGGCGGTGACGATGCCGAGAATGACCACGACCAGCAGCAGCTCGAGCAGGGTGAAGCCCCCCTGCCGCCGTTTTAGTGGGGACGCCATGGCTTGGCCGTCGCACGCGGGCGGTTGCCTGGATCGCGGCGGCTAGTTGGTGATGTCGTCCTCGGTGTTCATCTGGGCATCGGGGCCCGCCGAGCGGATCTCGTACTCGAACTTGCCGGTCTTCTTGTACGCGAACGGCGTGCCCCAGGAGTCGTTGAGACGCGACTTGTCCAGCAGGGCGGCCATGGAGTCGGTAGCCACCGTGAGTTCGTCGAGACTCTCGGGG
The DNA here is from genome assembly GCA_012521875.1 of Lentisphaerota bacterium. Taxonomy (GTDB): domain Bacteria; phylum Verrucomicrobiota; class Kiritimatiellia; order RFP12; family JAAYLN01; genus JAAYLN01. The sequence goes on along the minus strand of JAAYLN010000057.1, from coordinate 4,006 downwards.
TAGCGCCCCATGCGCACCTCGTAGGCCTGGATGGCCGTGCCGATAGCCGCGATGCTCGCGCGCGTCGTGTTGCGGCGCGACTCCTCGCCATGTCCGGCAAAATTGACAACCACCACCGCCGCCAGGATGCCGAGGATGGTGACCACCAGCAGCAGTTCCACCAGGGTAAAGCCGGCTCCGGCGCGGCGCCGTTTTTCCTCAGACTTACAGTTCATCGCTCTTCTCCAGAATCTGTTGATGTCGCAATACCCTATCTTAAGACTTTCCGCTGTCCGTGGAAATCTTTTTCTTGGGGGGCGGTAATCGGCGGGTGACAGGGGAAGCGCGGGGAGAGGGATGCGGACGGAAAGCGAAGGTAGACAATCTACTTTGTTGCGAGCCTTATCGGTAACTTTGTCGAAGCGACAGGGAAAGCTTGCGCGAAGGTTCGAAGAATTTTAACCGCAGATGTCGCAGATTTTCGCAGATTTGTGATTGGTTGAGCTCCGCTCTTCCTCGTCCTCGGCAAGCCCGCTGTCGTCCATTGTCGTCGAGATGTGGGGAAGCCCCTGCAGAAGCGCGCCAGCACAGGTGGGGCGACGCCGTCCGGCTAGCCGCAGAGATGGAGTGATGGAGCGATGGAGCGTGCTGGCAGTCGAAGGCGACAAAGTAACCGACAAAGCGTAGGGGCAAAGTGTTTAGACGAAGTGTAGCCGACAAAGCGTGGAGACAAAGTGTGGAGACAAAGCGTATGGGCACTTCCCCTCAAACTGGTGTTCTGATAACAAGTTTGGGGAAGATGCGCCTGAAGTCATCCGGGTTGCGGGTGAGCAAGCCGCCTCTGGCAGCGGCAAACGCGCCGATGAGAATATCGGCAATGGGACGGCGCGGCATCTGGTGTCCGCGCCGTAGCGCCACGTGGCGCTGCCAGGCCTGATGGGCCAGTTGCGTGACGGTACTATCCCACGGCACGTCATAACAGATGCCGATCGCATCAAGAAACGTGTTCTGGCGCCGCATGTTGCCCAGAAATGCGGGGGCGAGCTCGACATACGTCACCGGACAGAGCAGCAGCCCGTCGGATGCCAAGCTGTCAATCAGGCGGGCTGAAGCCTCGCCGAATTCCGCATCGTTCTCCAGCACGTCGATAACCAGGCACGTATCGACCACCCAGCTCATGCCTCCTCGCCCCCGCGGAGTTCGTCCATCCACTCCTGTGTCCGGCGCGTTCGCCGGAAAGTGGACGCGTATCCCAGCATGGCGCAGGCCCCCTGCGGCCGCCGGACGGGAGCCGGCGTAATACGACACTCCCCATCGGGCGTCAGCTCCCAGAGAATCCGCTGTCCGGGCTTGAGCTTCATCTTTTTACGGATTTCGGCAGGAATGGAGACCTGTCCCCGTTCCGTAACCATGGTTGCCAGCGTTTTCATGCCGGCAAGCATACATCATGTACTGGCATCATGTCAAGATGTGGGACAATGTGCATTGTAATCGGCTAGTGACAGGGGTGCGCATGTAGAGCAGGCGGAAAGCGGATGGCTCGTCCTCGTCCTCGTCCTCGTCCTCGATTCAGCAGACAAGGTGTGGAGACAAGGTGTTAGAGCGAAGCACCCACTCTAAACCCCCTCTTAAACTCAATCTAAATCGGCACACTTAATCCACCCGCTTAATCTATAGCCTATGCTAGGCAACGGATATCGCTAATGAAAGCCCTGAAGAGGCGGGATATAATTCAGGGAAGAAGGCGCCCATCCGCCACCTGATAGGCCGGGCCTTCAGCCCTTGCTTGTGTTTGCCTCGGTTTCCTAGGGCTACGCCCTAGGCTGGGTTGGGGCGCGCCGTTGGCGCTTTTTCGCTCCATCGCTCCATCGCTGTGCCGGGACGGCGTCTACCACGCTGGCGCGCCGGCGTAACTCCTTTTCGTGCCGTTCGTGCCGTTCGTGGTTCCAATTCTTCGCGTCCATTTGCTGTTCCACTTGCACGCTCAATAACTCCATCGCTGCGTCAAGCGGAACGCTTGCCCCACCTGTGCTGGCGCGCTTCTGCGGGAGCTTTCAGGAACTCGACGACAAGCGACGACAAGCGAGGCTTGCGAACGTCGACGGCGTCGACGGTGTGGCGAGGTGGGTGTGGTCGAAATAATCGAGAGAGTCGAGCGAATCGAAAGAATCGAATCTCTCGAATCCATCGACTCTATCGATTCTATCGACAAAGGCGACAAAGTTTCCGACAAAGCTCGCGACAAAGTGGCGTCTCTGGCTCGACTGGCCTGAGACACCCTGTTCGCACCCTCTCCAGCTTTCGACAAAGCGTGGGACAAGGTGTAAAAAGACAAGGTGTGGAGACAAGGTGTGTCTCTGACCCATTCCTACTGCCTACTGCCACTGCCTACTGCTACTGCCGCCGCCCCCGGCTAAAGGCCGCGATCCAGCGTGCGGTACTGGATGGCCTCGCCGATGTGCAGGTCGCGGATGATATCGCTGTGGTCGAGATCGGCGATAGTGCGCGCCACCTTGATCAGGCGGTCGTAGGCGCGGGCGCTGAGGTTCATCTCGGTCATGGCCATCTTCAGCAGTCCCTGCGCCGCGGAATCGAGCACGCAGAGGCGCTGCACCTCGCGGGCGCCCATGGCGGCGTTGCAGGTGACGCGTCCGCCCAGCTCGCGAAAGCGCTCCTGCTGCACGGCGCGCGCCTCCTGCACACGTGAGCGGATGGTGGCGGAGTCGGCGCCCCTGGCCAGTCCGCTCATATCCTGGTAGCGGACGGCAGGCACCTGGATATGGAGGTCGATGCGGTCGAGCAGCGGCCCGGAGATGCGGTTGCGGTAGTTCTGTACCTTGACGGCTCCGCAGGTGCAGTTGCGGTTGGGGTCGCCGAAGTAGCCGCACGGACAGGGATTCATGGCCGCCACGAGCATGAAGCGCGAGGGGAAGGTGACGCTGCCGGCGGCACGCGAGATGGTGACATAGCCATCCTCGAGGGGCTGCCGCAGCACCTCGAGCACGTTGCGGTGGAACTCGGGCAGCTCGTCGAGGAAGAGCACCCCGTGGTGCGCCAGGCTCACCTCGCCCGGCATCGGGTAGGCACCGCCGCCGAGCAGGCCGGCATCGGAGATGGTATGGTGCGGGGCGCGGAAGGGGCGGCGCATGACCAGCGCCTGGTGCGCCTTGAGGGTGCCGGCGATGCTGTGGATCTGCGTGGTCGCCAGCGCCTCGTCGAGCGTCAGGTCGGGCAGGATCGTCACCACGCGCCTGGCGAGCATGCTTTTTCCCGTCCCGGGCGGACCGACCATTAGCACATTGTGGCCGCCGGCCACGGCGACCTCGATGGCGCGCTTGGCGGTCTCCTGTCCCTTGACGTCAATGAAATCCTCGTGGCTTTCATGGTGGCGGCCGCGGAGCGCCTCGAGGTCGAGGGCGACGGGTGCGATCTGCTTCTCGCCGTTGAGGAAGTCGGCCGTCTGGCGCAGGTTGCGGACGGGGAAGACGCGGATGCCCTCGACGACGGCGGCTTCCTCGGCATTGGCGGCGGGCACCAGCAGGTTCGTGATGCCCAGCCGCCGCATGGCGAGCGCGATCGGCAGGATGCCGCGCACGCGGCGCACCTCGCCGCTCAGCGCCAGCTCGCCGACCATGGCAAAGCCGTCGGCGGCGTTGGAGGGGATGGACTTATTGGCGATCAGCGTGCCGATGGCGATAGGCAGATCGAAGCTCGGCCCCTCCTTCTTCATGTCGGCGGGGGCGAGATTGATCGTGGTACGTCCGTTGGGCGTCCGGAAGCCGGAATTGGCGATGGCCGTCCAGACACGGTCGCGGCTCTCGCGTACGGCGGCATCGGGCAGGCCGACGATGATGACATTGAGGTCGCCCCCGCCCGCGTTGACCTCGATCTCGACGGGAAAGGCCTCGATCCCGAAAACCGCCCCAGAATAGACTTTCGCCAGCATGGTGGCGCTAGCTTACTGCACGGCTGCCGGATTGGCGAGAGGAAAAGTGCTTTTGGGCCACATTTTGGCCAAAGGGGATGC
>JAAYLN010000386.1 GCA_012521875.1 Lentisphaerota bacterium | reverse complement strand
TGGGGGTCGGCCGGGGTCGATTGGGGTCGATTGGGGTCGGGTATTTGGATGGTTCACGCGAAGGCGCGAAGCCGCGAAGCAGTTCTAAAGTTCGGAAGTTCTAAAGTTCGGCTGGTGCCCGTACCGAAGCACCCCGCCCGCCGCCCCGGCATAGGCTCACGGTACAGCCACTGAAAGGTAGGGCGAGCCGTCCCCGTCACGCCGCTACGCGGTGTGACCGGCGAGCCGCGCGCAGTTGATGAACCGCCAAGACGCCAAGAGCGCCCAGTTGCAAGTCAATATTCCGACTAGCCGCCCCGGCCAGAGTGCCGCCTTCAGGCGGAAGTGGTTCAGGGGCTTCAGCCCCGTTCCCATGACCCCTTTTTTCAAGAAAAAAAGGGCATCGCGGGCCTGAAGGCCCTTGTTGACTTCCGGCTGAAGGGAGTGTTGACTTATTACGAATCCCTGAATTTTTTGAATCAGGAACTCATGAAATCAGGAATTTGTTTGTGGAAACCACGCATTCTTGCACTTTTCTTGAGTTCTTGAGTTCCTGATTAATCAGCGCGGGGAATAAATCAACATTCCCTGAAGCCGGTACTCCGACGCGACTGCGCCCCCACGCAGGGACTGTACCGAACCACCCCGCCCGCCGCCCCGGCACAGGCTCGCGGTACAGCCACCGAAAGGCGAGGGCGAGCGTCCCGCTTGTCGCAGTGAAGGAGCGTGCCTCGATAGAATCGATGTAGTCGAAAAATTCGATTCGTTCGACTCACTCGACTCACTCGATTCACTCGCTCCCCCCCCTTCTCTCTCTTTCCCGGCCCCCCGCTTGGCGTTCTTGGCGTCTTGGCGGTTCAACCCCACCAACATCAACCACCAACCACCAACCATCAACCACCAACCAAACAGCGCCAACTTTGGGTTGAATTCTCCCGTGAGACGGTGTATGTTGTTAATTGTTTAACTATTTTTGGAGAAATACCATGGCCGACTTCACATTCAAACCTGCCGACTGGGTCCCCTACAAGGATTTCGACCGCGACATGCTGAATCGCCTGCGCGCGATGGACGCCTCGAACTACGAGCAGCGCCAGCCGCAGCACCATGCCGAGTTCCGCATCAAGGTGCTCGACAACTTCGGCGCCGTCACGGCGGTCGACCGCTTCATGGGCATCAAGGCCTCCGACGAACTCGATCAGAAGTTCGTCATGATCTGCGGCAACCCCAATCCGCACAGCTACATGCCGCTGGCCGAGATGATCAACACCTACAAGATCAACTGCCGCAACGTCTATGCCTTCACCATGGACGAGTGGGCCGACGAGGCGGGCAACATCGCCCCGCTCACCTACAAGTCGGGTCTGTCGTACTCCTTCATGAAGTATTTCTTCGAGAAGATCGATCCGAAGCTGCGCATGCCCAGGGAGAACATCTACTACCCGACCAACGAGAACATCAAGGACTACTCCAAGCTCCTGTTTGATGTCAGCGACGGCGGCAACTACACCCTCTACTCCGGGCCGGGCTGGGCCGGGCACATCGCCTTTATCGATCCCTGCCCCGAGCTTTGCCAGTGCGAGACGATCGAGGAGTACCTCGAGCAGCCGGCGCAGGTCGTCACGCTCCACCCGCTGACGATCGCGCAGAACTCGCTGCACGGCGTCTTCGGCTGCAGCGGCGACATCGGCAACGTGCCTCCCAAGGCGGCCACCCTCGGCCCGCTGGATGTCAAGCGCGCCGCGCGCCGCATCGAGGGCCACGGCCTGACCACCATGGGCACCTTCTCATCCTGGCAGCGCATGGTCAGCCGCCTGATCTGCCACGGCCCCGTCTCGCCGATGGTGCCCGGCTCGATCCTGCAGCTCTTCCCGTGTACCGTCTATGTGTCGTCGTCGATCGCCAAGCCGGTCGAGTGCCTCGAGACGGTAGGCTACTAATCCCAGGCCCGAAGCAACACGCCCAGCCTCATGCACCCACATCCCCTGCTCTCCCTTCTGGGCGCCGTGCTCACCGGCCTGGGCGTGTTGCTCCTCTTCAGTCTCGCGGTCTTCGTCCACGAGCTCGGCCATTATCTGGCGGCGCGCTGGATGGGGCTGACGATCGACGTCTTCTCGCTCGGCTTCGGGCCGGCCATCTGGAAGCGCAAGGTCGGCGAGACGGAATACCGGATCAGCACGATCCCCTTCGGCGGCTATGTGGCCCTGCCGCAGCTTGATCCCACCGGCATGTCCACCATCCAGGGCGATCACAGCGGCGGCGGTGATGCGGCAGAGGGGGGGGCTGGCAACGAGGTTGATGGAGAGGAACCTCCGCCGCGCCTCCTGAAGGACATCGCGCCCTGGCGGCGCATTATCGTGGCTCTGGCCGGACCGCTGGGCAACATGCTCCTGGCAGTCCTGCTGGCCTGGATCATCTGCCTGGCGCCCGCGGACGGCATCGGCCCGGCGGAGGCCGTGGTCGGCAGCGTGGCGCGCGACAGCGGTGCCTACGCCGCCGGACTGCGCCCCGGCGACCGGATCACGAGCGTCAATGGCAACGCGGTCCACAACTGGAACGAGTTCCTCGTCGAGGGCCACCTGAGTGGCGACACCTCGAACGGCGTGTCGGTGGCCGTGTACCGCAACGGCACGCCGCTCGCCCTGCAGTTGCCCGTGACCAACGATACCGAGGCGCGCCTCGTGCGCGTGGCGGGCGTCGAGCCGCGGATTCCGTGTGTCGTCGGCTCCGTCGTCACCAATTCGCCGGCGGAACGCGCCGGTTTGAAAGAGCGGGATGTCATCGAGACCCTCGACCACCTGCCCGTCGCCAGCCCCGAGGCCATGATCCGCCACATCCGCAAGCACGGCGGGCAGCCGCTCGCCGTCGGCATCCGGCGGGGCGGGCAGACGCTGGAAGTCGAGATCGTGCCGGCCTTCGACGCCGAACTGAACCGCCACCTGATCGGCATTGTGTTTGACGGACGCGCCGGCTTCGGTAGCCAGTGGCTGCAGTACCGCAAGCCCCGGCTGCAAATCAAGAGCGATGCCACCAGCGTGGTGCGCGTGCTGCGCGCACTCTTCGTGCCACGCGCCAAGGGCGAGGCCAGACGCGCCGCCAGCAGCCTGGGCGGACCGCTCGTCATCGTCGTCATGCTCTGGTACCAGGTGCGTGCCGGACTGCTCATCGCCCTCGCCTTCCTACGCTTCCTCTGCGTCAACTTCGCACTCCTCAACCTCCTGCCGCTGCCCGTGCTCGACGGCGGACACATAGTCTTCGCCCTCTACGAGATCGTCACGCGGCGCAAGCCCAACACCTGGCTGGTCAACTCCCTCACCAACCTCTTCGCCTTGCTGCTGATCGCCCTCATGGTGGTGCTGCTCTTCCGCGATGTCACATCCCTTAAGCGCATCTTCGGCAAGCGTGAGCGGCCCGCCGCGGAGGCAAGTAGCGCGGCAGCGGCAACTAACGCGACAAATGTCAGTACCGCGACGGTGGAGGAGGCGCCGCCGGAGGGCGAGGCGCCCTGATGACGACACGCGACGGTACACGCCCCCTCAGGCTCGGCGCCCTCGCCATCGGCGGCGGCGCACCCGTCAGCGTCCAGACGATGACCAAGACCGACACCCGCGATGTCGCGGCAACGGTCGCCCAAATCCGCCGCGTCACCGATCTCGGCTGCGACATCGTGCGGCTGGCCATCCCGGATGCCGAGGCCGCCACCGCCCTCGCCGCCATCCGGCGCCAGGTGCCCGATGTACCGCTCGTCGCCGACATCCACTTTGACTACCGCCTGGCCCTCGCCGCCGTAGAGGCCGGCGTCGACGGCCTGCGCATCAACCCCGGCAACATCGGCGGCCCCGACCGCGTCCGGGCCGTCGTGGAGGCCGCGCGCCCGCGGCGGCTGCCGATCCGCATCGGCGTCAACGGCGGCTCGCTCGAGCGCGACCTGCTGGAACGCCACGGCTCCGCCACCCCCGAAGCCCTCGTCGAGAGCGCCCTGCGGCACACCGCCCTGCTGGAGGCCGAGGACTATCACGAGATCAAGATCTCGGTCAAGGCCTCCGACGTGCCCCGGACGCTGGCCGCCTACCGCCTGCTCGCCGCCCGCACGCGCTACCCGCTCCACCTCGGCGTCACCGAGGCCGGCACCTTCCTCGCCGGCACCGTGCGCTCGTGTACCGCGATGGGCGCGCTCCTGCTCGAGGGCATCGGCAACACGATCCGCATCTCGCTCACGGACAAGCCGGAGCAGGAGGTGCGCGTGGGCCTCGAGCTGCTCCGCGCCACCGGCCTGCGCGCGCCCGGGCCAAGCGTCACCTCCTGTCCCACCTGCGGCCGGACGCGGGTTGATGTAGTCAGCATCGCGCGGGCCGTCGAGGACGGTCTGGAGCGCCACTACCGGGCGCATCCCGCGGCGCGCCGGCCGCATGTGGCCGTCATGGGCTGCGTCGTCAACGGCCCCGGCGAGGCCAGGGGCGCCGACATCGCCATCTGCGGCGGCGACGGCAACTTTGTACTTTTCCGCGACGGCCGGCGCGTGGGCCTGGTCAGGGAGGCCGAGGCGGTCGAGGCCGTCCTCAAGCTGGCAAGGGAGTTCTGAAGCATGGACAAGACGGTACTGATAAGCGGCGGCAGCGGCTTTCTCGGGATCAACATGGTGCGCCACCTGCTCGGGCAGGGCGGCATGAAAGTCCGCGTGCTCGACATTGCCGACTTCGACTACCCCGAGGCGGACCGCATCGGGTTTATCAAGGGCGACATCCGCGACCGCGAAACCGTCGCCCGCGCCATGGAAGGCGTCCAGTGGGTCATCCACACGGCGGCGGCGCTGCCGCTCTACAAGCCGGCCGACATCTTCTCCACCGAGGTCGAGGGCACGCGGATACTGCTCGAGGCGGCGCACACGGCGGCGGTCGAGCGCTTAGTCCACATCTCCTCGACCGCCGTTTACGGCATCCCCGACCACCATCCGCTGCTGGAGGACGACAAGCTCGACGGCGTCGGCCCCTACGGTCAGGCCAAGATCGACGCCGAGGCCGCCTGCCACGAGTACCGCGAGAAGGGCATGTGCGTTCCCATCCTGCGCCCCAAGTCCTTCATCGGCCCCGAACGCCTCGGCGTCTTCGCGCTGCTCTACGACTGGGCTCAGGACGGCCGCAACTTCCCGATGATCGGCAGCGGCAACAACCGCTACCAGTTGCTCGATGTCGCCGACCTCTGCGATGCCATCTGGCTCTGCCTGACGCTCGACGCGGAAATCGTCAACGACACCTTCAACATCGGCGCGCGCGAGTTCACCACCATGCGCGAGGACTACCAGGCCGTACTCGACGAGGCGGGGTTCGGTCGGCGCATCATCGGCTTCCCGGCGCGCCCCGTGATCCTCGCGCTACGCATCCTCGAGGCCCTGCACCTCTCGCCGCTCTACAAGTGGGTTTACGAGACGGCCTGCGAGGACTCCTTCGTGAGCATCGAGAAGGCCGAGCGCGTGCTGGGCTACAATCCCCGCTTCTCCAACAAGGATGCGCTCGTCCGCAACTACAAGTGGTACATGGCCAACCTCGACAAGTTCCGCGACAGCTCCGGCGTCTCCCACCGCGTGCCGTGGAAACAGGGCATTCTGGGCCTAATCAAGCACTTCTTCTGAGGCGTCCACGGGAACGCGGAGAAGTTCTAAAGTTCTAAAGTTCGGGAGTTCTAAAGTTCGGCTGGCACCAGAACCAAGCCGCCCTGCTGGTGTTGAACCGCCAAGACGCCAAGGCCGCCAAGGGGATTAATTTTTAACCGCGAAATGCGCGAAAAAGGAGAATAGCGCCAACGGCGCGACCTATCCCAGCCTAGGGTGAAGCCCTGGGAATAATGGCCAAATACAAACAAGGGCTGAAGGCCCGGCCTATCATCTGTGGGGTCACGGTCTTTTTTCGGCACTATGTACCGCCCCTTCAGGGCTAGTCATTTCTTGGCCCATTCCCCAGGGCGTTGCCCTGGGCTGGTATATCGCACCCCTTCAGGGCGCAGGGGCGTTTTTTGGATGGACGATTATTGCGACCACTCAGTGGCTCGCAATTTAGAGGGTAAAAGCGCTGCGCTGCCCTTGCGCTGCGAAAGATTAAGCGGGTGGAGTAAGCGTTCCGTTTAAGAGTGAGTTTAAGTGTGGGATTGAGTGGGTGCTTCGCACTTACTCTTTGTCCCCGCACTTTGTCTCCACGCTTTGTCGGATACGCTTCGTCCCCACACTTTATCCCTACGCATTGTCGCCTTATGCGCAAGCTAATGTTCCGGCTCCCCGTTCGCTTCCGATGCGCACTGGAGCCCGCGGTCTCCGCGGTGTACTGATGCGGCGCATGATTGGCGAACATTACCGCCGGGGACGGCGGGCTCCAGCGTTCCGGCATCCCGTTCGCTTCAGATGCGCACTGGAGACCGCAGTCTCCGCGGGTAATTGGAGAGCGCACGAAAAGGAGAACGGCACCGCCGGGGGCGCCGGGCTCCAGATGCTTGCGCGCCTTTAGGGAACTCCCCAAATACCCGACCCCCATCGACCCCGACCGACCCCCATCGACCCCCGTCGAAGCTGGTTGCCGACGTCATCGGCTCCATCACCATCCCTCCACTGCCACCCGCTCAAATCTGCGGACATCTGCGAGGACATAGGCGCCTGCGAAGCAGGACATCTGCGGTTAGACCAGTTCCCCTCTTGGCGACCTTGTCTTGGCGTTCTTGGCGCCTTGGCGGTTCAAAACCCTTCCTTGCCCGAACCAATCTGCGGACATCTGCGAGGACATATGCGCCTGCGAAGCAGGACATCTGCGGTTAGACCAGTTCCCCTCTCGGCGGCCTTGTCTTGGCGTCCTTGGCGCCTTGGCGGTTCAAAACACCTTCCTGCTGCTCTTTAGTCTGTTGCTCTTTAGTCTCGCATCCGCGGCGGGTTGCCGTTAAACTGCTGTATTTGGACGTGCCGGAACGGAAGCCGCCAAGGGGCGGGTTGCGCACGGCGACAAACCATGGATACCATGCCTACCACCATTTCCGCTGACGCTCGACGGGGCGATGCAGGCCAAGGCAAGGCCGCTGCCATGCCGCAGCACGTGGCCTTCATCATGGATGGCAACGGCCGCTGGGCCACACAGCGCGGCTGGCGGCGCCTCAGAGGCCATAGCGCGGGCGCCGAGACGGTGCGCTGCGTGATTCGCTGCTGCCGCGACTTCGGCATACGCTATCTCACCCTCTACGCCTTCAGCCGCGAGAACTGGTCGCGTCCGCAGGAGGAGGTCAGCGGACTAATGACGCTGCTGCGCGACCATATCGTCAAGCAGGAGCACGAGCTGCACGAGAACCACATCCGCCTGCGCATCATGGGCCAGCGCGAGGATCTGCCGGCGGATGTTGTCCGCGAACTCGAACGTGTCGAGGCCGCCACGGCCCGCTATGACCGGGCTCATCTGATCCTTGCACTGAGCTACGGCGGCCGCACCGAGATAGCGCGGGCGGCACGCCTGCTGGCGGAGCGCGTGGCACGCGGGGAGCTTGAACCGCAGCAGATTGATGAAGCCGCCGTCGCCGCCAGCCTCTACCTGCCCGATGTACCCGATCCCGACCTGATCGTGCGCACCAGCGGCGAGCAGCGCATCAGCAACTTCCTGCTGTGGCAGTCGGCCTACAGCGAGCTGTACGTCACCCCGGTGCTCTGGCCCGACTTCCGCGAGCCGGATTTCCGCGCGGCCCTCGAGGCCTTCGCCGCGCGCTCGCGGCGCTTCGGCGGGGTGGAGGCCAAACCATTGCCAAAGGAGAAGACATGCTGAGACAGCGCCTAAGCTACGGAGTCCCCCTCGCCGCCATTTTCGCCGTCAGCATGGCGTTCCTGCCCGGCCCCATCCTCTTCCTCATCCTTGTGGCCTTCGCCGCTGCCTGCCAATGGGAGTTCTACGCCCTCGCCGCGCGCGGCGGGTACCGCGTCTACAACAGGATGGGCCTGACGCTGGGCGTGCTCTGGATGGTAGCGGTCTATCTCCTCGCGACACCGCCGGGCGTGCCAACCTCCGTTGTGCCGGGCTGGGAGACGGCCATGCTCATCGTCATCTGCTTCGCCGTGCTGCTGCGCACCATGGGCGACGCGCAGTCCAAGCGCGCCTTCGAGACCACGGCCATCACCTTCCTGGGCATCTTCTACGGCCCGGTGATGCTCAGCTACTTCCTGCGGCTGGCCCAGTGGGATGCCGGCGCCCCCCTGGCCACCACACGCGCGGGCGTCTTCCTCTGCTTCTACCTCGCGCTAGTCATCAAGCTGAGCGACACCGGCGCCTACGCCTTTGGCTCGCTGCTGGGACGGCACAAGCTCTGTCCGCGCATCTCACCCGCCAAGACCTGGGAGGGGCTGGTTGGCGGTCTGGCCACCGGCGTGGGGATAGGACTGCTGCTGGCGGCCATCGCGCGCCCCTGCGAGTGGGGACCGGCGGGGATCTTCTGGGCCGCAGAGGGCCAACCGCCGCTCATGACCCCGTGGCGCACCGCCGCCGTCTCGCTGGTGCTCTGCCTGGCAGGCGTCTTCGGCGACCTGATCGAGTCGATGTTCAAGCGCTCCGTGCAGGCCAAGGACTCCAGCGGCCTCTTCCCCGGCATCGGGGGCTTGCTGGATGTGGTCGATAGCCTGATCTTCGCTCCGCCCTGCCTCTACTGCTTCCTGCTGTGGAGCAGCACATGAAGTCCCTGGTCATACTGGGCAGCAGCGGCTCGATCGGCGAGAACACCCTGCAGGTGGTCGCCGCGCACCCCGAACTCTTCCGCGTCAGCGGACTCGCGGTACACCACGCCACCGAGCGGCTGCTGGAGCAGGCGCGGCAGTTCGGCGTCACCCGCATCGCCGTGGCCGACAGGCAGGCCGCCGCGCAACTGCGCGGCCGCCTGCCTGCGGGCCTCACCCTGCTGGCCGGCGACGAGGGCGTCGAGGAGCTTGCCGGCGCCACCGGGGCCGACATGGTCGTCTGCGCGCTGGTCGGCATGGCCGGTCTCCGTCCGGTGCTGGCGGCCATCCGCGCGGGGCGCGATGTCGCCCTGGCCACCAAGGAGGTGCTCGTGGCCGCCGGCGAGTCGGTCATGCGCGAGCGCGAGGCGCACGGCGTCCGCATCCTGCCCATCGACAGCGAGCACAGCGCCATCTTCCAGTGCCTGCAGTCCGCCGCCTTCACGCCCCGCTGCGTCCGCGCCGCCGACGCCCCCCCGGAGCAGCGGGCCGAGGCGCGCATCCGCCGCCTGCTGCTGACCGCCTCCGGAGGGCCCTTCGCCGCGCACCCCGAAGTTGACTTCGAGAAGGTTACGGTACGCGAGGCGTTGCAGCATCCCAACTGGACGATGGGACGCAAGATCAGCATCGATTCGGCCACGATGATGAACAAGGGGCTCGAGATTATCGAGGCGCGCTGGCTCTTCGACATTGCCACCGACGCCATCGAGGTCGTGATCCACCCCGAGAGCATTGTGCATTCGCTGGTCGAGTTTGTGGACGGCTCGCTTCTGGCGCAGCTCTCGCCGCCCGACATGCGCGTGGCGATCCGCTACGCCCTGAGCTGGCCCGACCGCCAGTCCGCGGCCATGCCCCCGCTGGATCTGGCGCAGATCGGCGCGCTGCACTTCGCACCACCCGATCCGGTCCGCTTCCCCTGCCTGGCCCTGGCACGGCGGGCGATGGCCTGCGGCGGCACCGCTCCCACCGTGCTCAACGCCGCCAACGAGGTTGCCGTCGAGACCTTCCTGGACGGCCGCACCACCTTCCCCGGCATCTGGCACTGCATTGAAAAGGTGCTCGACCGCCACCAGCCCCAGCCCTCCCCCGCCCTCGAGGCCATCCTCGAGGCCGACCACTGGGCCCGCCGGGAGGCGGCTCGCCTATTGCCACAATGAGCCTCAATATGGTAGTCTTAAAGACAATTGAGGAGTACAGGATGCGTACGAACGGCAAAAACAATGATCGCAAGACGCCTGTTGAAGAACAGACGGCTATCGAGTTGATACGGCAATACGAAGAGCTGTTTGGCCAAACATCCGAAGGTCAGGTAATACAGAAGATAGACTATTTACCACCGGCGTTCGAGTTCAAGAAGGCCACCATGTGGAGAACTGTGCCACACTATTACTCGTCCAACACCGAGCAGGAAAAGTCACATGCCTAACTGGGGACAGGTGCTCAAGGAGATCGCCGAAGCGCAGCCCCCTTTGGACATGGTGCGACGCCGCTATCTGAAGGAACTGGCACAGAGGCGTCAACGTAACGTAATCGCCTACTATTAGGGCTGGTTACAGAAGCCTGCAGCCGGCGATTATCTGGCTTCGATTACCGACGATGACAAGAATGGTTTCATGGCGGTTATACATGGATTGGATCGGCGCAAAGGCCTTGATCTGATCCTCCATACGCCAGGCGGTGACATGGCCGCCACAGAGTCTTTGATTGATTATCTCCATGCCATGTTCAAAGGCGATATCATCGCGATTGTGCCGCAGATGGCTATGTCGGCAGGCACGATGATTGCATGTTCATGCAAAGAGATCATCATGGGCAAGCAATCGAGCATTGGCCCAATTGATCCGCAGTTAAACGGGATTCCGGCTTATGGGGTGATCAAGGAATTCGCAGATGCGGTTGAGGATATAAAGAGAAACCCGCACGCGCTCGCCGTCTGGCAGCTTATAATTGGAAAGTATCACCCGTCTTTTCTAGGCGAATGTCGAAAAGCAATCGACCTTGCTAACGAGATTGTACTGACCCGACTGAAATCCGTCATGTTCAAGGGTGAACCGGACGCGGAAGAAAGGGCGAAAAAAATTGTCGAGGCTCTTAACGACCATGAGAAGACCAAGGTTCATGCCAGACACATCGATATTGAAAAAGCGCTCTCCTTTGGATTGAAAATCTCCCGGCTGGAGCTTGACAACGAGTTACAGGATGCTGTGCTGACGGTGCATCACTGCTACATGCACACTTTTTCAAACTCCCAGGCTATCAAGATCATCGAAAACGATCAGGGCAACGCCTTGATCAACGCCGTCCGCTAACGGAGACTTTGGCACAAAACAATGAGTGTCCCGAACAAGGCACAGGCAATGAAGAGCATCCGTACCGCTCTGGATCGTGAAGCCTCGGATGTGTTGTCCCCCGCCTGGCACAGGGATGTCCTGCTAGCCCGTGAACAGCGGATTGCCGACGGCACGTAACGTTTTATAGACATCGACGATGCCAAGGCAGCCGTACGCGCGCAGGTCAAATGAGATGGGGTGACCTCATTGACCCCATTGACCTTA
>JAAYLN010000385.1 GCA_012521875.1 Lentisphaerota bacterium | reverse complement strand
AGCCGAAGACGAGCTTCTCGAAGAAGAAGATGAAGGGCACCAGCAGCCCCATGTACCAGAGGATGCCCCAGATGGCCTCGGAGATGGCGCCGCGGATGACCGGGTGGTTGAGGATCAGGTAGGCCATGGCCTGGCGGTAGTCGCGCAACCGCGCCAGCATCGGCCGCCCCTGCTTCTCGCCCTCGGCGATCATCTGCGCGCTGCGCTCGTGGAAGGCGTCGGTCATCTCGTCGACCATGCCGTACTGCGATTGCAGCGCGATGCGCTTGTCGGCCAGGAAGTACATCGAGTCCGCCGCCTCGGCGGCGACCTTGCGTATGACGGGGGTATCCTGCGCGAGATATCCGCAACCGTCGATCTCGTCGTCCGGATTGGGCACGAAGGCCGGGTCGCGGGTGCCGAGCATGAAGGCGCGGGTGACGGCGACCTGCGGGTTGTCGGGCGAGCCGGCCTTGAGGGTGACGTAGAAGCGCTCGCGCGGGTTGACGAACTCCAGGAAGGCGTCGTTGTACGTGAACATCGCCGTGGAGGCGAAGGGGGACAGGCCGCGGATGCGGAGGAACTCCGCGTCGGTGAAGTTGCGCATGGACTGCGGGTTGATGCGGTTGAGGATGGCGACCGCGCGGGAGCGGTAGAGGATCAGGTTGACGGGGGTGCCGTCATACGGCATGTCGCGCGACTTGTAGATGTTCTGCGCCGCCATGCCGGAGTCCTTGAAGTAGGCGATCTGGCCGTCCGCGCCGAAATAGGCGCCCTCCAGGGGTTGCGTGTTGCCCCACCGCCCCATCGGCATCGTCACCTGCGGCTTATCATAGGTGCCGTAGGGATCGGTGAAGAAGACCGGCTTGCGCTGGTAGGCGCTGACGGTGTGGTCCTTGGCCGTCAGCAGTGCCCCGGCCATGGGATAGTTCGGCACAACGGCGTTGCCGACGCCCGAGGCGTAGACCGCGCCGCGCATGGCGTAGCAGTTGTAGAAGCTGCGTACCAGGCGGGGGAAGGTGCCGTAGCCGTGCGCCGTCGAGAGGCCGGCCTCGCCGAGCACCTGCATCGAGGCGGCGATGCTCTGCAGGTTCGTGAAGGTGGAGAGGGGCAAGGGCGACAGGTATTCGGTATAGGGGTGCTGCGGGTTGACCACCGAGAAGGCCGAATAGGAGAGCGCCGACCAGGGCTGCGCGTAGACCACCATGCCGGAGAGGTTCGCGTTGATCCGCCAGCCTTGCGAGACGCCCGTGAAGGAGATCGCGAGCTTGTCCTGCAGTCAGAGCGCGAAGGCCGAATCCTGCAGCAGGCGGTGGAAGGCGACGGCGTTCTGCCCGTGCAGAATCCCCGCGCCGCCGCTGAAGCTGAGCGACTCGCGCCCGCCCTCGGGCTGCTTGTCCGAGGGGACGAGCGCCGGCGAGATCACCAGCAGTTCGTCGTAGCCGCCCAGCAGGGCATTGATGGCCAGCTCCTGGCGCGTGCGCTTGAGCGAGGCCTCGTGGAAGGCGCGCAGCTCGTCGAAACGCGCCTGCAGTTCCTTGCGCAGGTCGAAGCCGTCGT
>JAAYLN010000384.1 GCA_012521875.1 Lentisphaerota bacterium | reverse complement strand
AGCCGAAGACGAGCTTCTCGAAGAAGAAGATGAAGGGCACCAGCAGCCCCATGTACCAGAGGATGCCCCAGATGGCCTCGGAGATGGCGCCGCGGATGACCGGGTGGTTGAGGATCAGGTAGGCCATCGACTGGCGGAAGTCGCGCAGCCGCGCCAGCATCGGCCGCCCGCGCTTCTCGCCCTCCACGAGCATCTGCCCGCTGCGCTCGTGGAAGGATTCGGTCATCTCGTCGACCATGCCGTACTTCGACTGCAGCTCGAGACGCTTGTCGGCCAGGAAGTGCATCGAGTGCGCCGCCTCGGCGGCGACCTCGCGGATGACGGGAGTGTCCTGCGCCAGATAGCCGCAACCATCGATCTCGTCCTCGGGGTTGGGGACGAAGGCCGGGTCGCGGGTGCCGAGCATGAAGGCGCGGATGACCGCGACCTGCGGGTTGTCGGGCGAGCCGGCCTTGAGTGTGACGTAGAAGCGCTCGCGCGGGTTGACGAACTCGAGGAAGGCGTCGTTGTACGTGAACATCGCCGTGGAGGCGAAGGGGGCGAGGCCGCGGATGCGGAGGAACTCCGCGTCCGTGAAGCTGCGCATGGACTGCGGGTTGATGCGGTTGAGGATGGCGACGGCACGCGAGCGGTAGAGGATCAGGTTGACCGGCGAACCGTCATAGGACATCTCGCGCGACTTGTAGATGTTCTGCGCGGCCATGCCGAAGTCCTTGAAGTAGGCGATCTCGCCATCCTTGCCGAAATAGGCGCCCTCGAGGGGCTGCCAGTTGCCCCACCGTCCCATCGGCATCGTGACCTGCGGCTTTTCGTAGCAGCCGTAGGGGTCGGTGAAGAAGACCGGCTTGCGCTGGTAGGCGGTGACGGTGTGGTCCTTGGCCGTCAGCAGCGCCCCCGCCATGGGGTAGTTCGGCACGACGGCGTTGCCGACGCCCGAGGCGTAGACCGCCCCGCGCATGGCATAGCAGGTATAGGCGCTGCGCACCAGGCGGGGGAAGGTGCCGTAGCCGTGCGCTGTAGCGAGCACGGCCTCGCCCAGCACCTGCATCGAGGAGGCGATGCTCTGCAGGTTCGTGAAGGTCGCCATGGGCACGGGCGACATGTACTCGGTATAGGAGTGCTGCGGGTTGACCACCGAGAAGGCCGGATAGGAGAGCGCCGACCAGGGCTGCGCGTAGACCACCATGCCGGAGAGGTTCGCATTGATGCGCCAGCCTTGCGAGATGCCCCCGAATGAGATCGTCAGCTTGTTCTGCAGCCCGAGCGCGAAGGCCGAGTCCTGCAGCAGGCGGTGGAAGGCGACGGCGGTCTGCCCGTGCTGGATTCCCGCGCCGCCGCTGAAGCTGAGCATCTCGCGTTCGCCCTCCGGCTGCTTGTCCGCGGGGAAGAGCGCCGGCGAGATCACCAGCAGCTCGTCGTAGCCGCCCAGCAGGGCATTGATGGCCAGCTCCTGGCGCGTGCGCTTGAGCGAGGCCTCGTGGAAGGCGCGCAGCTCGTCGAAACGCGCCTGCAGTTCCTTGCGCAGGTCGAAGCCGTCGT
>JAAYLN010000056.1 GCA_012521875.1 Lentisphaerota bacterium | reverse complement strand
GCGCGGTTTCCACAAACAAATTCCTGATTTCATGAGTTCCTGATAACAACCAGCAGGGAATTGCAATAAGTCAACACTCCCTTTAGCCGGAAGCCAACAAGGGCCTTCAGGCCCGCGAAGCCCTTTTTTCTTAAAAAACAAGGGGTCATGGGAACGGGGCTGAAGCCCCTGAACCACTTCCGCCTAAAGGCGGTACTCCGGCCGGGGCGACCAGCCGGAATATTGACTTATAGCTTGGCGTCTTGGCGGTTTATCATCCGCGTGCGGCTCGCCCTACCTTCCGGTTGCTGTACCGTGAGCTTGTGCAGGCGCGGCTGGCGGGGTGGTTCGGTACAGGCGGCAGCCATAACTTTAGAACTTTAGGACTCCCGAACTTTAGAACTTCTCCCACGCTCCATCGCTCCATCACTGCGGCTAGCCGGGACGGCGTCGCCCCACCTGTGCTGGCGCGCTTTTGCGGAAACTTCCCAGGCACCCGACCCCCATCGACCCCCGTCAACCCCCATCGACCCCCATCGTGGCTTGTGAACGACAACATCGCCACTGCCTACTGCTCCTGATCAGCGACACCACCAGCCGCCCTCTCTTTCGCTTTCGACAAAGCGTAGGGACGAAGTGTGGAGACGAAGCGTAGCCGACAAAGTGTGGAGATAAAGTGTGGCGACAAAGTGTGTCTCTAACCCATTCCAACTGCCTACTGCCACTGCCTACTGCCACTTACCTGTCCCCTGTCCCCTGTCTCCTGCCCCCTGTCCCCTGCCTCCCAGCGCAGGTACTTCTCCATGCCGTAGGGGAAGTCGTGCGGACAGTAGCCGATAACGTGGCGGTGGTGGAGGCTGTAGGCCCGTGCGAAGCTCACGAATATCCAGGGGCACTCCTCGCGGATGATCTCCTGCAGCTCTCCGTATAGGCGCAGCCGCTCTTGCGTGGTGGTGGCGGCCAGCGCCCGGCGGTAGAGGGCGTCGTAGGCCGGATTCTGGTAGTTGCAGCGGTTGGGGCCCGGCGACTGGTTGGGGCCGTAGAAGAGCTGCAGGAAGTTCTCGGCATCGGGGTAGTCGCCGACCCAGCCGATGCGGAAGAGCTGCGAGCGGCGCTGCGCGACCTTGGCCAGAAAGGCGGGCCAGTTGTGGTACTCGGGCACAAGGTCAATCCCGATGCGCGACATGAAGGCGACGATCAGCTCGGTCGACTCGCGGACATCCTGGCTGGCGCGCCCCATATCCATGACCAGCCGCAGGCGGCGTCCCGTGGCGGGATCGCGTCCGCCGGGATAGCCGGCCTGCACCATCAACCGGCGCGCGCGGTCCAAGTCGAAGGCGTAGGGAGCGGGAGTCTCGAGACGTCCCGCGACACCCGGCGGCACGGGCCCGTTGGCGGCCAGCACCCGTCCCTGGTAGTACTGTTCCCAGCGTGCCGAGTCGAAGGCGCAGTTGAGCGCCTGGCGCAGCCAGCGGTTGGTGCCCAGCAGTGGGAACTCCATATTTATACCGATGTAGGCGACCTCGAGGGTCGGCATCGAGCTCAGGACGATGCCCCGCGCGGCCACGCTGGGGCGCAGCCTGCCCTGCGGATCGACCACCAGTTCCCAACTGTCGCGGGCGATCTCGCCCTGCAGGTCGAGCTCGCCGGCGAGGAAGGAGAGCCACTGGGTAGAGGGATCGTCCATGATCGGAAAGAGCAGGCGGTCGTAGGGCCGCAGGGGATCATCCGGGCGCAATGCGGCCGGCCCCGCGCGCCAGCCGCGCCATGCGGGCACGCGCTCGAAGACCATGCGGTAGTTGCGGCGCCACTCGCCCAGCCGGTAGGGGCCGGACCCCACGGGATGGTCGCCCAGCCCGCGACCGTAGGCCGCGACCGCCTCGGGCGGCACAACGGCGGTGTAGGGCATGGCCAGCATCCAGATAAAGGGGGGACAGGGGCGCGTAAGGCGCAGTTGCAGCGTGTGGTCATCGGACGCGGCGAGCCCCGCGACATCAAGGCTGTAGTCCGTGGGCGTGTCGCCGCGCGATGCCTCGCGGAAGGCGTCGAGGCCCACGATGCGTCCGTCGAGAATCCAGTAGCCCGGCGAGGCGAGTTTGGCGTCGGCCAGGCGCTTGAGCGAAAAGACGAAGTCGGCCGCGGTGATTTCGCGGCTCAGCGGCTCTCCGCCGGGGCCGGTACCGAAGCAGGGGTCGGCATGGAAGCGGGCACCGGGTGCGAGGCGGAAGGTGTAGGTGAGGCCATCGGGGCTGATTTGGGGCAACTCAGCCGCCAGCCCGGGGATGAGACGGTAGGGACGTGCCTCGTAGTTGTATTCCAGCAGGGTCTCGTAGATCAGCGATACGCTGCGGGCGGCATAGACCGAGGCAGCCTCGGCAGGGTCGAGGGAGGTGACACGCTCGATAGTGCGCCGAAATGTCACGGGAGGGGCACCGCGCAGCGGCGGCGCCATAAGGCAGAACAGCAGCAGCAGAAACAGGCACGCCAGAGCGCGCACGCGCGGCGGGATTGCGTGACTTGTAATCACTTTGCCGGAACTCATGCTAAAACCATCGTGGCATGGGCGTCCCGCCCATGGTCGCTCACGGGCAGGATGCCCGTGCCACGTGCCTGCGGACAGGGCGTCCGGCTGGTGCGCCCCGTGCAAGCAAGGGGGTTTGCAAGAGCCTCGACTTTTAATCACAACACGCTCCATCGCTGCGGCTAGCCGGGGACGGCGTCGCCCCACCATTCCTTCGCATCATCCGTAGCGCTATTCTTCGAGACTTTATGCCTTCGCGCGAGCTATTTCCGCCTCTTTTCGACAAAGAATGCGACAAAGAATGCGACAAAGATAGCGACAAAGCTCGCGACAAAGTGGGCTCTGGTTAAGAAAGGCGGCTAAGCAGCCTAGTCCCCGGAGTTGTCATCATCCGCGGACAAGGCAGAATCATCGACTTCCTCGGCGGAGAGTTCCGGTGCATCGGCCGTGCCTCTCAGCTTCTTTAGCCGCTTCTCTTCCTTTTTCCGCTTCTTTGCCAGTTCGCGCTGGCGCTTTTGATACGAATAGTTGATTCTTGCCATGGTGCCGACTTTCCTTCAAGTGTGCCTACTTGGTTACCATAGCACACTTCTATCCGGAGTGCAAACCGTCCAAGTGCGATAATCGGTGACAGAGGGTGCTCCCGAATGGATTGAGCACTTTGTCCCTGCACTTTATCCCTACGCTTTGTCGACTACTCTTCGTCCCTACACTTTATCCCTACGCTTTGTCTGAATCATTTCAGACGCTAAATTTTCGACAAAGTGTGGAGACAAAGTGCGGGGACGAAGCGTAAGGGGACAAAGTGCGAAGACAAAGTGTTGAGACAAAGCGTGGAGACAAGGTGTAAGCGCGAGGCACCCACTTAAACCCCGCACTTAAACCCACTCCTAAACGGCACGATGGTAAATATCCCCTCTATTCAAAGACTATGTCTCGCCCCTTCAGGGCTAGTCGTCTTTCTCGCCCCTTCCCCAGGGCGGTGCCCTGGGCTGGTATATTTCGCCCTTTCAGGGCTGCCACCCGTAAGCGGTTACGTTCACCTTTCATGCGCCGCATCAGCACACCGCGGAGACCGCAGGCTCCAGGGCGCATATGGAGCGAGCGGGGGGCGTTGGAAGTGGCGCCCCTGATCGCCATCCATGCTCCAAAGGGGCGGCCGCACCATAGCCCAGGGCAAGCGGAGCGCAGCCCTGGGTCGCGGGAGCAACACCTCAAAAAATGCGGAATTGCGGTGCCCCCACAGGGCGCGTGGTCGCGTGTCCATCCCGGCTGCCGCCCCAGTGTGGCACGGACATTCCTGTCTGCGCGCGCAGGCAGCGTGCAGGGAGAGCGAATAAAAGGAGACGACGTCCTCTACGGCGGCACCGGCCACCACCTCTTACGCCTATTCTGGGCAGACAGGAATGTCTGCCTCACACTGGCCGCTCGCACTTAGTAACCACGCTTTCGTGAGGAAAGAACCACAGGCATCCGCGTTCCACCCACTTTCCATGCACTGCCCGCGCCCCTGTCGCCAGCCGATTACGAACCCTAATCCAGCTTGAACTCGACCGAAAGGCGCGGGTACTCGCGCAGGAAGCGCGCCGAGAGCCCGCTGATGCGCCCGGCACGCCGGATGGCATCCAGCACGGAGGCGTCGAAGACGGGACTCCCCGACGATTTGATGATGCGTACGGCGGAGATGCGTCCGCTGCTGTCGATCGAGAACTCGGCCTCGGCAGGGCGCGTGCCGGCCTCGGAGCGCACCGGTTGATCCCAGGCGTCGTACAAGGCATTGCGCACAATGTTGAAGTTGAGCGCCTGCTCGCTATCGGGCAGCACGGTCTTGGTGCCGATCGGCACACGCTTATCAAGCCACTTCCTGATCTCCTCATCGGAGAGAGTCTGACGCACCGGTGGCGACTTCGGCCCGCGCACGACGCGTTTGCCCTTTTGGAAGGGTTTCTTCTCTTCCGGCTTCTTGTCTGGCTTCTTGTCGGGCTTCTTCTCTTCCGGCTTCTTGTCCGGTGGCTTCTTATCCGGCGGCTTCGGCGGTTTGGGCTCGGGAATGCGGTCGGGCTCCGGTAGCGGCGGCGGGGGATCCGGGTCGCGCGGCTT
>JAAYLN010000055.1 GCA_012521875.1 Lentisphaerota bacterium | reverse complement strand
GTCGGTAGGCGAATGCATGATATGTGACGGGGCTTAGAAGAAGAGGTCGCGCTCTCCGGCGACGATGCGGTCGTAGTGCTCCTTGACGGTGGGATAGAACTTGGGCAACTGCTCGCGGATGGCATCCAGCTCGCTCTGCAGCACCGGCTCGCAGATCTTCAGGGCTTCCGGCGAGGCGAAGTCGTCGAGCCACTCGCGGAAGGTAAGGACGGCGTTGACCTTGCAGAACTTGCCCTCCTTGCCGGTCTTGAGCGCGTCCATGATGCAGCCGCCGGTGCGTCCGCAGCGGTAGCCGGCGGTACAGAAGGATGTGATGATGCCGCGGCGCGCCAGATCGCAGATCAGCTCCTCGAGCGTGCGGTTGTCGCCCAGCATGAACTGCTGCTTGTCGATCTCCTGCCCCACCGGCGCGTCGGAGTAGGCGCCGACGCCTATGCGCGTCGAGGCGTCCATCTGGGTGATGCCGAGGCCGACGCAGCGGTCGCGCAGGGCCGCCGACTCGCGGGCGGTGAGGATCAGCCCCGTGTATGGCACGGAGAGGCGCAGCACGGTCAGCGCATGGACGAAGTCCTCGTCGGTGAAGGGCGCGGGCGTGTGCCGCGAGATATCCGAGCCGCTGGCCGGATGCAGGCGCGGTACGGAGATGGTGTGCGGACCGATATTTACAAAGCGCTCCAGCTCGCGGGAGTGCATCAGGAGACCCATCACCTCGAACTTCCAGTCGGCCAGACCGAAGAGCACCCCGAGGCCCACATCATCTATGCCGGCATCGAAGGCGCGGTGCATGCAGGTGACGCGCCAGTCGTAGTCGCCCTTAATGGTGTCGGCGGGATGCATGGCGGCGTAGGTGCGGCGGTGGTAGGTCTCCTGGAAGACCTGGAAGGTACCGATGCCCCCCTTCTGGACGATCCGCAGGTCGTCGATCGGCAACGGTGCGGCGTTCACGTTTACCCGGCGCACGCTGGTCTTGCCGCGGCGTGTCCTGACCTCCACCGAGTAGATGGCCTGCAGCGACTCGGCGATGAACTCGGCGCCGGTCATGGGATGCTCGCCATAGACGGCCATGACGCGCTTGTGTCCATCGCGGCCGCACATGGCGGCCGCCTCGGCGCGGATCTCGTCCATCGTCAGACAACGGCGCCGCTGCCGGTGGTTGTCGGCGCTGAAGCCGCAGTACCGGCAGCGGTTGACGCAATAGCTGCTGATGTACATGGGGGCGAAGGTGACGATGCGGTTGTCGTAAACCTTGTGCTTGATGGCCAGCGCCGCCGTCTCCATCTCCCGGCGCAGTTCCGGATCGGTGACTTGCAGCAGGACGGCGGTCTCCTCGGGCAAAAGGGTCTCGATGGCCAGCGACTTGGCGAGGATGTCGCGCACGCGCGCCGGATCGGGATTGACGGCCTCCTTCAGGGCCGTCTCGATGCGCGCCTCGTCAATGAAGTCGCCATCCCGCAGATAGCGGTCGATTTCGTCACGGATGATGATGCGGTCGCGGAAGGCGCGGGCGGCGGATGTGTCGGCAGGTGTGGAGAGGCAGGTGCTCATGGTTCCTCGTTATGCGGAGATCGGGGCGCGGTCTTCCGTCTCGCATCCATGGCGGAGCCGAGCCCTGCCCGGCGCATTCCACGCAACGAACCAACCATCGGCAGGCTATCGCCCGCCTGCCGACCATGGCAACCCTAAGTGCAGAGCCGTAGCCCCTAACCGCAGATGCACGAGCATGTTAGCGCGGAACGGTGGACGGTGCAAGGGGAAAGCGAGGGAAGCATTGAAGCGTGCAATTGAACCGCCAAGACGCCAAGGACGCCAAGAGGAGCGCTACGGATGGCGCGGAAGAAGATGTTACGGGAGGGTGCGATCCACTATAGTGGATGCGCACCCAGAATTCAGAAGCCAGAATTCAGAATGAAAAAGCGCTTCCTTTTGCTTCCCTTTTGTGTCCAAGCAATTGAGGCAACAGCCGGGACGGGTAACGAAACGTATAAAGTGTTGCCGTTCAACATTCTGGATTCTGGATGCCTTGCTGGATTCTGGATTCTGTGCGATTCAACAATGTTGAATCGCACCCGATACGGGAGGTGAAGTATGCGACATCAGACGGCGTCGAGGATGGGACGGAGAGCCCAGTCGTGGGCGTCGAGAAGGGTGATGGCGCGGGATTCGTCGACACCGAGCTCATCGCACACGATTTTGATCATGCGGGCACGCAGCTTGCGGTTGGTCGGGCGCAGGTTGATCATGAGGTTGCCACGCACCTTGCCGGTCTTGACCATCGCGCAGGTGGAAATCATGTTGAGCACCATCTTCTGCGCATTGCCGGCCTTCATGCGGGTAGAGCCGGTCACGACCTCCGGGCCGGTGTCCGTGACGATCGGCAGATCCGCCTCGCGTTCGATGGCCGTTGCGGGGTTAGAGGAGAGCGAGGCCGTGATGGCACCGAGCTCGCGGGCTGTCCGGAGTGCAGCGACAACATAGGCAGCACCACCTGCGGCTGAGATGCCGAGCACGAGATCGTTCGGGCTGGGCTTGAGCGCGAGCATGTCACGGCTACCGGCCTCGGCATCATCCTCGACGCCTTCGACGGCGCGGAAGACGGCCTCGCGTCCGCCCGCCATGATCGCGACGACGGTGTCGGGATCGACGCCATAGGTTGGCGGACATTCGGCGGCATCCTGCATGGCGAGGCGTCCGGAGGTGCCGGCGCCGATGTAGAGTATGCGCCCGCCGGCAGCGATAGCGGCGGCAGCGGCGTCCACGACGCGGGCGATCTGCGAAAGTGCCTCGTCAACGGCCTCGACTGATCGGCGGTTGGCGTCCTGGATGAGGCGGAGCATCTCGATAGTGGACGCCTGATCGAGATGCGTGGTGGCGGGATTGCGTTGTTCGGTACGGAGCATGGCAAAATGGTGAAGTCAGGAGTTTTTCAGAAATGCAGGGTATGAAGCGGCAAAGCACTTCGTGAAGCCGTCCCCCGGCGATCCGGCAGCAAGGCGGCAGGCTCCGAAAACCGGCGGGAGGGTTGGAACGATGATATCCGGGGCGTCCGGGCCCAGGGCTTCGCGGAGCGCGGGGACGAGCAGATCGGCACGGGCGGTGAGTCCGCCGCCAAGGATGAGCGGCCCGGGACTTGCCTGCGCCGAGCGGCTGTGGCGGACCAGCGTGGCGACATGCGCCACGGTACGCGCAAGGATGGCACGGGCCGCCGGATCGCCTGCGTCGCAGGCATCGAAGACGAGCGGGGCGAATGTTGCGACTTCAGCGCAATTCTCGCCGGAGAGAAAGCGTCGGAGAGTGTTGAAGGCGTTGCCGCCGAGCCGCGTCCCGACTGCATCCACGAGAGGCCCCTGCGGCACCATGCCGTCCTCGAAGGCAAGCCGCTCCCGTATGGCATCGCGTCCAAGAGCAAACCCGCTGCCCGCACCATCGAAAAGCCATCCCCATCCCGCAGTGCGGCGGAGCGTGCCACATCCGTCGTCCTGGAACACGACACACCCGGTTCCCAGAATTGCGGCTGTGCAGCCACCAGTGTGCTGTACGCTGGCGATGACGGAACGAATGTCGGAATCGACCTGCACCGAAAGCCCCGGGAACCTGGCGGCAATTGCCTTGACGAGCCGTTCCCGGTTGTCGCCGACGGTCGCCCCCGAGACGCCGATGAACGCGCGGTGATTCCCCTCGCCTTCCGGAAGGATACCGGCAAGCCCCGACGCAATTTCCGCAACGGCCCGTTCAATCCCAACCGCATTGGGATTGCAGGGTCCCTTGAGTAAGCGCCGCAACACCCGCCCCTGTGGCGAGCACAAGACCAATTCGGTCTTGGTTCCGCCACCGTCGATACCGACAAGCATTGAAGCTGCTTCGGAATTTGAACAAGTTCCTTTCATGCCCGTATTGGCCAAGTATAACGTTCCCCTCGCCCCGCGACAAGCTCGCGACAAAGGCGACAAAGTTACCTACAAAGCTCGCGACAAAGTGGCGTCTCTGACCTATTCCAACTGGCGACCGCCGGTCACCAGTGGCCCGACTGGCCTGAGACGACGCCAGCCGCTTTCTCTTTCGCTTTCGACGAAGCGTAGGGACAAAGTGTGGGGACGAAGCGTAGCCGACAAAGTGTGGAGACAAAGTTGTAGTGCGAAGCGCCCACTTAAACCCACACTTAATCCCACTCTTAATCGGCACGCTCACTCCACCCGCTTACTCTTTCGCAGTCTATCTTCCCTTTCGCGGCTCCTCCTGGCTGCGGGCTTCACCTCTTTTGCGGTGCTCTGCGTGGTATTGTGGGGCAGACATTCCTGTCTGCCCTCGGCGACGCGCGCAGACAGGAATGTCCGCGCCACTCTGGGGCAGTTCCCGCAATGGCGGATAGGCGGCGGAATGGGCGGGTTTGGTGTTACAGTACCTTGTGTGCGCGGCTCGCCGGTCATGCCGCGTGGCGGCAGACGGGGACCATACTTCGCCAAGGCTACGTATGACAGGCGGCTCGCCCTACCTTTCGGCTGCTGTACCGCGAGCTTATGCTGAGGCGGCGGGCGGGGTGGTTCGGTACAGGCGCCAGCGAATGTGAACGGAAAAGCCGGAACGCTGGAGCCCGCCGCCTGTGCTACGTAGCCTTGGCGAAGTAGTATCCCCAGCGGTGTCGTTCACCAATCATGCGCCGCATCAATACACCGCGGAGACCGCGGGCTCCAAAGCGCATCTGGAGCGAACGGGGAGCCTGAACATTCGCTTGCCCTTTCGCTTTAGACAAAGCGTAGGGACAAAGTGTGGGGACGAAGCGTGTCTCTCACCTGTTCCAATCGCCCCGCAGGGACGGCGGCTCCACTAGTCTGAGACACCCCATCCCAATCCGCGTAATCCGCGAAATCCGTAGCTTCTCCAACCGCGCAGCGGCCATCAAAAAAAACCTAAAATCATGTAATCCTGTCAAAAAAAACAGCGGAGCAGCCCCGGAAAATCCTGAAAATCGTGTCTCTCACCTGTTCCAACCGCCCCCGCGGGGGCGGCGGATGCCCCGTACCGGGCGGCGCTCGGATAGCGAGCGCGACACGCTGACAGCCAGATTGTCGGCATGGTCGCTGATGCGCTCTAGCATGCGCAGGGTTTCGGTGAAGATCACGTCCGCCTGCGCCTGGCAGCCGCCGGCTTCCAGACGGCGGATGTGGGCCTGGCGGGTGCGCTCGTAGCGGCGATCGAAGTCGCTCTCGAGGCGGCAGACGCGCAGGGCCTTTTCGGCATCGGATTCCGCGAAGCTCTCGATGGCCAGCACATAGGTCTCGTGCGCCTGCCTGCCCAAGGCCTGCAGATCCTCGACAGCCGCCGACGTGAAGGAAACGTTGTTGTCGATGCGTTCCTGCGCAAAGCCCGCGATATCCTCGGCCATGTCGCCGATGCGCTCGATATCAACAAGCAGGTTCTTGAGCTGGAAACAGCGCGCCTGCTGCGCGCGGTCCAGATCGCGGTTAATCAGGCGGTTGATGAACCGCGTCAGTTCCTTGTCGATCTCGTCGACCTGGTCCTGCTCGCGCGCCATGACGCGCTGGATCAGCTCGGGATTCAGATCGATCAGCGCCTGACAGGCGTCCGCGACCATTTCGGCCGTGATGTATCCTACCCGGATCAACTCGCGCGTGGCCTCGCGGAGACCCACCGAGGGCACGCTGAGCTGGTTCTCGTCGATGTAGATGGTGGCCTTGGGCTTCTCGTCCTTGCGCGATCTGGGCGTCAGCCACTCCGAGACGATGGCAATCTGGCGCACAAACGGCATCAGTATCAGACTCACCACCACGTTGAAGATGGTGTGCGCATTGGCAATCTGGCGCGGAAGGTTGTCGGCAGTCGAGGCAACCAGGTTGCTGTACTGCTGAATGAAGGGCATGAAGAGGAGCACGCCGAAGACGTTGATGAGAATCTGCGCGATCGATGCCTGGCGCGCCGTGCGCGACTGACCCAGGGAGGCGACAAGGCCGGTGACACACGAGCCGATGTTGGCGCCGAGGATGATGCCGATCGCGCCCTGCAGCGTGATGGCATCGTTCATGCCCATCGCCACGGCCATGCTGGTAACCGCGGTACTACTCTGGGTTATGGCGGTGACGATGAGGCCGGCCAGGATACCGACCATCGGACGCTGCCCCATCGTGACGAGCAACTGCGCGAAGTACGGAATCTTCAGCAGGTCGTCCAGCGAGTTCTTCATGTAGGTCATGCCTACGAAGATCAGGCCCAGCCCCATCATGATCTCGCCGTACTTCTTCCAGTCGCGGTTATCGAAGTACTCCAGGAAGGCAAAGCCGAAAATTACCAGCAGCAGGCGGAAGGCGCCGATGTCGAAGACCACGATCTGCGCCGTGACGGTGGTGCCGATCTCCTGGCCCAGCATGATGCCGATGGACTGCTGCACCGTCATCAGGTTGGCGTTGATCAGGCCGATCATCGTCACCATCAGCAGTCCGCTGCTCTGCAGGAAGGCAGTGGCAACGGTACCGAAGGCGGCGCTCCGCAGGCGGCCATCGACCACCTTGCTCAGCCAGCGCTGGATGTTTTCGCCTGCCAGCTTCTCCATGCCGGAGCTGAGCAGGCGGATACCGAACATGAAGAGGGCTAACCCGCCAAGAATCTGTATTAGGCCAGACATTTGGCGGTTAGAATACCATTAGATTTGTGTTAGTACAAGGTTAGCGGATGAAGCGGCGGGTAATCGGTTGGCGACACACTTTCCGGCTGGATCGACGTGGAACGATGGCGAGAACGAGGACGCCCCCATCCGCATCCCGCCCGCTCTCCATGTGCATCCCCGTCGCCAGCCGGTTACGTTCCGCTCAGTCGCGGATGAAGCGGCGGGTGGGCTGGCCGCGCCGCTCGTGGGCGGCGATCACCGGGCCGTTGTTGACGGGCTTGCCAAGCACCGTGACGTTGCGCACGAACTCGACGCCCTCCTCGTGGCTGTTGTGGAAGAGCCTGATGCGCGTATCCGCCATGGCCTGATCCACAAAGGCCTGGCCGCGCTCGCTGCGCACGACGACCATCGTGGCCCCACGCAGGGCGCTGGCGATGGTCTCGTCGCGGTCGGCATCCGCCTGCGTATAGCCGGAGAGCAGGCTCGGGCAGAGCCGCGGGTGGTGCCAGGTGTCGCCGACAACGATATCGCCGGAGAGCGCCACCTTCTCGAGGCAGTAGCGGCACTCCTCGGGGGTGAACTGCGCCAGCAGCGAGAGAAAGTGGTTGACAAACGGCGCCACCCTGACCGTGCCGTCGCGCAGGCGGACGTGGAAGTCGCCGGGGAAGGGTCGCGCGCGGTAGGTGATGCCGGCGACATCCTCGAGCCGCAGCCCCATCTTCTTGCAGATCAGCCACTCGGTACCGTGTGTTGACCAGTGCGCACCGCAGATGTTACTGATGACCAGCGCGATGCGCGAGCCGATGTCGGCAAAGGCCTCGTCCATCATCATCTTGCGGACGGCCACGGCGTGGCAGGGGGTGCAGGTGATGGCGATCTTCTTTAGCCCCATGCGGATGGCCTCGTCCAGACCGAGCAGTTGCGCGTGCGGCTGGTATTTGGATCCGGCGCAGGCGAGTACACCGGCGCGGTCGGTAGCCACCTTCGCCGTGGCGATCCACCCCTGCTCCGTGTCGTAGCCGGCCAGGACGGCGCCATCAATGGTCCCCTTCTCCAGCGCATGTATCAGGATCGAGGAGACCACGCCACCGGAGACCGAGGCGCCATGCACTTCAGGGTCGGTGGCGTGCCCGGAGTAGACGTTGCGGATAACGCCCAGCTCGGGCGGCAGGCCGTCCTCGCCGGCCACACGGCCGAAGAAGGTGCGCTCGATCCTGGAGATCGGCACCTCGCGGGCGGGGCAGACATCGAAGCAGCGCGTGCAGGGCTCATCAACGCAGTGGCCGTTCAGCTCGGGATTGAGTCCCCATGAGTAGCGCTTCATGGTAATCGCCTTCGTCGGGCAGACGACCTGGCAGGCCCCGCAGACCACGCACATGCCGGAGTTGATGCAGTCGCGCTTGAGAAGATCGAATCCTTCCTGGCTCATGGTAAAGAGTTCCTTAGGCTTTGACGGGAGTGCAGCGGTAGACGAGGCAGCCGTGGGGCGGGAGCTTGGGCACCTTGACCGTGTCGCGCCCGGAGTAATGCTCCTCGCCGGTGAAGCAGTCGACCATGCGCAGGCGCATCCCCGACTCGTAGGTCAGGCCGATATGCTCGAGCAGGAGCAGGTTGCCGCAGGGATTCTCGGAGATGTTGAAAAAGCCCAGGGCAATGTCGCCGCCCTCGAGCAGGCGTGCCAGCGTGAAGCACTCGGGATTGCCCCAGCAGTGGTTGATGCGGTAGGCCTGGAGACCGGCGGGATCCTGGTTGATGCGCAGCAGCTCGCGGTTGGTGACAAGCCCGACAATCTCCGGCGTCATCGTGCGCGGGTCGCAGCCCAGCATGAGCGGGGAGCCCATGAGTGTCCAGAAGGAAAACTGCGTCTGGTAGTCCACCATGGTGCAGCCGCTGGAGCCGACGTTGCCCTTGCCGAACATTCCGACGGTCAGCATGTCGAGGTCGTTGAAGCAGTTGGGTGCCGACTGGGAGAGGTGGGGAATCTGCCCGGTGGCGATATTGCTCATGGACTTGAAGTTGTCGGCGATGTCGCCGGTGGAGCGGTACATGTGCGCACCGGTGGAACGTATCCAGGTACCGACCTCCTCTATGCCCCAGTTGCAGGCGGAGAAGAGGATGTCGCGTCCGCAGGTGCGCAACGCCTGGCCCATGCGGCGGTAGAGCAGCGGGGCCTGGCCGGTGACGGGGACGTTGCAGTAGTCGTACTTGAGGAAATCGACACCGAAGCCGGCAAAGGTGCGGGCATCGAGAAACTCGTGGCCGAAGCTGCCGGGGTAGTCGGCGCAGGTGCGCACACCGGCGCAGGAGTAGATGCCGAACTTGAGGCCCTTGCCGTGGATGTAGTCGGCCAGCGCCTTCATGCCGCCGGGGAACTTGGCGGGATCGGCGACGATCTCGTTGGTGTGCGGATCGCGCTCACGGAGCGACCAGCAGTCGTCGATGACGACATAGGTATAGCCCGCCTCGCGGAGGCCGAGTTTCACAATGCTGTCGGCGGCACTCCTGATCAGCTCCTCATTGATGTCGGCGGCGAAGGTGTTCCAGGTGTTCCAGCCCATGGGGGGCACGGGGATCAGCATGATTATACTCCTATCTATTCTTCCTGCTGTGGCGCGACGAGCGCGGCGGCGTTGCGGCGCACGAGCTGGGTGACAAAGGCCAGCACGGCAGCCTCCATGTCGGCGGACTTGTGGCCGGTCTCCTGCGCCAGCAGGGCGGCGATAACCGCCAGGCTGCGCTGTCCATCGATCAGTTCCACCGTGCGGCGCCCGAGGTCGTCCAGCACCAGGCGCCGCCTGCGGACGGGGGTACCGAAGATGCGGTCGAGCAGCGAGGGGCGGCGGGGGTTCCTGATGGGCCACGAGAGCAGACAGCCGAGACGGCGGTCGGCGATGCGCTCGACCTGCGGGTGGAGATGCGGGATGGCCAGGATCAGCGTGGCCGCATCGACCCGGCGGGCGCCGGGCGGCAACGTGGGCGGCCCGGGATCCGGCGGCGGCTTCTTACGACGGAAAAGACCCATAAAACTAAACCTGCTTTCCGCTGTTGTAGCGCAACAGACGCTCCCAGTCTATGGCTCCGTCCGGGTGGCAGAAATCAGCGGTGAACTCGCGTAAAAACCTGTTTACAGCCTTGTTCCATTCCTCATGGAAGGCGCGCTTATGTTCGGCAGGCTTGGCTTGCATGGCGGCAATGATGCGCAGATAAAAATCGGGATCACCTGTAAGTTCCTCCCAGAAGGCCTGGCCAGCCAGTTCTCTGAATATCTGATCCTGTTTAACACGCTTGGGCGCCTTTCGACCGTAACAGTAGCCAACCACGGCATCAAAATGCTTCTGGAGTTTCAGCATGCGGCTCCGGAGACTCATGAACTCCTGATTCTGCCGCCTCCGGCTTTGCGCATTGAAGACGGACGGCCCTGATTTGACAGCTATAGCCTTGTAAGTAGTTTCGGTCTCCACAACAATATCCGCGCCTTCACCACCCGCTACCGTTCCACCGGCCACCGCCTTGGCCAACGGCTCGAAGAAAGCATCTCCGAAAATACCTTCGTCCGACGAGGACATATAGGCGCTCAGCAATTCCCCGATCAAATCGGCGGCCGACTCGGTGCCTATGGCACGGAACAGGTAGGGGTTCTTGCGCCTCAGCGTATCCTTGAGCCTGAGACCCGACAACTTAGCAAGCCGTCTCTTATAGAATTCGTCGAGACACGTCTGCACCTGCGCAACTAGATCGGCTTCAGAGATCATGCGCTCCCAGTTCCTTCCAGAACTTCATAGTTGAAGAGAAATCGCCTGAGCACCAGGCCGATTACATAGCCGAGACCAATGGGAACGGCATTGCCGATCTGCCGGTAACGGTCGGCCAGCGACCCCACAAAGCGCCAGTCGTCCGGGAATTGCTGGACACGGGCATACTCCTTCACCGACAACGGGCGCAGTTCGGTTGGATGGCACAGGCAGGTGCTCTTCTGCACCGGGCTGGTAGGCACCGTCGGTGCAGGTTCGTCGAACCGCAGGCGCCGGTAGAAACCGACACGTCCTCCTGTAGACCGGTAGGCACCGCCCAGAGCCTCGGCCTGAAGCTTCTCAGGCAATGACCGCCAGTTCTCGCCTTCCTTCAGCAGTGCCAGGAACCGTTCGCGGGCCTTGGAAAAGGGGATGAACTCGGGCTCCGGATCATCCAGTCCGTCCAGTGCCTCACGCAGCGACCGCCATTTCCGGCAGAAGAGGGACGCCTCGGGGGCGTAGGCACCGGGGGGCATTGTCAGTTGCAGCCCGTCACGGCTACCCAGAAAAATCACACGCTCGCGCTTCTGCGGCGTTCCATAGTTGGCCGCATTTACCAGCTCGACGGTCACAGTGTAGCCCATTTCCGCGAAAATCTCGTGCAACCGCCGCATTACGGATCCCCTGGCGACAGGCACCTCCGCCCCGCGCATGGCCAACGGGACATGGTCAATCGCGGCAGAAAGAATGCCGCGCACATTCTCCATCACGAAGAACGGCGGGCGGATTTCGGACACGATCCGCAGGAAATCGAACATCACCTGACCACGCGGGTCGTGGAACGACCGGCGTTTTCCGGCTGTGCTGAAGGACGGACAGGGCGGTCCGCCCGCGATGAAGGCAATGGCATCCGCCCGGATCCCGAAGCGCTCCAGGATTTCCGTGCCCGTCCAGTTGCGGATATCGTCACAGATCACCGGAAGATCGGGACGATTCGCGTGGATGGTCGCACATGCCTTCCGATCCAGCTCCAGGCAGCCGGCAATCTCGAAACCCGCCGCCTCGAGTCCCAGATCAAGTCCCATGGCCCCGCTGAAGAGCGACAGGAACTTGCGCGGAGCAGTAGTCGTGCCGCCCGTCCGGCCGTAGCCCGACTCAAGTGTCTCCGCCACGTTCAGGCCCGGGCAACGGCCCAGGATATGGAACCGGTTCCGATGCATTAGTGATTAGCGGCCCTGGGTGTCCTGCTTCATGTCCTCGAGGGAGAACTCCGCAGCCGTGCTGACCTTGTCGAGGCGGCCGTCGAGCATCCAGCAGATGCGGTCGGAGCGGCGCAGCATCTTGGGGTCGTGGGTGGAGCAGATGATGGTGACGCCGTTCTCCTCGTTGAGCTCCTTGAGCAGCTCGATGATCTCGATGCCGGTCTTGGTATCGAGGTTGCCGGTGGGCTCGTCGGCCAGCACGACGCTGGGCGTATTGGCCAGGGCGCGGGCGACGGCGACGCGCTGCTGCTGACCGCCCGAGAGCTCGAAGGGCTTGTGATGGACACGGTGGCCGAGACCCACGCGCTCGAGAATCTCGGTACCGCGGCGGGCGGCCTCCTCGTTCGAGGCGCCCTGGAAGACCATCGGCAGGGTGACGTTCTGCAACGCCGTCATGACCTGGATGAGGTTGAAGGTCTGGAAGATGTAGCCGATGCGGTTGCAGCGGAACCAGGCCTGCTGGCTCTCGCTCAGGTCGAAGACCGAGTGGCCATCGAAGATCACGCGGCCCTCGGTAGGCACATCGAGCGCGCCGATCTGGTTGAAGAAGGTCGACTTGCCGGAACCCGAGGGTCCCATGATCGAGATGAACTCGCCGCGGTAGATATCGAGGTTGATACCCTTGAGCGCCCAGAGCTCCTCCTCGCCGGTGATGTAGAGCTTCTTGACGTTTTCCGTGCGGATGATGATGTCGCTTGCCATACTAGTGGTGTCCGTGTGCTCCGAACTTGTCGGAAGTGAAGGTCATTTCTTCCGGGCGGGCGGCCTTGACGATGACGCCATCCTCGATCCAGAGGATGCGATCCGAGGCCTGGAGCATCTTGGTATCGTGGGTGGCCGAGATGATCGTCACGCCCAGGGTATTCTGCAGGTTCTTGAAGAGGTCGATGATCTCCTGCCCTGTGGACTGGTCGAGGTTGGCGGTAGGCTCGTCGGCGAGGATGATATCGGGCGAGTTGGCCAGGGCGCGGGCGACGGCGACGCGCTGCTGCTGGCCGCCGGAGAGCTCGGCGGGCTTGTGCAGGATGCGGTGGCCCAGGCCCACCATCTTGAGGATACGGATGCCCTTGTCGCGCGCCTCCTCGGTGCTGAGGCCGGCGAAGCTCATCGGCAGGGTGACGTTCTCGAGGCAGGTCATGACCTGGATGAGGTTGAAGGTCTGGAAGACGTAGCCGATCTTGCGGCAGCGCAGCCAGGCCAGCTCCTCGGTATCGAGCTGGGCGATATCCACCTGATCGATATAGACCCGCCCGGAGGTGGGCTTGACGAGCGCGCCGATAGCGTTGAAGAGCGTCGACTTGCCCGAGCCCGAGGGCCCCATGATCGAGAGGTACTCGCCGCGGTAGACGTCGAGCGTGGCACCTCGCAGGGCATGCGTCTCCTGCGGTCCGGAGCGATAGATCTTGTGGATATCCACGCCGCGGATGATGACGGACTGTTCCTGCTCCCCGGGCTCCTCGAAGAGCGCCTGGAAGCGTTTCATGTCTATTTTGGCCACTGGTATCTCCTTAGACAGTCGAGCGCAGGGCGGTGGCCGGAACCATGGAGGCCGCCACCTTGGCGGGATAGAGCGCGGCAACAATCGAGAGCGCCACGCCGGCGAAGACACAGCCCACGGCATAGAGGAACATGGTTCCCACCGGCAGCGCGCTGAAGACGAGGCTGCCGCCGTAGGTGATAACATATACCGTAAGGGCGAAGGCCGCGCCGAGCACGGCACCGAAGAAGCCGCCCACCAGGCCCATGATCGAGGCCTCGAGCACGAACATCTGCGTGACGAAGCTCGAGAGCGCACCGAGACACTTCATCGTCCCGATCTCGCGGAAGCGCTCGGTCACCGACATCAGCATGGCGTTGGATATGCCGATCACGGTCACCAGCAGTGAAATGACGGTGATCCAGATGCTGCGGAAGCGTTCCTTGCGGGCCTCGAGCGACTTGGCCTCGAGTTCCTCGGCCGACCATGCGCGGGCCAGTTGGACAGTGCGCTCGGCCGTCAGCACCGGCGGCAGCTTCACATCCGGGGCTGTGACAGCGGCCAGATTGTTGAGCGCCTGCCCCAGGAACCCGTTCCAGTCGAAGTCCGGGAGATTTCCATCGCCCATGATGAAGATGACGGACGCCTCGCCGGCCATTTGAGCGGCGGGTACCGGGCGCAGCGTTACGCCGTGGAGGGTACGCGCGGACGGTGTGCCGCCCTTGAGCGCCAGGATCGTCCCGGCCTCGCCGGCGAGCTGCTCCACGACACGCGCCTCGACCTCGCTGAGGGTGCCGCCGCCGACAATGCCGATGGTGTGGCCGGACAGCTTGGGAAGGTCGGAACGGATGAAGCTCATGATGCGGCTGATCTCCTCGCGCCGGGCGTCCTCGTCCGCGACGCCGCGCTTGACGATCTGTCCCGTGAGGATCGACATCAGGAAGGCGATGCCGCAGACGACACCGGTGATGGTGACGACCGAGCGTCCGAGGCGGATCCGCAGCCCCTGCAGCACCACCTCGAGGGCGATCCTGATCGGCAGTTTTACCTGTTCGGGTATGGTGGCGGTAGTAAGGTTCATGGTCTTAGAAGGGTGCGCTGGAGACGGCATTCTTGATCAGGTTCATGGCGATCGTGGCCATGCCGATGAGGCCCACGCCGGTATAGTAGCCCGCCAGAACCACGGGCGCCATCCTGAGGAAGTTGGTCGAGCCGAACTTCTTCTGGAAGTAGTAGCGTCCGAGGAGGGCACCGAATATCTCCAGCATCATGGTATGCGGCAACGCTCCGAAGCCGCGGATCATACCATATATGAAGAGGGTTGGCAGGCCTACAATATTGAAGATGATGAAGAGCAGGAGCGTGATGCCGCCGCCGGCGGCGATCACGCGCGGATGCAGCGCCTTGGCGAACTCGGTATCGGCGAAGCGGCTGGCCGCCTCGGCGGCGCCGACCATGCCGGCGGCCTCGGCCTCCGGATGGAAGGTGGCCGAGTAGAGCAGCGTGG
>JAAYLN010000383.1 GCA_012521875.1 Lentisphaerota bacterium | reverse complement strand
TTGAGGTACACGGCTGTCTGCGCGGCCTGCACATGCAGCAGCGCGCCCATCAGGGTGCTGAGTGAGAGAGTGATGACTTTAGCGATCCGGGAAGTGGTGGTTCTGGTCTGCATGATAAGGTCTCTCTGTGTTTATGCGTTACGTCATAACGCAGCGCTTCGCGTTTCAGCTTACCGTGTGCAGTGAAAAAGCGCGCAAAAATACACATGGCAATAATCCCACATTCCGGAAGTTTTGCCATCACTACAACCACTGGGAGGGGTGTTTTCGCGCGCTGCTGAACCGCCAAGGCGCCAAGGCCGCCAAGAGGCGCGGGGATTTTGGGATTTTAGATTTGGGATTTTAGATTGCGGGGAGGCTTTCCCGTTCGCGATCCTGCTGCAGGCTGGTAGGGCGAGCCGTCCCCGTCACGCTGCTGCGCGGCGTGACCGGCGAGCCGCGCGCTGATGAACCGCCAGGATGCCAAGGCAATCCGCCAATGCACGCCAATGGCCGCGAATGGTTTTTCGATAGAATCGAATGAATCGATGGATTCGAATGATTCGATTCGCTCGATTATTTCGATTCTCCCGATTCATTCGACCGCCCTGTCCGTACCGCCATCTCCCTCTGTACCGACCCCCGGCCGCCGGGAGGGACGAGCGTCTGCTCGTCCGCACGCGGTAGCGGCAGCTCAAGCTCGCGGTACAGCGCCCCGGAGGGTAGGGCGAGCCGTCCCCGTCACGCCGCTGCGCGGCGTGACCGGCGAGCCGCGCGCTGAGGAACCGCCAGGACGCCAAGAGCGCGAAGAAGTTCGGCTTAAACCGTTTAGAGCCGCAGCGGGTTTAAGTGCAGGTCTGACGAGTCTGACAGGTCTGACAAGTCCGACAAGTCAGACGAGTCGGCAGGCAGGCACCTTCGGCGGCCAACGGTACCGCAGATGACGCTGGGCTCCACGCTCCGGCACCCCGTTCGCCGCCCATGCGCCCTGGCGCCCGCGGTCTCCGCGGTGTACTGGGGAGCGCATGGAGCGGCGAACGGTACCGCCGGGGACCTGTCTGCCGACAGGCAGGCGGCATGCTCCACGTTCCGGCTCTTGTGTTCGCGCTTGATGCGCCGGCTCTGTCACGCCACGCGGTAAACCTTGCCGCCTGTGTCCCATCCGTCGCCTACGTCCCATTCGTCCCATCATTGTCGCAAGCGGAAGATAAAGCGGCATTTCAACCCCGTTTTTGAGGTGGCCCTTCAGGCCACATGATCATTTCTCCCGTATCCCGGGGCTGCTCTGCGCTTGCCCCGGGCTATGGTGAGACCGCCCCTTCGGGGCTTTGTGCCGTGTCCGGCTCTGCCGGGTCATTCTCGTTGTGGCGGACCTCCGTGTCCGCCAACTGGGACAGCTTTTGACAAAGCGTAGGGACTAAGTGTGGCGACGAAGCGTATCCGATAAAGTGTGGAGACAAGGTGTAGGAGACAAGGTGCAAGCGCGAAGCACCCGCTTAAACCCTATCTTTCTCCCCGGCTCTTACCGCTCGATGTATTGGCGGAAGTAGGCGATGGTATGCTTCAATCCCTCCTTGAGGGGGATTCTGGGCGACCAGCCGAGCAGTTCCCGCGCCAGCGTGATGTCGGGCTTGCGGCGCCGCGGATCATCCTTGGGCAGGGGCTCGAAGATCAGTTGGCTACCCTTGTCGGGCAGGTAGGCGAGCACCTGCTCGGCCAACTCCCGGATGGTGTACTCTTCGGGATTGCCGGTGTTGATTACCGGCACCATCAGCGAATGGCGCTGGCAGAACTCCTCGATGGCCGGGCGCTCGACCTTCATCAGGCCGCGGATGGCTATGAGCAGGTCGTCGACATACTGGAAGCTGCGCGTCTGGCTGCCGTCGCCGTAGATCGTGATCGGCTTGCCCTGCAGTGCCTGCATGATGAAGTTGCTGATGACGCGTCCGTCCTGCGGATGCATGTTGGGGCCGTAGGTGTTGAAGATGCGCACCATGCGCACGTCCACTCCGTGCTCGCGGCGGTAGTCCACGGCCAGGGTTTCGGCGGCGCGCTTGCCCTCGTCGTAGCAGCTCCGCAGGCCGATGCAGTTCACGTTGCCCCAGTAGCTCTCGCGCTGGGGATGCTCGAGCGGGTCGCCGTAGATTTCCGAAGTCGAGGTGTGCAGCACGCGCGCCTTGGTCTTGAGCGCCAGCTCCAGCATGTTGAGCATGCCGACAAAGGAGGTCTTGATGGTCTCGACCGGATTGCGCTGGTAGTGGATCGGCGAGGCGGGGCAGGCCAGGTTGTAGATTTCGTCGAACTGTCCCCAGAACGGCTGCGTGACGTCATGCAGGATGAAGGTGAAGCGCGGGTTGTCGAGCAGGTCGTAGATATTGGCCTTGGTGCCCGTGAAGAGGTTGTCGAGTACCGTGACCTCGTACCCCTCGGCCAGTAGTTGACGTGCCAGATGCGAGCCGATGAAGCCCGCACCGCCGGTGATCAGTGCTTTGCAGACCATGTTAAGTGTTCCTTATTCCGCCGGGATTCTCCGCAGCATCTGGCGACCGCCGGGATGGCCCTGCTGCCAGGCCTTCTGCGCCCACTCGCGCGCCAGATTCAGATCGCGCTCCACGCCCTCGCCGTTGGCGTGGCAGTGCGACAGCCAGATTTGTCCGATGGGCGAGCCCTGCTCGGCGGCCTCGCGGAAGTGGCGTGCCGCCTCCTTGTGGTTCTGCGCGACGCCGCGTCCATCATAGTAGCAGAAGCCCACGAAGATACGTGCCGGCAGAATCTGCTGAGCGGCAGCGGCCTTGAACCATTTCAGCGCCGCTGAGGGGTCGGCGT
This sequence comes from Lentisphaerota bacterium, assembly GCA_012521875.1. GTDB lineage: Bacteria > Verrucomicrobiota > Kiritimatiellia > RFP12 > JAAYLN01 > JAAYLN01. Next base: position 4,896 of record JAAYLN010000383.1, on the reverse strand, counting down.
CCGTGCCGCTCAGTCCTGCGTAGGTGCAGAGTCCCATCAGGTATTGCGCCTGGGGGTGCTTCTGTTCGGCAGCGCGCCGGATCCAGTCGATGCCCAGGGCGGTGTCGCGCTTGACCCCCTGACCGTTGAGCAGTGCCAGTCCCCACCAGGTCTGCGCCTCGGGATTTCCCTGTTCGGCGGCCCGGCTGAACCAGTGGGCCGCCTGCCGTGGATTGCGCTTGACGCCGTTGCCGCTCCGCAGGGCGCGGCCCAGGGCCAGTTGCGCGGCGGCTTCGCCCTGCGCGGCGGCCCGCGCATTCCAGACCGCGGCGGCCTTCGGGTTGCGGAGGCATCCCTCGCCGGACTCCAGACAGCGTGCCAGACGGGCCTGCGCCTTGGCGTTGCCCGCCTCGGCGGCGCAGGTGAGCCACTCCAGCGCCTCGGCGTCGTTAGTGGCCAGCAACTGGATCGCAAGGGCGAGCTGTGCCGTGGAGTCGCCCATGGCGGCGGCACGCCGTGTCGCGGCGAGTCCCTGTGTGACATCGGCCTTGACGCCGACGCCCCTGGTGAGGCAGAGGGCATGGAGCCCCATGCCGTCGGGATGGCCCTGCGCGGCGGCCTTGCCCAGCCAGCCGAAGCCCGCAACAGGATTCCGTTTGGTGCCATAATCACCGCGCAACAGAACGCCGCCAAGCCAGGCGGCGGCAGGCGCATACGACTGGTTCGCGGCCTGCTGGCAGGCCCGCACCGCCTGCGCATGATTGACCTCGGCACCGCGTCCTTCCGCCAGTGCGGTGCCCAGTCTGAACAGCGCGGGCGCGTAGCCCATATCGGCCGCCTGCTGGTCGTAGTCCAGCGCGCCGGCCGCGTCGCCCTTCTGGCGTGCCAGTTCCCCCTGCTGGCCGAGCAGGATCGGATGTGGATCTGCCACGGCGGCGCGTTTGCGCATCGTGCGCGTCAGCGTGGGCGGCTTATCGGAAAGTTCGAAAATGATCTCGTGCGAGAGCACGAGGTTGCGCCAGTCGCCGGCGCTACGGCTGCCGGTGATATGCCACCAGCGATCCCAGGCACCGGTATCCCAACCGGACAGCGAGAGCAGTATCCCCTCCTGCTCCAGCAGAAGCGGACGCCCATAGTTCTCCTGCGCAAGCTGGTTGACCGTGGCGATCCAGGAGGCGAGGCGCTGGCGCTGGCCATCGGCCGAGCGCGCCACACGCCACACGAGCACCTGCCCGTCGCCGCCGCGGATCTTCACCGGTACCGTCTGCCTGCGGATATTCTCGAACCAGCGCGCCAGCGGCACATCATCCGGCAGACGATCCGTGGCGATCCAGCCATCGGCCGCCTCGAAGGCAAAACGCGGGGCCTCGTGCTGTAGCGCCGCAAGAAAGGCGCTGGTCTGTTCCGCCGGTACCGTGGCTATGAAGTTGACGCCATAGACACGCCACGGGTTGCCGCCGGGAAAGATGATGCCGCGCACGGCGAGTGCCGGGGAATCGGGGTATGCCATCGTCACTTGGCGTCCGCCCGCCATGATCGGGACGCGCAGTCCGCGCAGGTGCCAGTCGGTTGCGGAGAAGTTGCGGAAATGGATCGCGAAGAGCACTCGCACCCCGCGGCGTCCATTAAGCGGATTCGCGGCGAAGCGCCGTGCCCGCCGGCGCTGCAGGGCCTGCCAGGGCGGCTCGTCGGAACCGAACGTCCCCAGCAAGGGCAGTCCGTTTACCGCTTCCGCTTCGTTGCCGATACGGTCCATCGGGCTGGCGGTGGCGCTGGCACCGAGGCGCGATCCGGGCTGATCGCCCCGCTCGCGGCGGTTGAATAGCGTCAGGGCATTGGTCTGGTTCCAGGCGGACGACGAGCCCGGCGCCACGCCATCCCAGGCAATCTCCACGCCCTGCACCGACCAGTGCAGCGGCAGCGTGGCCAGCGTGGGCAGGTTGTCCTGCTCGTCCGGGATGCCGTCGCCATCGCTGTCCACCGGCGCATCGTTCGCCATCAGGAGGGATGTCCGTCCCAGAAGCAGGGTGATGAGCAGAGCCGCCAGAAGTGTCTGTTTCCGTCTGATTCCCAGTGTCATGCCGTCCTCAAGTTGAACAAGGGAACATGTTACCTGTTCCTGCGGTACAAGGGAACCGCAAAAACACTGCTTCCCTTTATTGGGATCGTCATGCTATACTTTCAAAATTCTCACCAAAGAGACGTGTCTGCCATTCCGGCAGAACGTACAAGGAACAAGGAAACATGGCTAAGATTGACTTCGGCGGCGTTGAAGAGACCGTCGTGATGCGCAAAGAGTTTTCACTCGCCAAGGCCCGCAGGGTCCTGAAGAAGGAAGTTGTTGCGGTCATTGGCTATGGTGTCCAGGGGCCCGCCCAGGCGCTCAACATGAAGGACAACGGGATCAATGTCATTATCGGCCAGTCGAAGCAGTTCCCGCGTGACTGGGACCGCGCCGTCAAGGATGGCTGGGTGCCCGGCGAGACACTTTTCGAGATCGAGGAGGCTGCGGAGCGCGGCACGATCATCCAGATGCTGGTGGCCGACGCCGCGATGGAGGCCGTCTGGCCGCTGGTCGCCCCGAAGCTGACTGCCGGCAAGGCGCTCTACTTCTCGCACGGCTTCGGCCTGGTCTACAACGACCTCACCGGCATCAAGCCGCCCGCGGACATCGACGTGATCATGGTCGCGCCCAAGGGCTCGGGCACGAGCGTGCGGCGCAACTTCCTCAATGGCGTCGGCATCAACTCGAGCTATGCCGTGGCGCAGGACGCCACCGGCCGCGCCGAGGAGCGCTGCCAGGCGATCGGTATCGCGATCGGTTCCGGCTACCTCTTCCCGACGACCTTCGAGCATGAGGTCACCAGCGACCTCGTCGGCGAGCGCGGCGTGCTGATGGGCGCGCTGGCCGGCATCATGGAAGCCCAGTACGACGTGCTGCGCAAGAACGGCCACACCCCCAGCGAGGCCTTCAACGAGACCGTCGAGGAGCTGACGCAGAGCCTGATCCGTCTGGTCGACGAGAACGGCATGGACTGGATGTTCTCCAACTGCTCGGCGACGGCGCAGCGCGGCGCGCTCGACTGGAAGCCGAAGTTCAAGAAGGCGACCATGCCGGTCTTCAGGGAGCTCTACAAGGCCGTCAAGTCGAAGAAGGAAGCGGCCCGCGTGATGCGTGCCAACGGTCGTCCCAACTACAAGGAGCAGCTCAAGAAGGAGCTCGACAAGATGGGCAACAGCGAGATGTGGCTGGCGGGCAAGGCCTGCCGTGCGCTGCGTCCGCGTGACAAGGCCCATGGCGACGCGGCCACCGCCGTCGGCACCCGCGGCCGCGGCACCGCGAACTAGTCCGTCACATTCTGCCACGGACTGCAAGATGCGCCGGCGAGGGCTTGCCCCGCGCCGGCGCATCTTTTTTTTGGAGGGCAAAGTGTACCGCCATTGCACCAGATAAAGCTCACGGTACAGCGGACCGGAGGGTAGGGCGAGCCGTCCCCGTCACGCCGCTACGCGGTGTGACCGGCGAGCCGCACGCCGGGAATGCCGCCGTTTCCGGCGGGTCGCAAGAGGTGTTCTCGATAGAATCGATAGAATCGAAGGAATCGACAGATTCGATTGAGTCGATTCGCTCGCTCATTCTACATGCTCCTGTCTCCTGCCCCCTGTCCCCTGTCCCCTTTCCTACTGCCTGCTGCCTACTGCCACTGCTTACTGCTACTCTCCTGTCCCCTGTCTCCCATTTGTACCGCCATCTCCGCCCATGCATACCCTCGGTACGGCCATTACCCTTCCGGGAGGGGCAAGCGTCTGCTTGCCCAAGGCGGGTGAAGAAGCGTCCTCCCCGCCGCGAGCCACACAGACTCTCTGGCTAATAATGGAAAACACCCCGTCAAATGCGCCGGATTTCGTCTGGCATTCGGGAGTGCAGCTTGCTACCTTATCCTGACACGAATAATGCCACGTATCTTCGACAACATCACCGAGTCACTGCTGCCGGCCTTGCGGGAGACGCTGGAACGCTGCAACCGCGCGGACTTCTGCGTCGGCTATTTCAACCTGCGCGGGTGGCGGCAGCTCCATGACTATGTCGAGAGGTGGCCCGGTGGCGAGGGCCACTGCTGCCGGTTGCTGGTCGGCATGCAGACTCTCCCCGCCGACGAACTCCGGGAGGCCCTGAGCCTCGCCGCTCCCGACGAAAGCCGCATGGACAATGCCACGGCGCTGCGGCTTAGGAAGACGCTGGCACAGGAGTTCCGCGACCAGCTCTGCTTCGGCGCGCCGACCGATGCGGATGAACAGGGGCTGCAACGCCTGGCCGCTCAGATCAGGGCCGGGAAGGTCGTCGTCAAGCTCTTCGTCAAGCACCGCCTGCACGCCAAGCTCTATCTGCTCTTCCGTTCCGACCCCATCAACCCCATCATCGGCTATCTCGGCAGCAGCAACCTCACCCTGGCCGGACTCTCCCAGCAGGGCGAATTGAATGTGGACGTGCTCGATCCTGACGCTACCGACAAACTGGCGCAGTGGTTCGAAGACCGCTGGACGGATCGCTGGAGCCTCGACATCTCGAAGGAACTGGTCGAGATCATCGAGAATAGCTGGGCGCGCGAGACGCCCATCCCGCCGTATCACATCTATCTGAAGATCGCCTACTGCCTCTCGCAAGAGGCCCGCACCGGTCTCACCGAGTTCCGCATTCCCAAGGAGTTCGGCAACAAGCTCTTCGACTTCCAAACGGCGGCGGTCAAGATCGCCGCTCACCATCTGAACAAGCGTTACGGCGTCATGATCGGCGATGTGGTCGGGCTGGGCAAGACCCTCATGGCAACCGCCGTGGCGCGCATCTTCGAGGATGACCACGGGCTGGAGACACTCATCATCTGCCCGAAGAACCTCGTCCGCATGTGGGAGGACTAC
>JAAYLN010000382.1 GCA_012521875.1 Lentisphaerota bacterium | reverse complement strand
AGGTGTTTTTTTAACCGCGAAAAACGCGAAAAGCGCGAAAAGGGAGCCGCGAATGGGGCGAATGCACGCGAAAATGGAGTAAGCGGGTGGTTTAAGTGTGCCGTTTAAGGGTGAGATTAAGTGTGGGATTGAGTGTGGGTGCTCCGCGCTTGCACGACACAGGCGGACGGCACGGCGGGCCGTCCCTATTCTGCCGGGGCTGACAATGTGTTTTCACGCAGCCGCCGCAGGCGCTCCCGCAGGAGTTCCTGCTGGCTGCGGTCCGTAACGTCCCGGCTGAGCTGCTCCAGTGCGAACTGGGCCACCAGTTCCTGCAACAGGGCGGCATCCAGCGTCCGCAGGCGGCTCCAGGCCGTCATCTCGTTGGTGGGCAGCATGAGCTGCCACACGAGGCTGTGATCCTCGCGCACAACCCGCCAGCAGAGGGCATCCCCGGGAAAGGGCAGTTGGCCCACCACATCCCGCAGGGCGGGCAGTGTGCCGGCCGCCGCCCGCAGCGTGGCGATCGGGGCGTACTGTCCCGCGCCGAGCAGTGTCTGCGAAGGACGTAGCGGGGTGAAAAACCGTGCCGCACGGTCGAGCAACGGAAGGGTGTTGCCGCCGGATGACCGCTTGAGCAGCTCATCCAGCGTGCCCCGCGCACCCCGTACCACAACCAGGCTGCGCTCCGGACAGGCCATCTCCACCGTGCCCAGCCCCAGCATCTGCACGAGCACCTCGTCCAGACCACTACCGATCGTGCTGCTGTTGGTTGCCGTCTGCGCCGCGACCTGGCAACCGATGATCCGGAGTCCGCCCTTGGTCCGGGATGGCAGCGTAATAATGCGTGGCGAGGGATGCGCCGGTGTGGGCAGCAGCGAATCGAGGATACTCAGGGCGGCCTGCGCCTTGCGGGTGTCGTCGAATCCGAAGATCTGCAGGCTGCAAAGGCCTGAGCCGACCGGTGCCTTGAGCATGCCGGAGGCGTGCCTGCCATCAAGTACCGGCAGCAGCAGCTTGAGCCAGCCCTCCGCGCGCGGCGCCACGCGCAGCCCCAGCAGTTGCGTGGAGTCGGCCAGCCGCTCCAGCCAGGATGCGGTTGTCGCGGGCAGCACCGGCAGCAGAGCGGGCAACACGCTGATATCCCAGTTCAGAAGCGCATCCGGAAGCTGGTTGCCAAACTCCGGTGCCGGGGTCTGCAGGGTTGCCAGCCGGGCCGCGAGGGGCGAGTCCAGGGGCGCATGCAGCCGGAGGGCAACGCTAAACTCGCGGATGCTCGCGTCGATTCCCAGGTCGATCGAGGTGAAGGCCGCGCAGAACACACCGGTCTCATGCAGGTGCCGGAGCAGGGTGTATGCGCTGTCGGCTTGTGCGGCACCTTCCCCGGCTCCATCGGCATCCATTGAGGCCACAAGCTGCAGGAAACGGCCACACAACCCGCCGTCGAACGTCAGGCGCAGGGGCATGCCCATATCGGCGGCTACAGGCAGCGTACCGTCACGGCGGTGGAGCGCGAGCCAGCGCAGCCCGTTGATACCCGTGGAGATCAGCGCATGTCCCTCGGCAACCGCGAGCACAATATAACCGGGATCCTCCGGGTTGACGGGGACGGAAAAGGTGTGGATGCCACCCTTGCGGTACACCGTGGTATAACGTTCCCTAATGGCGGCGAGCAACTCATCGCCATGCTTGTCGGCCAGCGGCACCAGCGCCGCCGCCAGGGGCGCCTTACCGGGCGGATCGGGGCTCAGCAGAAAACTGTGGCCGGGCCGGTACAGGTCGACTCCCTTGAACCCCGGAATGAGCAGCGCGGAGGCGAGCCGACGCCGGAACCATGCAGCGCCCGTCGTAAAGCCCGCACCTTGGAACCCCAGTCCCGCGCGCTGCAGCAGGCGGGCGCCGCTATCGAAAGAGAAAATGACCATCGGCTTGAGGCCGGCATAGCCTTCCGCGGCCCGCGAGCCGGGTACGCCCCACGACACCAGCAGGCACGCAAGCAACAGGACACGCCATGGACGCAGTTGGCGCATCTTCACCGCTCCTGCCTCCCGAGGCGCGCCGCAATTATCTCGACAAGCCTCGTCAGGTCGGGATTGGATGTGACACAACCGCCGGGCTGGTTGTTGATACGCCAGCGGCAGGAGGCGATGCCGGAGGCGCCGGGGGCGGTTTCACGCAACTGCCGGGGCTCCCCGAGCAGCCCGGCGTCGACAAACTGCTGCAGCATGCGCCGCGCCTCCGCGGGCGTCATGCCGAGCTTCTCCTGCGTGAGGTTGTTCCACTGGTAGTGCTCCGTATCCACCGCGAAGTCATCCACCACCAGCGGACTCTCCCCCTGGATAAACTGCAGATAGCCCGCGCCGACGATCTCGATGCGGCAGGGCGGACGGTTCGTCGCCAGCGGCCGGTAGCGGATCGTCAGCCAGTTAAGCTGCGAATCGCTGACTTCCATGGGCGCCTGCGGCGGGTAGAGCGAGGCGCACCCCGCCGCCGCCAGCAGCCCCAGGGCCAGCCAGAGGCGGCGCCTAATGTTCCATCCTGGTGACGGAAGAGTTCTCATGCCTATAGTCACTTACACCCATTGACAATGCCGGAAAACCAAGAAATCCCAGCGTGGGCAATCATCGTACACGTCAGGGGCGAGGACGTCAACTACCGCCGACAAGCGCGGACATCAATGGTCGTCAGAACGAAGCAATGCCACACGTCTAGCGCAATAGACCGTGCGCATCAAAAAGCTCGCTGACGGCGCAGGTGCTGGTATCGGAGTTGAGCGAGGCCCACAGCGCGTTGCCGATGTTGTCATAGGCGTAGCGGTTGGTGTGGGTGGGCTGGATGACGGCGGATATGACCTCGGAACGGATGTTATAATCGAAGGTGCCGGTGTTGCGGCGGGTGACGCGGTCGAGAATGTCGTGGGTGTAGCCTAGCCGCTGCAACGCCGCGCCGTTGACGCTGTTGGTGATGACCGTGACAAGATGGCGGCGGCGCCAGTCGCGGATGACGCTACGGGCAAGAACCGTGCCGTTGGGCAGCATGATGCTGTAGCCCTCGTCCTGATTGTCGGTGGTGTAGGCGTAGGTGGCGCAAAAGGCGGTGTTGGAGACGGCGGAGTACCGATTCTCGGTGTCGTAGGCGTAGTGGACGGGAGCGGCACCGCCGCTGCGCAGCTCCGCCAGGCGGTGGCGGTTGTCCATGCCGCGGGCCAGGGTTGCGACGGTGCCACCAAGCGTCACCGTCTCGTTGGTTGCCGTACCGAGTCTGTCGTTGGCGTAGGCATAGGCATAGGCGGCGACGGCATTGGACGCGGTGGCGGGGCGCAGAAGCGCGTCGTAGGCGAAGAGCGTCGCCAATCGCAGGCCTTCGGCTTTCAGTTCGCGTCCGTTGAGCGCGCGCCACACCGACGGAGTTGCCCGGTCAGACTGTGTGACCGTTGCGATCTCATAGGTGTGAGGCTCAAAGCGCTGGCGACGGTGGTGGTGCCGCTGTCCGCGCCAACCGTGACGGTGCGGGAAAGCAGCTCCGGCGAGAGCTCGGTGGTCTGCTCTCTTGTGGCGCTTAGATCGTTGGTCACGCCACCGCCGGGTTGCACATAAGCCGTCAGGTGCCATCGTCATGCATTTCAGTTTGGATTCGTTCAACCAACTGGCCGAAGCTCATTTGATCGAGTCTGTCGAAAACTTCCATGGAGACACCGAAGCGCTCCGCCAACAAGAGAAGCATCTCTGAAAGTTCAAGATCAGATCGTGGGCGCCAGAAGAGAACCGCGCATGGGTCGTCAGGATGAAACAGTGTATTCGGCCATCCAAACGTCTTCGCCAACCATGCGGCGATGTCATCGCGGATCCGGCAGAGCGTCGGGTCGCTGGGCCACATCTTCAGAACGCTCTCATCGCGTGATGCCAGCTTCTTTACAAGGGCTCGAAAGACGCGGTGATCAAAGCCGATGAAGGGCACCCCAATGGAAACGCGCTGAATCGAAGATGGGTGCTGCCAGTCAGTAGGCCAAGCAAGGGGCTCGATAGTGTGCGCATTGGACGACATTACCACCCTCCAGACGCTCCATCTCCCGCCCCTGAAGACGTGTTATCAAAGTAGTGGCGGAGTTGGTCAAGAATATTGCCGATGCCGGGATCGTATTGTCGGCTCCCGCAACAGTGGCCAGTACAATGGGCTTCGACTGCTGCAAGCGCGAGACCGTAGGCCACCATAGCTCCTTGCGCATAGCGACCGAATGCACGCAACGTACTTCTGCCACCGAGACGGAGTTTTGCCGATAAGGAGCTGGGTATCGTCGTGTAAGGAGATACCCCGGGCATTCGGAGTTCAAGCCGTATCGCCCGCGCAAGTTGCGTGTCACCGACAGATTCAGCAAGGGCCGCAACAACCGTCTTTGGAATCGGAGCTCCGGCAACCAGCACGAGCACTTTGGCGATCGCCATTTTAACGGGGTCATTATCCTCGATGCAGTCGGCCATGCATTGCATCCCATCCCAGAATCGGGAGTCCAGACCATATGGGTCAACACCCGAAAGCGGATTGTTCATGACGAAACGGCAAAGATTCTGTAGTTCCTCGTCGGCAAGAACACCGCCCATCGCCTGAAAATAGGCCGCCGCACCTTCGGGTGATTGCAAAAAGACGCTTATAAAGCCCGTTTCGTGAAGCGGATCCCTGTTCAGCCACCGCATCAGTTCAGGTGCATAGAACCGGTAGCCGTAGTAATAAAACCCAGTTTCAACATCAAGGTACTTGGTGCTGAAACGATGGCGGAAGGCGTCGGCATGCAAACCAGTTGATGCGATGGTACGCCCAAAGGCGTCGTAGGTGTACTCGGCGGCGATTGCGCCGGTCTCGTCGGCATAGGCGGTGATGTTGCCGTTATTATCGTAGAAAGGGAAATACCATGCGCTATCCATCTGTACCGCCAGTAGCCCACCTACGCCACCAGCACCATTTAGCGTGCCGGAGAGATCCTTGCCCCACACGTAGTGGTTTGTGGTTGGTGGTTGATGGTTGGTGGTTAATGGTTGGATCGTCTCGGCGACAAGGTTCCAACCGTCGTAGATGTAGGTGTGCGTCGCCTCGGGGGTGAACTTAATCACGCGTCTGCTCATGTGGTCATAGGCGTTGGAAATAACGCAGACGTTGTTTGAATAGGCGGCTACTAGCTTGTTCTCGGCATCCCAGGTGTAGCTGAGCCGACCGTCCCACGTCATATTCCCGTCTAAATCGTATTCCGGCTCGATGATTGTTTCATTGCCGATCCCCGTGTACTGGTTCAGCTCATTGGCTGCATAGAAATTGGTGACGGCGTTGACCGACACCCAATGATTATTGCCGATATTGTCGT
>JAAYLN010000381.1 GCA_012521875.1 Lentisphaerota bacterium | reverse complement strand
TTTGCCGCCGTGCAAGCGGAGCGGCAGGAGATGCAGCAGCGATTGCTTGAGAGTGCGGCCTATGTGCCGGCCTATCGCGACGTTGACTTTCTGGAGCGTCCCGAGATGCGGCCGGTCCGCTTGCAGCTCGAACTGCTGAAGCCGGAACTGGCGCAGCAGGCGCACAAGATCCGCTCGACCATCGTGGTGTTCGGCAGCGCCCGCACCTTGTCGCCCGAGCAGGCCGCGCGTGAGCTGGCAGAGGCCGAGGCGCTGGCCGGGAACGGCGACCAGAAGGCCGCTGCGCGGCTGGCCCGCGCCCGCCGCAAGATGGAGTTCTCACGCTACTACGAGGAGGCGCGCCGCTTCGCGCGCATCGTCTCGGAGACCAGCCAGAGTGACAAGTCCTGCGACTACGTCATCGTCACCGGCGGCGGCCCCGGCATCATGGAGGCCGGCAACCGCGGTGCCCACGACGCCGGTGCCAAGAGCATCGGGCTCAACATCCAGCTCCCCTTCGAGCAGCGTCCCAATCCCTATATCACGCCCGGGCTCTGCTTCGACTTCCGCTACTTCGCCATGCGCAAGATGCACTTCCTGGCACGCGCCAAGGCGCTGGTGACCTTTCCCGGCGGCTTCGGCACCCTCGACGAGCTCTTCGAGACGCTGACGCTGATCCAGACGCACAAGGTGAAGCCCGTGCCCGTGATCCTCGTCGGGCGCGCCTACTGGAACCGCATCATCAACTTCGAGGCACTGGCCGAGGCGGGCATGATCTCGCCGGAGGACGTCAGCCTGGTGACCTGGGCTGAGACCGCCGGGGAGGCCTGGCGGGCCATAAGGAACTTCTACGCGGGCAAACCACTCAACAAAGGAACAGAAGCAAAATGAGCAATTCCGAGATCAAGCTGCCCCCTTGCGGGCTTTTCCTGGGTTCGGGCGTCTACGAGCATGGCGGGCGTCTGAACTGTTCCGGCAAGGCGTTCACCTACTGGTCGCCGGACGGGCCGTCGGCGCGCGAGACGGTCGATCTCTGTGTCGAGGCCAACCAGGGCAACATCCTGCAGTTCTGGCAGAACGGCGAGTATCTGCTGGAGCTCTTCCAGGCGGCCATCGACAAGGGACTCTACGTGATGTGCCTCTACTCCGCGGCACCGCCGGAGATCTCGGCCAGGTTCAAGGAGTTCGGCGACCGCTACCTCGGCTACGATTTTGGCGAGCGCTACTCCTTCCGGCTCGAAGGCATTGACGGCACGGAGAAGGATGAGAAGAAGAAGGCGACACTGCGGGATCTGGCCGAGGGACTGATCCGCCAGGTCGGCGAGCATGTGCGCGAGCGGAAGGCCGCCGGCTGGGGCAACATCATGTCCACGGGCTTCAAGTTCCACATGGACTACGAGGTGGCCGCCGGTGTGGACATCCCGCTCTACGAGGATTTCGGCCCGAACAACCTGATGATCACGTCGGCGCTCTCCCGCGGTCTCTACCGGCAGTACAATCTGCCGCTGTGGGGCACGCATCTGGCGCACGAGTGGTACTCCTGGTTCCCGCAGGCCAACCCGCTCAAGTTCCCGGTGCTGCAGGCCGCCATGCGTCTCAAGTATCTGGCCGGTGCCAAGATCATCATCAACGAAAGCGGCAACTGGGCGCTGCAGTCGTCGCTGTGCCCCGACTCCCCCATGCACACGATGCCGCGGGTGATAGGCGATCCGCCCGGCCTGGGCCATACCGGCAAGGAGTTTCATGAGCGGCACATCGACGAGGCCCGCAAGCTCTTCTGCAATATCGACTACCGCTCGCCGACGGCTGTCAAGTACCGCCGCGAGACATCCACCTTCTACGACTTTGTGAAGGAGAATCCGGCACCGGCAGGCCAGCCGGAGGCGACCGTGGCGGTGGCCAAGGGCAACTACGATCTGGGCGGCGCCGGATGCAGCCCCGAGACGGCCATTGCCAGCGCCTTTGCCCTGGCAGAGCAGGATTCCAACTGGTACCAGGGCGCCCCCGAGCGCGGCTGGGAGATTATCAGTTCGGTATTCTGCCCCCGCCCGCAGGTGCTGGCGCCCCATAAGAACTTTGTGATGGCCGGTTCGCCCTACGGCATGATCGACATTGTCAGCTTCGCCGAAGACCGCATCGATGCCGACTTCCTCATCCGCAACTACAAGGCCCTGATCTTCAGCGGCTGGAACACCTGCTCCGAGAAGCAGTATGGCATTTTCGTGGACTATGTGAAGGCCGGCGGGCGCCTCTGCCTGGGCATTCCCCACCTCTCCTGCGACGTCACCCGCAACTACCGCACCTACACCGTGGAAGACCTGGTCCACAAGGGCGACTTCTCGGAGTTGTGCGGCGTCAGGGTGCTGGGTCCCGGCGAACGCTTCTACTGGGCCACGGGCAACGAGCTCACGCCCAACGCCATGGGACTGGCCGTGCCGCGCCGCTACGGCATCATGGGTGTGCCGCTCGGGCGGCTGGAAATCACCGACCCCGGCTCCATCGAGGTGCTGGCGGCCGACGACGAGCAGTTCCGTCCGGTGATCATGCGGCGCAAGCTTGGCAAGGGCGAGATCTTCTTCATCAACTCCTGGGTCTATCCGGGGGGGATGAACAACGACATCGGACCCGGCTGCACCGTGGACTCCAAGGGGCTGATGGGGCTGCTGTACAGCTACATCGCCTCCATCTCGCGCGGCCACGTCTGGATTACCGGACCGGACATGAAGGCGCCGGATGCCGACTGCGACTACATCGCCTACTCGTACTTCCCCGACGCGGGCAGGATCTGCCTCCAGAACATCGACTTCCACAACCCGCGCCGCTGCGTGCTGCACCAGTTCGGCGACGTGGAGCAGATCGAGCTGGCGCCGGCCGAGTTCCGCATCATGGAGTCGGTGGTGCTGAAGCCCGGCGAGAAATACAACCAGCGCTAGAGACGTAATCGGTTGGTGACAGGGGGGCGCGCTGCCAGAGCATGGCCGCTAGAGGCTCAGCCTGACCACCTCGCGGCGCTCGGCGGAGTCGAAGACCGCCTCGACGAGCCGCATCAGGCGCCGCTGCTGGTCGTGCGTCACCAGCGGCTTGGCCTCGCCGCGGATGACAGCGATGACGTTGGTGTAGTATTCGCCCCAGTCGGCCTTGACGTCCGGCAGGGGATACTTCCTGATCGTCTCGTCCGTGCGCGGCGCCATGGTCTTGGTAAGGCCCGCGCCGGCCTGGATGGGCACAGCGTCGCGGTTTTCCCAGTCCGAGACCATGACGATCTCGCCCTTGCAGCTCCAGTCGGGGATCACGGCCGAACCGTTCTCGCCCAGCATGTACCAGCGCGGCAGGGAGATGAAGTTGCTGGTGCCCACCTCCAGCAGGAAGTCCAGGCCGTCGTCGAAGGCCAGGACCACCCGGAAGCCGTCGTCGCAGTCGGTGTTGGTGACATTCGTCAACCGGGCATGGACGGCGACGACCTTGCGCGGCAGGGTCATCATCAGGGCCTGGTCGAGAATATGGATGCCCCAGTCCAGCACCATGCCGCCGCCATGCACCCTCTGGTTGCGCCAGTCGCCAGGAATGCCGCGGCTGCCATGGACGCGCGACTCGATGGAGAAGACGGGGCCGAGGGTGCCGGCATCAAGGATGTGCTTCATGCGCAGGTAGTCGCCATCCCAGCGCCGGTTCTGGTGGACGGTGAAGAGCCGGCCGGCCTGCTTCGCGGCGGCGATCATGGCCTCGAGCTCCGCGCTGTCCATGGCCACCGGCTTCTCGCAGATGACATGCTTGCCGGCCTGCAGGGCGGCGACGGCGATCTCGCGGTGGACGTCGTTGGGCGTGGCGACGACCACGAGCTCGACACGCGGGTCGGCCAGCAGTGCCTCGCGCGAGCCGAAGGCCTGCCCGCCAATTGTACCCGGCAAATCCGCCAGGCGTTCCGGACGGATGTCGTAGGCGCCAATCCACGCCAGTTCGTCATGCTTGGCGATGCGCTGCGCATGCCAGTGCCCCATGCCGCCGTAACCAATAACCGCGCAACCAATACGTGTCTTCATCACCCCACTGCTCCCCTCTATGCCGGCGGGCCGGAACTATTCGAAACCCCACCGACCTTAGAAATGGCGT
>JAAYLN010000380.1 GCA_012521875.1 Lentisphaerota bacterium | reverse complement strand
GGGTATCCTGCATCCGCCGTCCGGTCCATCCGTTCTTGGCTAATGTCAGGAAAAAATCGTAATCGCCCCAGCCTGAATTGAAGGCCGGATCGAAGCCGAAACTGCGTGCCACGTCGGTTCGGATAACGCTGTTCATGTCAACGTAGTTGCCGAGTTTGAAGCGCTCCATACTGAATTCCGGCGCGGGCTGTAGCCGTTCGTAGTCGCCGAAGGTGATGCGGTCGGGGTAGATGAAGGCGAGCGTGGCGGACGCGGTTTCCGCGATGCAGGCGGCCGCCCGTTCTAGAAAATCAGGCTCCACAAAGTTGTCGGCATCAAGGTTGAAGAACCAGTCGCCGCGCACCTCCTGCAAGGCTGCCCGGCGTACGGTGTAGACGCCACCGTGCGGAAAGCGCAGATAACGCACATCCTTGCCATATTGTGCCACAACTTCCGCCGTGTCGTCCGTGCTGCCGTCGTCGGCCACGATCACCTCCAGCGGACGTAGCGTCTGCGACAGGACACTCTCCACCGCGCAGGGTAGAAAGTGGCTGTTGTTGTAGGTCGGGATGAGAACCGAGATGTTCATGCCATCTAGTGCAGGGCATCGCGCACATGCTGTGCCTGATATGGGGTTATTGTGACACGCATGCGGGGCGTCGGCAAGGGCAAATAGACCGGTGGTGCAGTTTGACGTGTGCCGCACGGCGGTGCTACGATTGTAACTTGGCGCAGTAATCAACCACAAACAGGATTTTGCATGTCAGCAGAACGTGTCAGCGGATCGTTCCGCGATCCGGATGGCTTTGTCTTCACGCGGGAGGGTGTCCTCTACCGCCAGATCAACCGCTGCTTCGGGGCGCCGTTCGAGGCGCTGGCCGCCTCGGGGCTTTTCGAGCGGCTCTGGTCGCTGAACCTGCTGGTGCGCCATGAGACCGCCGACATCGCACTGGTGGCGGCCGACCGCGACAACGCCGCCTGTGTGATCAGGCCGGAGCGCGTCCCCTTCGTCTCCTATCCCTATGAGTGGTCGTTCAGCATGTACCGCGACGCGGCCCTCGCCACGCTGGAGATCCAGCGCGAGGCCCTGGAGCATGGCTACTCGCTGAAGGACGCCTCGGCCTACAATATCCAGTTCGTCGACGGGCGCCCTGTCTTTATCGATACCCTGAGCTTCGAGCCCTACGAGCCGGGGCGCCCCTGGGTGGCCTACCGCCAGTTCTGCCAGCACTTCCTCGCGCCGCTGGCCATCATGGCGCGAGTGGACATCCGCCTCGGCACGCTCCTGATGCGGGGCCGCATAGACGGCATCCCCCTCGATCTGGCCGGCCGTCTGCTGGGGAGGCACGCGCGTTTCAACATGGGGCTCCTCATGCATGTGTACCTGCATGGGCGCAGCCAGCTCCGGCACGCCGGTGCCGCGGCGGAGGGACGGGCCGCCGCCAGCCGCGTGAGCCTGCTGCAGTTGCAGGCGATCCTCGAGAGCCTGCGCAATACCATTATCAAGCTCCGCTGGAAGCCGGCCGGCACGGAGTGGGGCGACTACTACACCTTCACGAACTACAGCGATGCCGCCTTCGCGGCCAAGCACGTGGCGGTCGAGGCCATGATCCGCGCCGTTGCCCCGGCCGGCGTCTGGGATCTGGGCGCCAACAACGGCGAGTTCACGCGTCTGGCCGCGCGCCAGGGCATACCCTCGGTGGCCTTCGACATCGATCCCGCCGCTGTCGAGAAGAACTACCTCATGCTCCGCAACGACCAGGAGAGGCATCTCCTGCCGCTGGTCATGGATCTGACCAACCCCAGCCCCGCGCTCGGCTGGGCCAATGCGGAGCGGGAGAGCCTCGTCCAGCGGGGGCCTGCGGATCTGGTCCTGGCATTGGCGCTGATCCACCATCTGGCCATCAGCAACAACGTGCCGCTCGACCACATCGCCGATTTTCTGGCGACCATAGGGCGGAACCTGATTATAGAATTCGTCCCCAAGCAGGATTCGCAGGTTCAGAAGCTACTGGCGACGCGTGCCGACGTCTTCCCAAGCTATCATGAGGCGGGCTTCGAGGCCGCCTTCGGGCGTTGCTTCGAGATCGTCGAGAAGCACCCCGTCGAAGGCACCTGCCGCACCCTCTACCGCATGCGGCGGCGTGGGTAGGCAGACGCTTGCCCTCGCCGGTAGTCCCGGTAGTACCGGCAGGGTCGGCAGTACCGGGGGCTCGATGACGAGGACGAGGACGAGGACGAGGACGAGGGAGCGCCCCACTCACCGCCCGGCTCTACCGGGCGCATTCTCGTTGCACCGGACCTCCGTGTCCGGTGACTGGGGTTTGGCCTTCTACTATGATTTTCCATAAGTTTTGATGCGGCGAAGCCATCAACGTGTTGAAACACTCGCTTTTTTGTTGCTTTTATCATAGTTGTTCAACTATGATATGGGCATCACCCCTATTCAGGAGCACAACATGGGATACAAGACTAAGGTTCAGCACATCGCCCGCAAGGGCAGCGAGCAGTTCTACGCGACGATACCCTCGGCTCTGGCGCATGCGCTGGAGATACAGAAAGGTGAGCATGTCGAGTGGATCGTGGCCGACAAGGCCAACATCATCCTCTCGCGCCCCGATGCGCCGCCCAACCCTGTGGACGTGGAAAAAAAAACGGGACGCCACTGAAAAGCGCGTTCGAGGCGCTGCTCGATAATTGCGCGCCACTTCACGGCCGGCCGCCGCCGGAAGGCTCCGGTCGCACCTGATCTCGGCGCTGCTCCTGCCGGACCGGGCGACGCTCTCGAATCTCATCTGCCTTGGCGGGCGGGCCGACTCGGACTGGACGGCGGAATACCGCCTCTACAGCCGTGGCCGGGTCGATGCGGGCGCGCTGCTTGACAAGGCGCTGGAGGAGGTCAACGCCGCCGTGCCCCCGGAGCGTCCGCTGGTCTTCGGCGTCGACGACACGATTGTGCGCAAGTCGGGGACGCGCATCCCCGGCGTGGCGTGGCGGCGCGACCCTCTCGGGCCCGCCTTCCAGACAAACCTCGTCAGGGGGCAGCGCTTCCTGATGTTCAGCGCGGCATGGCCGCTTGGGGACGGGGACGCGCGGATGGTGCCGGTGCGCTTCGACCACGCGCCGACGTCTGCGCGGCGCCCCCCGTCCGGGGCGACCCCCGAGGAAGTGCAGGCATGGCGGGAGGAGAGGCGCCGTGCAAGCCTGGGCACGCTGACTGTCGAGGGAATAGAGGCGCTGGCCGCCCGCTGCCCCGGGCGCAAGCTGGTCATCGGCGGGGACGGCGGATTCACCAACGGCACAGTTGTCAAGCGCCGGCCGCCGGGATGCGTCTATATCGGACGCGTCCGCAAGGACGCAAAGCTTCATTTCGCACCCATGCCCCAGGCCTCCGGCGGGAACGGCCGTCCGAGGGTTTATGGCGAGCGCGCCCCCACGCCGGGGGAACTGCTGGCCGACGACACAGGTCCATGGCGCGAGGTAGAGGGCTTCGCCTCGGGCCGCAGGCACGTGTTCCGCATCAAGGAGGCCGGCGGACTGCTGTGGCGTCCGGCCGGAAGCGGGGCGCGGCTGCGCCTGCTGGTCATCGCCCCGCTGCGCTACCGCCTGCGCAAGGGCTCGAAGCTGCTTTACCGCAGCCCTGCATTCCTGATCTGCACCGACCCTGATCTGAAGGTTGAGGAGATTCTCCAGTACTTCCTGTGGCGCTGGGGTGTCGAGACCAACTTCCGGGATCTCAAACAGCATGTCGGCGTCGGCGACGCGCAAGTGCGCACCGAAGCATCCAACAGGAATCTGCCCGCCGCACTTGCGGGCGGCTATTCCCTGCTGTGGGTGGCGGCATTGAAGCTTCTTGCCAAAGGCATCGATCCCGCAGGCGGCCTTGTCGCACCCAAATGGCGAAGGCACATTGAAAACGGGCGCAGGACGCCAAGCAAGGGGCAGCTGCTGCGCGAGTTGCGAACGGAATGCTGGCGCCAGTGTTTGCGCCCAGAGGGTTTCCGAGGGGTTCCGGCACATCAGGATGTGGACGCAAAGCCGCAGAAAGTGGCCTATCCCCTGAGCGGAATCTTCCAAATCGCTTGAAACCGCAGCATTTCGTCGAAATCTGCCCAGCGGGAAAGGCCAAACTCCAGGCACCGGACCTCCGTGTCCGGTGACTCGACAAAGCGTAGGGACAAAGTGTGGAGACGAAGCGTAGCCGACAAAGTGTGGAGACAAGGTGTTGGGACAAGGTGTGGAGACAAGGTGTGTGTGCGAAGCACCCACTTAATCCATCCGCTTAATCCCACTCTTAATCGGCACGCTTAAACCACCCGCTTACTCCTTCGCCTTCGACAAAGGCGACAAAGTTACCGACAAAGCTCTCGTGACAAAGTTGATGAGAGCCCTGAAGGGGCGAAACATACCAGCCCAGGGCAACGCCCTGGGGATTAAGGCAAATAATGACGAGCCCTGAAGGGGCGGGATATAGTCATGGAATTAGACGTCTGTCTGCCGGATGATAGGCCGGGCTTTCAGCCCTTGTTTTCTTTTGCCGTGTTTTCCTAGGGCTTCACCCTAGGCTGGGATAGGGCGCGCCGTTGGCGCTTTTTCGCTCCATCGCTCCATCGCTGCGGCAAGTGTAACGTTCCTCCACCTTCCGGTTGTCGTACCGCGGGCTTGTGCTGAGGCGGCGAGCAGGGCTGCTAGGTACAGGCGCCAGCCAACCTTCAGAACTTCAGAACTTCAGAACTTTAGAACTTCTCCGCCACTTTCCGCCCCCCAAAAAATACCTTATAATACGCGCAACTGTAAAAACGTTACCACTCTTTCCGCATCGGAAGTCTGGGGTGGAAGTGGACAGCAGTACCACATTTGTGCTGGCGGTACGGTCAAGATCACGGGCGGCACACTGACGGCGACGGGCGGCGAAGAGGCTGCGGGCATCGGCGGCGGCAACAACAGCGCCGGCGGCACGCTGACCGTCTCCGGCGGCACGGTCACGGCGTCCGGCTCCGGCGGCGCGGGCATCGGCGGCGGCAAAGGCGGAGCAGGCGGCACGGTCGCCATCTCCGGCGGCACGGTCTTCGCACAGAGTCATGACGGCGCGGATATCGGCCCGGGGCTCAACGGCGCGATCACCGGCTCGAACACCTTCACCGGCGGCTCGATCAGTCTTGGCTCCTCGACCATCGCCCCCGCGCCCGTGAACGGCACCCCGGTGTCGGTCTTCTGCGCAGTGGTGACGGGCTTTGTCCCCGGCGAACTGGTCACAATTGCACCTGCCGGCACTCTGCCGGGTTACTATGGGACAACCGACATTTATGCCGATGACACTGGGTGTATCTATCTCTGGCTCCCGAATGGCACCTACACCTTCACAGCTAACGGACGCCCCTGCACGGTGACGATGCAGAACGGCGTCGGGCCGACCGGTGTGACCGTCAATGGCCAGGACGGCTCGGTCGGGACTGGCACGGGATGGGCCTACGATGCGTCAACCGGCATACTTTCGCTCACAGGCACGGGCCCCTTAACGCTTGCCGGCGCCAATGTGTCCGGCAGTGTGCGCGTCGTCGTGCCGCAGGGCGTCTCCAGCGCGATTACGCTCTCGAACCTGACGTTGCGGGCGCCAGGCGATTACCAGTGCGCCTTCATGCTGGAGACGAACGCCGTTGTCTCGCTCTATCTCGCGGGAACGAACACGCTCGCCTCCGGCTACCTCCGGGCGGGACTTGAAGTCACGGGGGGGCGTACGCTCGCCATTAACCACGCGCCGGGCGACGCGTCGGGCACACTGACGGCGATGGCCGGCTATGCCGGTGCCGGTATCGGCGGCTGCGGCATGGGCGATGCCGGCATGGCGACCATCAACGGTGGTTTTGTCACCGCCCTCGCTGGCGAGGACTTCGGCGCCGGCATCGGCGGTGGTGCCAACGGCGGCGGCGGCACGGTGATCATCAATGGCGGCACGGTCACGGCCGTCAGCACCCGTCTGGGCGCGGGCATCGGCACGGGCGGTTACGCTGCCGATCAAGGCCGCGACAGCGGCACAGTGACCATCAACGGCGGCACGGTGACAGCCATCGGCGGCGAACTTGGCCACGGCCTTCTCGCGGGCGTGGCTTGCTGTGGCGTCGCGGCTGACGTGCCCGGCAAGCTTGTCGCCACAGCGGGTTTCTATCAGCGCCTTGTGAATCTGCTGCGGACATCCGTTGGCGGCGAAGGCGGCGAAGGCACGCGAGAATGTTG
>JAAYLN010000379.1 GCA_012521875.1 Lentisphaerota bacterium | reverse complement strand
GCCAAGGGTTTCGATCAAGTCCGCCAGACGGTACGACTTGAGATCCGGATGCAGGCGCCGTGCCATATCCAGGGTGTCGATCTGCGGCGTCTCATCCCACGGCAACGCAAGTCCCTGACGGGCAAGGTTGGCCGTCAGCACCGCCCTGTCGAAGCGCAGGTTGTGGGCTGCCAGTGCGGCACCCGCGGCAAAATCGAGAAACTCGCGCAACCCCACGGCAGGTGCCACACCGCGCGTACGCAGATCTTCCGGCGTGATATGATGCACTGCGGCGGATTCACCCAGATCCTGCCCGGTTTGCAGCAGGCGCATGAAGGTGCGCCCGGGTACGCCCTCGCAATACTCGACCGCCGCGATCTGGATGATGTCGCTCGTGGCCGTATCAAGGCCGGTGGTCTCCGTGTCGAAGACCACCACCCGTCCGCGCCCGACCGTCGCCACAAAAGCGCCCGCGACCGTCTGTAGCACGTGATCCGGCTCCAGCAGGTCGCGGACACGCACCCCAAGCTGGTGCAGTTCCAGAACAAGCGCGCGTGCCGCGCGCTGTGTACGGATCTGACCGAAACGCACTAGCAGACGCGCCCAGGCCAGCCGGTCGTTGCGCCCTTGCAATGCGGCCAGATAGGCCTTGGTATCCCGCAGGAGAACCGTATCCATGACATCATAGCCGGAAATCTTGAAGACCGGCATGTCATGCTCTTCAAAGCATACGGCGCATTGATCGGCGGTTTTGTTGTCGCGCACCAGGATCGCGGTCTGGCGGTGCCGGCGGGCGGTCTGCTGCGGATCGAGCAGAAAGTCCGCCAAAGCCTGCATCTCATCCTCGGGTGCGCCGTCGACGCTCAACATCAGCAAGTCATCCGGAGCAGGCTGACTCTCCAGCACGGGGAGCGGCAAGTCATGCCATTGCGGCTTGAGATTGGCCATGGCGTACTTGACGAAGACGTTGAGCAGATATGCGGGAGAGCGGAAGTTCTTCTGGATGTTGTGGATGCGGCATGTGCCAGCCAGGCTGCCGAGGTAGTCCAGCGAGGCCCCCATGAAGGAGAAGATGGCCTGCTCCATATCCCCCAGATAGACGCAGTGGGCGCCGGGCGCCTCGATGGCCGCGATGATCGCCAGTTGCAGCGGGCTGAGATCCTGCACCTCATCCACCTGCACCCAGATGAACTTATCTTCCTCGCGCAGATCCTTACGCTGGGTGAGAAATACGTAGGTGTAGTTAAGAAGGTCATCGAAGTCGAGTACTGTGAAGGCCTCCTTATGCCTGCGGTACGCCCGGTGGATGCGCTCGATTAACGGCCTGTTGTTCAACAGCATACGGCTGTCGGGCAACTCATCGGCCAGCTCCACGGGCAACCGCAGTTCGCGCTGGCGCAGCGCATTGCAGATGCGGAGCAGCTCGCCGACCGGCATCTCATCCTTGGAGCCCATCAACCGCAAGCGATCATCTTCCGACAGGTCGGCCAGCACATCTTCCATGAACTCACGCTGCATCGGCTCGTCGATAATCGTCCAGCTTCGCGGAACCAACTGCCGTTCAAAGAGCAGCTTGGCGCAGAAGTGATGCACATTACCGATGATATAGGGCAGACTGCCCTGGAGGCGGCGCTCAACACGCTCCTCCATGTTGCGTGCGGCGCGGATGGTGAAGGTCAGGCAGATCATGCGCCGCGGATCGACGCCGTTGGCCACGGCCAGAAGCATGCGCTGCGCCAGCAGCTCGGTCTTGCCGGTACCCGGCGGCGCCAGCACGAGGTGCCGACCCGCTGACAGCCTGATGATCTGCCGCTGCTCGTCCGTGAAGTTGATCCTGCCGTCGCTACTCATGACTGAACCGCCACTGCCGTCCTGATGCCTGCGCCGACCGCGCCACGCGCCCAACCGCTGCAGACAGGCTTTGATACCGGCAAACACACCGCCACCATCTCAAACAGCATTTCCCGGTAGCGCCACCACCCCGGCACAACGCTCCGCGTTGGCCGGGCCAGACTTATCCCGCCATCTGTCCGCAGCGGGAACATGCATGCCGCGCTTGTAAACCATGATGAGCTCCTGTAGTGCGTGTTCGGTACCCCGTATAATACCACACGGGCGCCATTGGTACAGCAGCATTTGTGTAATCGGCTGGTGATGGGGAAGGCGGGCGGGGACGGCACCCAATTTTGTCGCGAGCTTTGTCGGTAACTTTGTCGAAAGCAAAAGATTAAGCTGGTGGAGTAAGTGTACCGATTAAGAGCGAGATTAAGAGTGGGTTTAAGTGAGTGCTTCGCACTTACACTTTGTCTCCACACTTTGTCTCCACGCTTTGTCGGATACGCTTCGTCCCCACACTATGTCCCTACGCTTTGTCGAAAGCGAAAGAGCAAGCGAATG
>JAAYLN010000054.1 GCA_012521875.1 Lentisphaerota bacterium | reverse complement strand
CGCCCGACGGCGCCCTGGATGTGCTATGGGCGCGGGCGCTGATCAAAGATGGGCTCCATGACACATACTGGAAGGAAAAACGCAAACGCAAGGGAGTGCGCAGAAAACCGGCGTTTGCAGCGTGACGCCCGACATGATGTCACTTTCTTGACACACACCCGTCGTGGATCGTGGATCATGTCGTGGATCATGCTCGTCATCCGCTAATGACTTCAGTATTATGGCAAAAATGCAACAGGTACGGAATAGGCATTCTACGCGCCGCATCGCAGCTTTCGTTGCGATGATCGTGCTGCCTTTTGCTGTTCGGGCCTATGCATCTTTGCCATCCGATGCTTCGGCTTCACCGGCTCACGGCACTGCAAGCACGTCACCAATCCATGAAAGGCACGAAAAACACGCAACCTTTGCCTACGACGCGGTGGGTAATCTCCTGACCGCCTCGAACGAAATGGCGCGCCTCTCTTTCACCTACGACGTGATGGACCGGCTGGCCACCGCCACGACCGTCCTCTCGAATGCCACCTTCACCGCCGCCTACGCCCGCGACGCGGGCGGGCTGGTCACCAACCTCGTCTATGTTCCCGGCAAAATTGTCGCGCGCACCTACGACGCCGACGGGCGGCTGGTCACGAATCAAACAGCCAGGTGGTCAGGTAGCGCTCGCCGCTGTCCGGCAGCAGGGCCACGATGCGCCTGCCGGCGTATTCGGGCTGGTGGCTCATTTCAAGCGCCGCCGCCAGCGCGGCACCGGACGAGATGCCGATCAGCAGGCCCTCCTGCCGCGCGGAGGCGCGCGCGGCTGCGCCGGCCGCCTCGGCCGTGATCTGCCGCACCTCGTCAACCACATCCATATCCAGCACCTTCGGTACAAATCCCGCCCCGATCCCCTGCAGCTTGTGCGGGCCTGGCCGGCCGCCGGAGAGCACCGCCGAGGTGTCGGGCTCGACCGCCACGATCCTCACGCCGGGAATATGCTCCTTGAGAACGCGCCCGACGCCCGTGATGGTGCCGCCGGTGCCGACGCCGGCCACGAAGGCGGCCAGTGTACCGTCGGTATCATCCAGGATTTCGCGCGCCGTGGTGGCGGCGTGGATGGCCGGATTGGCCGGATTCTCGAACTGCTGGGGAATAAAGGCACCGGGATTCTCCGCCTGCAGTTCCAGGACCTTGTCGATCGAGCCCTGCATGCCGGCGGCGCCGTCCGTCAGCACCAGTTCCGCGCCGTAGGCCTGCAAGAGCTTGCGCCGCTCCACGCTCATCGTCTCGGGCATGGTCAGAATCAGGCGGTAGCCCCTGGCGGCGGCGATCATTGCCAGACCGATGCCGGTGTTGCCGCTTGTAGGCTCGATCAGCAGACCACCCGGCTTGATGCGCCCCTCGCGCTCGGCGGTTTCGATCATCGCCAGCGCCACCCGGTCCTTCACGCTGCCGCCGGGGTTCAAAGACTCGACCTTGACCAGCACCTCGGCGCGTCCCGTATTGATCCGGCTGAGGCGCAGCAGCGGCGTCCGGCCGATCAAATCACCAACAGTATCATGAATGTTTGCCATGGCTTGCCTAATAAATTGGTGCCAGGGGGGGGAGTCGAACCCCCACGCCTTTATGGGGCGGTGGATTTTGAGTCCACTGCGTCTGCCATTTCGCCACCCTGGCGGAAGTAGTACAGCTTCATATACCACAGCTTACCGGTTTGCCGCAACGCAAAACGGCAACCTAGTATTGCAACAACCGGCCGGTTGTTGTAATTTATCTGTTGTGACTGCTAAATCAACCAACCGTAAAGCCATGCAAGACGCCAAACCCCGCATGTGGAAGGTGCGTGCCGAGGACGGCACCACGTTCGGCCCCGCCACCCTTGCCTCGCTGCAGGCCTGGGCACGCGACGGACGGCTCGCGCCCAGCCACATGATATCGTCCGACGAAAAGACCTGGGAGCCCGTTACCAGCATCCGGGAACTGGGCATGGACTGGGTTGCTGAAATCTCGCCGGGCACCTTCTACGGCCCGATCCATGCGCAGGCGCTGGAGGAGCTGATCCGCGACGGCTCGATCGCGCAAGATGTGGTACGGTTCTCGCGTACCGAAGCCTCTGCCGTGCCGGATCCGAAGCTCGTGGCCAAGCAGGAGGAGATGGAGCGGAGTCTGGAGGCTCTGCGTGCCGCCTTTACCAAGCGGGTCGAGACCCAGCAGCAGGAACTCCGCGCCATCACGGCGGAGCGGGAGCAACTGAAGGGCGCGCTCGATACCAAGGATATGGAGTTCGAGGCGGAACGCCAGGCCTTCAAGGCCGCGGAGAGCCGCCTGCAGGCCGACCTTGCCAAGGCGCGGGCCACGGCCACCAGTCTGGTGCAGCAGATCGAGCAGTCGAAGGAGCGCGACCGCGAGCAAGCCGCCATGGCGGCGAAGCTGACCGAGCTCGAGACGCGGCTGGCCGATGTGGATAACCGCAAGAAGGCAACTGAGGACGCCCATCAGGAGGCGTTGCAGCAGGCGCGTCAGGCACAGCGCGAGGCCGAGAAGCTCCTGCTGGAGGAGCGCGCCGCCCAGGCGCAGCGCGAGCAGGAGATGCAGTCGCTCGGCGAGACGCTGAAGTCCATGCGCATGCGGCAGGAGTCGCTGCGCAAGCTGCTGCAGCAGGCCGGCACCCTGCTAAGCGAGGAGTCGCCGTTCAACGAGACGGTCATCGAGGACGGCGTCGTGACAACCACATCACCGCCCCCGCGCGACAAGCTCGCCTCGCTCAACCAGCTTGAATCCCAGGCGCAGCGCGAAATAAGCCGCCTGGGACTTAAGGGCAACCTGTTTGGAAAGCGTAAGTAATCACCATGGCGGATGCAAGGTCTGACACACGGAACTGGTTCCTGCGTATCTCGAGCGGTACCATCTTCGGTCCGGTCTCCACGCAGGGGCTGGCAACGTGGGCCGCGCAGGGACGTGTGCTGGCCGGCAACGAGATCTCGACCGATCGCAAGCAGTGGCAATCCGCCGAGAGCCTCCCCGAACTAGACATCTCCTGGTACATCGAGGATGGCGAGGGAGTGCTTACAGGGCCCTTCCACCGCAGCGTTGCGGAGAAGATCATCGCCACGGGCACCGGACAGGGGGATAGCAGCATCATTGCTGCTGAGGATGCCGATCTCAGCCGTTTGCGCAAGACAGCGGCATCCCGCCCGGGCGCGGATGACAACGGTGCCGCTGCGCAGCCGGAACTCGATCTGGAGAGCGCCGACGCCACAGATGCGGCCACAGCCGACGGCGATCAGGCCGCCTCCTGGATCGAGGAGCGCGAGGGATTGCGACTGCGGATTGCCGAGCTGGAATCGCAGACGCAGAACATCCTGCGCGCCGCCGAGAAGGAGACGCGCACCCAGAACCGCCAACTGGAAAACGCCCGCAAGCAGATCGCCACGATGCAGGCCGAGCTCGAGGAGCTGCGCCTGCTGGCAGGCGATCCTGAAGCACCGGCCGCTGATTCTGCCGCAGGCGACGAGAAGGCGGCACTCGAGGAGGCCCTCGAGACGGCACGACAGGAGATTGCCGACCTGCGCCGGACGGCGGAGCGCGATAGCGACACCCGGCAGGCGCGCATCACGGAACTGGAGCAGCAGCTTGCGGAGGCCAGCGATTCCGCCGATACGCTAGAAAAGCTTCGCGCCGAGCAGGAACGGCTGACCGCCGCCCTGGCGGCGGAACAGAGTGCCAAGACAGAGCTCGGCACCCGCCTGGCCGAACTGAAAAATGCGGATGCCGAGGCCGCACGCCTGCGCGAGGCTCTGGATGAGGCGAACGGGGAGCTCGAGCGCCTGCGCGATGAGCAGGCACAATTGCTCTCCGCACGCAAGGATATCGAGGCGCTCAAGGTGCGCATCGCCGAGCTCGTCGGGCAGATCGCGGAGCAGGATGCCACCGCAGAGTCGGTCGAGATGCTGCAGACGCACTGCACCACCCTGGAAGCATCGCTGCACCAGGCCCAGGAGAGCTATGCCGAACTGCTGGCCTTCTCCAACGGCCGCGACCAGAAGCATCTGGAGGAACAGCAGGCGGCCGAGGCGCAGCGCGGGGCCCTGCAGGCACAATTGGATGCGGCGCAGATCTCTATCAGCGAGCTTAGGCAGCAACTTGAAGAGGTCGCGCAGCAGGAGCCGGCGCGTATCCGTGAACTTAACGCCCGCCTGCAGGATCAGGAGATGCTGGTGGCCGGTGTGCTGGCCGAGGGCCGGCAGGTCACCGAGCAACTGCTGGCCAGTGAGCGTGAGGCCTTCGCATTGCTCCGCGACAGCAGCGTGGCGCGGCAGACGATGCTGCAGGCGCGTCTGGGCGCCCTTAAGAAACAGCAGGGCGGCGAGACGGGCGACATCTTCGAGCGCGAGGCCAAACTGCGCACTGATCGCGCCAACTCGGCACGCACGCAGGAGGCGCTTGATGCACTCCAGCAGGAGCATGCGCGCCATGTGCGTCAGGCCGAATCACGCGAGCGTGAACTGATCAACCGTATCCGCGTGCTGGAACTGGAGGAGGAGCGCCTGAAGGCTCGCGTGGCCGATGCCGAACCGCTCTTCCAGCGCAACCAGCGCCTGACCGAGCAATTGCGGGACCGCGAGCAGGAACTGGCGCAGGAGCGTCAGCAGCGCTCGATCGAGCAGGCCCAGCTCGAGGAGGCGCACCAGACCCTCATGGCGCATATCAAGACCGCACGGCAGCAGGAAGAGAATCTGCCACTCGGCGCACCGGAGGGGAACGACCCTGGGGCGCCACCGCCACACGCCTTCCGCCCGCCACCATGGATGCGACTGCGCAAATGATCTCCCATCCGCCTGCCCCCAGTTTCCGGATCACCAGCGTCCGGCTCATCGACCCCGCCACCGGCAAGGATGCCATAGGCGACCTCGCCATCCGCGAGGGACGCCTTGTGGCCTCCACGGACGATGTGCATGGACCGGTTGTGGATGGCACAGGTCTCGTGGCCATGCCCGGACTGATCGACGTGCATGTGCATTTCCGCGATCCCGGCAACCCGCTGGCGGAAGACCGCTTCTCCGGCGCGCTGGCTGCCGCCCGCGGTGGGTTCACACATGTCGTGACCATGCCCAACACCTCGCCACCCTGCGACACCCCCGAGGCCGTGCGGCTGCAATGCGGGGAGACCAGGGCCGCCGTGCGTATCCTGCCCTCCGCCTGCGTCACGGCCGGACGCAAGGGCGAACGCATTGCCGATCTGGCCGCGCTGGCTGCCGCCGGAGCCGTGGCCTTTACCGATGACGGTTCCATGGTGGCCGACAACGCGGTCATGCGCGAAGCCATGCTGCTGGCACGACAGCTCAAGCGCCCCGTGATGGACCATGCCATGGATCCGGTACTGATGGGCGATGGCATTATCCGCGACTCGCCGCTGGCACGGCGTCTCGGACTGCCGATCATCCCGCCTGAAACCGAGGTGGCCGCGGTACAGCGCGACATCGCGCTGGCACGCGAGACCGGCTGCGCCATGCATCTGCAGCATCTCTCGTGCGCGGGCTCGGTCGCAGCCATACGCGAGGCCCGGGCGGAAGGCCTGCCCGTGACTGGCGAGGCGGCTCCCCACCACCTGCTGCTGACCGCCGAGCAGATTGTCGAGGACGACGGCAACCTGCGCATGAATCCGCCGCTGGGAACCCGCGCCGACCGCGACGCCCTGCGCCAGGCGGTGCTTGATGGAACGATCGACATTCTGGCCACCGACCACGCCCCGCACGCCCCCGCCACCAAGAGCAAGGGCTACCGGCAGGCACCGTTCGGCGTCATCGGACTCGATACGGCCATCGGCGCCTCCTGGCAGGCACTGGGACACGAGGCGGGCATGCCTCTGCCCGATTTTGTGGCACGCTGGACTACCGGCCCGGCACGCCTCATCGGGCTTGCATCCCCTACCCTCACCCCAAACGGCAGCCCTGCCAACTTCACGCTTGTCGATTTCAACACCCCCTGGCTAGTCGATCCCGAAAAGTTCGCCAGCCGCTCGCGCAACTGCCCCTTCGCGGACATGCAGTTCACGGGACGCGCCCTGCTGACCGTCTGCGAGGGCCGCATCACCTGGCTCGCTCCCGACTGGAGCGGAGCTGCCGTGCTATCCTAGTCTCCACACACCTAGTCGCCCACACTTAGTCGCACCACACTTAGTCGTACCACACTTCGTCGCCTACTCTTAGTCGCACCAATGAGCCACAAGTCTTTCTCCATCCTAGCCACCGGTCTCATCGCGGTATCAGTACTGGCACAGCAAACCGACGCACCGCCGGCAGACGCACCGCTGGTGGAAGACGCACCAAAGGCACCCGCCCTTGCATGGGGTGCCGATCTGCGCATCCGCGAGGAGGCCTTCGACGACATCCCGATACTGGCTGATCCGCCCGGTATCACCCGTGGCGGTGGGAACAACTATTTCCGCATCCGCTCGCGCCTCTGGGGCTCGGCGACATGGGATGCCATCACCCTGTACGGAAGGCTCGTCAACGAGTTCCGCGAATATCTGGAGCCGGACGCATCATCGGCCTGGGACTGGCCGGACGAGCTGGTTGTCGATCAACTCTACCTCGATCTGAAGGGATTGGCTGACGGTACATTCGACGTGCGGATCGGGCGTCAGGACATGCGGTTAGGCGCCGGACGCATCCTGCTGGAGGGCACGCCCAAGGACGGTTCGCGCACGCTCTACTTCGATGCCGCACGCGTCACCTGGCATCTGGACGGTATGGCAACCCTCGACGCCTTCGGCATCTACAACCAGGCCAGATCTTACCTCGACATCGGACCGCTCGACCGCGACAACACGGGGTTCGACAAGTACTACAACGACCTGACCGAGAGCGGCGGCGGCCTCTATGCCACCCTCAAGCGCCTGCCCCGGATGCCGGTCGAGTGCTACTACATCTTCAAGGACGAGAGCGCCTGGAATAGTTTCGCCAGTGGCGATCCACCGCAGCCCGTGAAGCAGTTGGGACGCCAGACGCACACCATCGGCACGCGGTTGCTGCCCAGACTCAACGACCAGATCGGCTTCGAGTTCGAGGGTGCGGCGCAGTTCGGCGAGACCGATGACAAACGGGATATCAGCGGCTACCTTGGCTACGGCGCCGCCATCTGGACACTGCCGGTGGAGATCGCCAAGGCACGGCCAACGCTGACCGCTGGTCTCTACTACCTTTCGGGCGACGATTCCGGGACGGCGGACAAGGACGAGGGGTGGAATCCGCTCTGGTCGCGCTACCCGCAGTTCAGCGAACTCTACATCTACGCCTTCGATGCCGAGAAGGCCGGCTACTGGAGCAACGTGCTCTATCCCAGCCTGACGGCGGCGATCAAGTTCAGCAACTTCCACAAGCTAAGCCTCTCGGCTGGCGTAATGTACGCACCTGAAGAGAACGGCCCCGGCGATGGCAACCGTCGCGGCAACCTCTACACGGCCCGGTACGACTTCCCCATCGCCGACGGGCTGCTCGCCAAAAGCGACCGCATGTACGGCCACCTGCTGGCCGAGTGCCTAGATCCGGGCGACTACTACAAGGTTGACCACACCGCCTATTTCCTGCGCTGGGAACTCGTTTACAGTTTCTAGTCTGTACCGCCCCACCCCATGAGTGACGACTGGATAGACCTGCAACCGGATGCGCGCCATGTGGCGCGCGAACGCGCCCGCGCCCGCGAGCTGCGCGCCTCGGCGTGGTGGAAACGCCAGATCGCCGCGGGACGCTGCCACTACTGCGGCAAAACGGTAGCGCCCTCCGCGCTCACCATGGATCATGTCATCCCCGTTGCGCGCGGCGGACGCAGCGTCAAGGGCAATGTGGTGCCGGCCTGCAGTGCCTGCAACCGCACCAAAAGCCACCTGACCCCCGTCGAGCAGATACTGGCCACGCTCGGGAATCTGACGGAAGAGGATGCTCAAGAGAGCTGAAAGCGGCCTGAAGGAGTTCGGCGAGCCTACCCGCAAGGCTCTGATCATGGATCTGGCCCCGGAGGGGCGCAAGGCGGCCGTGTTCGGGCTGTACTACCTGATCCGCGACATCCTTGTGGCCTTCGCGGCCTTTGGCGGCGCGCTGCTCTGGCGCGTCTCGCCGGAACCCAACCTCAAGGTGGCCTTCGCGTTCGGCGTGTTGGGAACAGTTTGGTTTGCCTGGAAGGGCCGGGCTAGCGTGGCAGCACCAGAGGTGAGTGGGAAGTAGTGAGCGGGGAGTGGTTAAATGTGGCCTGTAGGGCCACATCAAGACTACGGGCTGAATCGTCCTCGTCCTCGATCCCTCGTTCTGTCGGCGCAGCCGCCCCTGTCAGATCTGTCGGACAAAGGGCTCGATCCATTCGGGAGCTCCCCTGTCGCCAGCCGATTGCTGATCAGCGTGAATTATCCATTGTTATCGCGGATGATTATATAGTAAGAGGCTCTTGCAAAACCCTCCCAAACGCAGGCCGTCAGGCTTGCATACGGGAGGGTTTTGCAGGAATTTTTGATGATGCGGCGGGGTGCCGCAGAACAAGCGGGCGAAACAGGGCTTTTCCCCTG
>JAAYLN010000378.1 GCA_012521875.1 Lentisphaerota bacterium | reverse complement strand
TCTTCCATTGTCTCAACCCTGCTCGGCTTGAATCGCATGGCGAGCCAGAAGAGTCCGATGGCCAGCAGAGCTAGTAACAGCAGCAACCGTAGGCGCGTGGTTTTTGGACGGGCGTCTGAAGACTCCTGGCCTGGTGGACGGATGTTGCGGCAGCGCAGGCAGTGCGTCAGGTTTTTATCAATCATCCGCCCGCAGACGACGCATTGTGCGAAATCCTCTGGTTTGGGATGACCGTAGCGCCCTTGTTCTCTAAGTTTCAGAGCCATCAGTCTCTCCTGTAGTATCCGGCGATGCTTTTGCGGCGCCCAGTGCGCGCTGGATCGCGTCGGCCAGTTCGGGGCCGATGCCGGGCTGGGCGAGGAGCTCCTCGCGCGAGGCGCGGGCAAGGCGGTAGACCGAGCCGAAGGCGCGCAGCAACTGGAACTTGCGCTGGGGGCCGATGCCGGGGATCTCGTCGAGCGCCGACTCGCGGATGCGCCGGTTGCGCAGGCGGCGGTGATGGGTGATCGCAAAGCGGTGCGCCTCGTCGCGCAGGCGCGTGATCACCTTGAGGCCGTCGGAGTCGCGCGGCAGGCGGATCGGCTTGCGTCCGTCATCTACAACCAGTTCCTCGAACTGCTCGGCCAGCCCCGCCGAGGGAAGGGGGTCGATGCCCAGCTCGCGCAGCGTCTCGCGTGCGGCGCGCAACTGCGTGATGCCGCCATCCACCAGCAGCAGATCCGGCAGCGGCAGTTCCTCCTGCACCAGCCGGCTGTAGCGGCGGCGCACGGCCTCGGCCATCATGCGCGGGTCGTCGGGGCCCTCGACCTCGCGGATCCGGAAGTGCCGGTAGCGGCGGCGGTCGGGGATGCCGTCCACGGCACAGACAAGGCTGGCGACCGGCAGCACGCCGGAGGTATTGGAGATATCGAAGCACTCGATGACGGCCGGCAGCTTCTCCAGCCCCAGAACGTCTTGGAGCTGGCTCAGGCCGTTGGCGGCGTCGGCCTTGTGCATGGCGGGCGTGGCCATGGGGCCGCGCGCGCGTTGCCGCGCCATCTCGCGCAGCCCCATCCAGATGTCGCGCAGGGCGGCGGCCTGCTCGAAGTCGAGCGCCTCGGCGGCCGCGGTCATCTCTGCGCGCAGCTCTTCCAGGAAGGCGGGGCGCTCGCCGCGCAGCACGGCGCAGGCCTCGGCCACGCGCGCCTGGTACTCCGCCTCGCCGATGCGTCCCACGCAGGGCGCGGAGCAGGTGCGGATGATGTCGTCGAGGCAGTGGCGGTAGGTCTCGGCGTCGGGGCGGATCGGCGTGCAGCGGCGCAGGCCGAACTTGCGTTCCAGGAAGTCTATGACCGGACGCACGAAGCGGGCACCGGAGGCGAAGGGGCCGAAGTAGGTGGCGCCGTCGTCGCGGATGATGCGGCAGGTGGTCAGGCGGGGCAGCGGGTCGCGCAGGTCGCAGCGGATGGCGAGGAAGCGCTTGTCGTCGCGCAGCAGGATGTTGTAGCGCGGCTGGTGCTGCTTAACTAGCTCGCTCTCGGTGAGCAGCGCCTGGTCCTCGGTGCGGGTGACGATCCACTCGAGGTCGTGGACGCTATTGACGAGGCTGCGCAGCTTGGGGTCGCCCTGGCGCAGGGTGGCGGGGCGGAAGTAGCTCTGCACGCGGCGGCGCAGCGAGAGCGCCTTGCCGATGTAGATGATGCGTCCGGTGCGGTCGCGCATGAGGTAGCAGCCCGGTTTCTCGGGCAGCTCCTTGAGCTTCTCGCGCAGCGCGTCGTTCATGCCGGGGGCGCCCCCTTGCGCCACCATGCCAGAAACTCGATGTTGCCCTCGGGACCGCGCAGCGGGGAGGGGACGACGCCGAGCCAATCGAGTCCGACCTCCTGCGTACCGAAGCTGCGGATGGCCTCCACAACCGCCTCGTGTACCGCCGGATCGCGCACCACGCCGCGCGGTGCCTGGCCGCGGCCGGCCTCGAACTGCGGCTTTATCAGAGTGACGATCTCGCCACCCTCCGGCAGCAGGTGCGCCAGCGGCGGCAGGATCAGCCGCAGCGAGATGAAGGAGACATCAACCGTTGCGAAACGGGGCGGGTAGGGGAGATCCCCGAGCCGCAGGTTGCGGGCGTTGTAGCGCTCGATGACATGCACACGGGGATCCGCGGCGATGCGCGGGTGGATCTGGCCGTGACCCACATCCAGCGCTATGACGCGTGCCGCGCCGTGCTGCAGCAGGCAGTCGGTGAAGCCGCCGGTCGAGGCGCCCACGTCGATGCAGTCGAACCCCTCGACCGCGAGGGGAAAGGCCGCGAAGGCGCCCTCCAGCTTCTCGCCGCCGCGGCTGACGAAACGCGGACGCGCCGCCAGCGTGATGGTGGCCGTCATAGGTATCGATTGGCCGGCCTTGGTGTGGGGATGTCCGTCCACGAAGACCTCGCCGGCCAGAATCAGCCGCTGGGCGCGCTCGCGGCTCTCGGCGAGACCGCGTGACACGACAAGCTGGTCGAGCCGCATGCGCTTCATCACGACTCCACAGGGGACACTTGGCACGAGGTCTTGCGGATGCGTTCCGTGATGGCCTCGGCCGTCAGTCCGTGTTTGGCACGCAGCGTGGCGGTCGTGCCCTGGCCGATGATGGTGTCGGGCCAGCCCAGCGTGAGCACCGGAACAGTAAAGCCCTCCGCCGCCAGCGCCTCCTGCAGCGCGGAACCGAAGCCGCCCGTAACCGCGCCGTTTTCCAGCGTCACAAAGAGGCGTGCGTTAGGGGTCTGCCCGCGCAGGAGGGCCATATCAAGCGGCTTGATGAAGCGGGCGTCGACGATCCCGGGTGCCAGAGGGGTATCCGCCAGGGCGTCGGCGACTTCGGTGGCGAGCGGCAGCATGTCGCCCAGCGCCCAGATCCAGACGGCAGAGTGCGTCTGCCCCGGTGTGCGCAGCACCTCCGCACGTCCCGGTTCCAGGGGCTCGGGGTCGGTAGGTGGCGTGACATTCGGGCCGGGATCGCGCGGGTAGCGGATAACGGCCGGCCCGGGGAGGGCGAGGGCCGTGACCATCATGCGCGCCAGCATGGCGTTGTCGCGCGGCTGCATGATGGTGAGGTTGGGCAGGCAGCGCAGCATGGGGATATCGAAGAGCCCGTGGTGCGTGGGGCCGTCGGCGCCGACCACGCCGGCACGGTCGATGCAGAAGAGCACGGGGAGCTGCTGCAGGCAGACGTCGTGGAAGACGTGATCCACGCCGCGCTGCAGGAAGGTGGAATAGAGCGCCACGACCGGCCGCAGGCCGCCGGCGGCCTGGCCCGCCGCAAAGGTGACCGCATGACCCTCGCAGATGCCGACATCGAAGAAGCGGCAGGGATGCTCCCGGGCGAAGGGGTCGAGCCCCGTGCCGCCGCGCATGGCGGCGGTGATGGCGGTAATGCGCTGATCCTTGCGCGCCATTTCGGTCAACTGGCAGCCGAAGGCCTCGGAGTAGCCGTGGCGCGCGGAGGTGCAGCTTCCCGTGGCGGCATCGAAGGCGGACACGCCGTGCCACGACTCGGGCGCCTGCTCGGCGGGGGTGTAGCCGCGGCCCTTCTGCGTGGCGACGTGCAGGACGATAGGCCGGTCGTAGTCCTTGGCTACCCGCAGGGCATCAAGCAGCGCCGGCAGGTCGTGGCCGTCGATCGGGCCGACGTAGCGCAGGCCGAGATCCTCGAAGACCGCGTTGCGGACGAACATGCTCTTCAGGGCCGTCTCGATGCGGTAGTAGGTCCGGCGCAAAAAGCCCAGACGCAGCCGGTGTGCCGTCTGCTCGATGCGGGACTTGAACCGGTTGTAGGAATGGCGGCCCAGCAGGCGGCCGAGATGGCGGGAGATGGCGCCGACGCTGCCGGAGATCGACATCTCGTTGTCGTTGACAATGATGATCAGGCGGCTGGTGGTCGAGACCACGGTGTTGAGCGCCTCGAACGAGATGCCGTTGCCGAGGGCGGCATCGCCAACCACGGCCACGACATGCTCCGTGCCTTGCCGCTGGTCGCGGGCCACCGCGAAGCCGAGGGCGGCGGAAATCGCCGTGCCGGCGTGGCCGGCGTCAAAGACGTCGCAGGGCGACTCGTCGCGCTTCAGAAAGCCTGAGAGGCCGTCCGGCTGGCGCAGGGTGTCGAAGCGGTCGCACCGTCCGGTCAGCAGCTTCCAGGCATAGGTCTGGTGGCTGACATCCCAGAGGATCTTGTCGGTCGGTGGCGAAAAGTGGTGGAGCAGGGCGATGGTGAGCTCGACGCCGCCCAGGTTGGAGGCCAGATGGCCACCGGTATGGCTGACGGTCTCGATGATGCGGGTGCGGATGGCCTTCGCCAGCGCGGGATATTGCGCCGGCGCGAGCCGGCGCAAATCCCCGGGGCAGTTGATTTTTTCCAGCAGCGAATCCATGAAGAACCCAGTATACGGCATTCGCGCATGAAAGGGAATTTCGGAATTGTGATTGGGGAGCTGCGCGCGGGATCATGCGCGATGCGGAGGCTGCGACGGGTTGTTTTTTTTGACAGGATTACATGATTGCATGATTGTTTTGGTTGGCGGTAATGCCGGGGAGGGCGCTGGTTTTGGTGCGTGGCGGAGAGGAGGGAGGGGGGCTGCTCGCGGGAGCATGCGCGA
>JAAYLN010000377.1 GCA_012521875.1 Lentisphaerota bacterium | reverse complement strand
GCGCGCTCGACGCCTTGCAGCGCGTCTTCCGCGGCACCCCCTTCGTGCCGACGGTCAACACCTCGTGACCATCGCCCTACGTACCGGACGAATCTGTCCGCCAACTTCTCTCAGGTAGCCGTCCGCTTCGCGGCGGCTACCTGAGCAGTTACAACGATTCTACTCTAGCCTGTCAAGAGCTTTTTGGAGAGACTGGCCTGAGAATGGAAATGCGCCACACTGCTGTGCGGCGCATTTCCATTCTCAGGCCATTATTCGGCGGTTAAGGCCGCGTGGGCAGTTTGCCCTCGCAGGTGTTGAGGGCGTTGGTGAGGGCCTTGAGGCGCAGGTCGTAATCCGCCTGGTTGTTGTCGCCGGCGTCCGCGAGCGTCCCGTCCGCGAAGAATCCCAGCGTGCGGGCGCAGATCTCGAGGAGGTCGCGGGCGACGTCCTTGCGGTCGGCCTCGACGGCCTTTTTCGCGAGACCGGCGATGGTGCCGATGCGCGTGTCGTTCTTACGGCTCTTCGAGTAGAAGTGCGGGTACATGCCCGACCAGTCGCCGGAGGCGAGGGCCTCGAAGGCGAGCGACTTGACCTGCTCCCAGTCGGTCGCGCCGTCGTAGGTGCAGATCGCGGGGGCCATGGCGACGGCGCGGGCGCGCGTCTTGTTCTGCATGAACTTGTCCGTGTAGATTGCGCGGAGGGCGGCGGCGCGGGCCTCGGCGTCGAGCGTGTCGCGGCGGAGCGAGAGGAGGTCGAGGCGGGCTTCGCCGCGGTCTTCGGACGTCGCGCCGTTCTTCGCGCACTCCTCGAGGAGCTTCAGGTAGGCGGGGAGGTGCTTGTCGTAGAGGGCCTTGGCGGCGGGCGACTTCCCGGCGGCACCGCGGAGGCGGTTCATCTTCTCGCGCTGGCGGCCGAGGCGGAGGCCGACGGGCAGCATCTTGCCGTCCCAGTTGGCCCAGGCGTCGAAGAGGGCGGCGACATCCTCCCAGGCACCGCGCGAGGCGAAGGCGTCGGCCATGCGGCGGATGGCGGCGCCGCCGCGGTTGTTCATGAAGACGCTCCAGCCAAGGGCCTTCGCGGCGAAGTCGTCGTTGTTCGCCCGGTAGATGCGGAGGACCTTGGCGGCCGTGGCGTTGCGGTCGGTCTTGGCGAACTCATGGAGGAACTTGACGAGCTGGTCCTGTCGGAGCGCCGGGGAGACGCGCATGTCCTGCATGGCGTTGATGAAGACGTTGGTGGCGTAGTCGGGGGCGACGGCGCGGACGAAGCGCATGGCCTTCGCCATCTCGTTCGTGAAGGCAATGTCGGCGTCGGTCTGCATGGCGGGGGCCTTGGGCATGGGCTCGACCATCTTCTTGGAGGGCCAGTTCCAGCTCGTGCAGGAGAGGTCGAAGTCGAAGTCGGCGACGAGCTTCTCGAGGAGGCGGCGGGACTTCTCGTTCTTCACGGCCTTCTGCGCCTCGGCGAGGTAGCCGCGCAGCTCCTTCTCAAGGCCGCGCTCGCGGATCATGGCGGCGATTTCGCGGTTCTCCGTCATCGTCACGCTGAAGGGCCAGCGGAGCCAGTTCTCGCGGATCGTGCCGCGGAACTTGTCGATCCAGGGGGCCGCCTCGCGGTAGGTGCGGCGGTTGAAGTAGCGGTGGAGCTGCTCGACGTCGGCGTCGGGGTCCCATTCGAGGCGCGTCATGCACCAGCGCTCGTCGCCGGAGCCGAGGTACTGGTTGGAGCCGAAGCCCTCGGTCGAGTTGCGGAGGAAGCCGATCTCGCGCTGGGCGAGGAGGTCGAACTTGTGGACCTCGGCGCGCGGCTGCATGACGAAGCCGAGGCCGTAGTAGTCGTACATCGCGAGGTCGCGGGCGTTGTGCGCGGCCCAGTCCTTGTAGATTTTCCACCACTTCTGGTTGACGGGCGCGAAGATCGGTTCGTTGTGGCCCTTGCGGTAGTAGGTGCACAGGAGCGGCGCGACGGTCTTGTTGAGCTTGATCGGCGGGCGCTTGACGGCGAACATGTAGGCGTAGGAGCTCGTGATGTAGCCGGGGAAGACCTTCTGGATCTCGTCGTCGAGGCGGTTGATGTAGCCCCAGAGCCAGCAGCTGTAGAAGAGCTCGAGGTCCTGCTCGGGCGTGAGGAGGGTGCCGTCGAGCGTCTGGATCGGCTTCGTGCAGATGGGGCACTCGCAGACGCCGTAGTTGTCGTCGATGCCCATGACCTCCATGAAGGTGCCGCTGTAGCGGATGTGCCCGACGTTGGGGACGCGCTCCTTCGACTGCTTGAGGAACTCGGGGTTCGAGAGGCAGACGAGCGTGTGGCTCTCGTGCCACTGGTGCGTGCGCTCGCCGGGCTTGGTGTCCTTGTCGAAGCCCCAGGGCTCGACGCAGCCGTACTTGCCGCTGACGAGCGGGTTGAAGTTGGTGAGGCCCTCCTTGCGGTCATAGTACTGGGGGGAGAGGTAGTGGCCGCCCGCGAGGGTGTAGCCCTGCCACCCGCCGTAGTAGTTGGAGCGGTTGGCGACCTGCCAGGGGCCCTTGCCGCCCTGCCAGCCGCGGATGACGAAGGCGGGCTTCTCCAGGGAGTCGCCCCAGACGACCTCGAGGTCCTTGGTCTCGGTGTAGATCGTGCCGTCCGGGTCTTCCGCCATCGCCCAGATGATGTCGGTGTTGTTCTCGATGAAGGCGTAGACGCCGTTGCGGGTGCCGAGGGGGTTCGGGCCGAAGATGTAGACGTTGTCGCCCCGCGTGCGGACGGCGAATCCGTCGATGCCGCCGTCGTTAAGATCGGCCAGGCGCGCGATGTCCTTCGGGAAGACGCGCTCCGCCCAGGGGGCGCCGAGGAAGATCTTGACGTTGCGCTCCTTCGAGGGCGCGGTGACGACGGGGAGCGTCGCGCCGGTGATCCTGCGGACGAGGGACTGGAGCGTGTAGGCCGCCTCGCGCGACCAGGCGACTTCGCGCCCCAGCGACTGCTTGAGTTCCATGGGGCGGTTAGTGGGGGCGAACCAGTTGTCGATCTTCAGCTTGTCGTAGTCGAGGCAGACGACGATCTCGGCCTTCGGCTGGCCGTCCTGGACGAGGACGGGGCGCCTGCCCTTGACGCGGCCTGTTTCGGGGGGCTCCAGATACTTGGAGGAGTCGGAGTAGTCCGGCTTGTAGTTCTTCACGTAGTCGAGCCACTGGGCGTACTTCTCCGGCTCGTCGTAGCGGAGGTGCGCGCCCTTGGTGAACTGGATGTCCGCGATGGTGAGGACGACCTTCTTGCCTTCGGGGATCTTCCGCGTCCTGTAGTAGAACTGGAGTTCCTTGATCGCGCCGTAGAGGAAGCCCTTGAAGGCCGTGCGCTCCTCGTGCGGGATGTCCCAGACGAAGTCCGCGAATCCGTCCTCGCCGCGCGTCTCGGGGTAGTCGTGGTTGCGGAAGGTCGTCGCCGGCACGCCGTCGCCCGCCCAGGGGTAGGTGAAGCCGTCGGCCGCGCTGATGCCGAAGTCGTCGAAGAAGCGGGCGAAGGTCGCGGACGACCAGCCGTTCATCTGCGTCGTGTCGCCGATGAGGGGGCGGAGGCCCTCGTCCACGTCGACGCGCGCCTTGAAGGAGAGGACGTTGTACTCCTGCGCGTTCACGGGGAACTTGACGGCCGCCACGGGGTCGCCGTTGCCGCCGTTGAAGCCATGGGTGAGCTCCAGGCGGAGCGCCTTCTTCTCGACGCCGCGGACCATCGCGTTC
Source organism: Lentisphaerota bacterium (assembly GCA_012521875.1). Taxonomy (GTDB): domain Bacteria; phylum Verrucomicrobiota; class Kiritimatiellia; order RFP12; family JAAYLN01; genus JAAYLN01. Next base: position 526 of record JAAYLN010000377.1, on the reverse strand, counting down.
GTGACGGAGATCGAGATGCCGGAGACGCCGTTCGAGGCCGTCGGCTTTGCGTAGGCGTAGAAGGGAGCCTCCGCCCGTGAGATCGGGTATGAAACGCGCCAGCCCTCGACGGGCACGTCGAGCGATTCAAGCTCGCCCTCGACGACGTAGGGCTTGCCCGCGAAGTCCGGGTGGCCGGCCGCGAACAGATTGCCCAGGGCGAACGCCGCCGCCAGAGCGGTTGGGATGGTTTTGATTGCCAGTGGCTTCATGTTGGTCTCCTGGGTCAAAAAATATGCAGAATCGGTAGAATCGATTCTACGCCAGAGTGTTCAAGCAAAATGTGTGCCAGAACCATTGCCGGATATGATATACCAGCGGTTCCAAATCATTCGCCAATGCAGGAGATGCGGCAGAAGGAGCGCGACGAGAAGCGGAAGGGTGGCGTTTTCGGGCGCGCGACGGCCGCGCAAGGGCGTTTGAGCTCTGCGTCTATCAGGTGTCGTTAAAGAGCAGGCGGGTTCGGGCGGGAGTTCCTGCTGCGCGG
>JAAYLN010000376.1 GCA_012521875.1 Lentisphaerota bacterium | reverse complement strand
GCAAGGGCTACATCAAGGGCTTCCTCATAGGCTTCTGGATAGGAAGGGGAGGGTCCCCGTAGTCGTGGTTGTTATAGGGCATTTTGTGGGGCACGTGCAGGGCTAGCCGCAGCGATGGAGCGTGGTAGTGTGGGGCAGACATTCCTGTCTGCCCTCGTGGACGTGCGCAGACAGGAATGTCCGCGCCACTCTGGGGCCGCTCTCGCAAGGGCGGATAGGTGGCGGAATTGGCGGGGTTGGCGTTACAATGCCTTGTGCACGGCTCGCCGGTCACGCCGCGTGGCGGCGTGACGGGGACGGCTTGCCTCACCTTTCGGTTGCTGTACCGTGAGCTGGTGCCGGGGCGGCGGGCGGGGTGCTTCGGTACAGGCGCCAGCCCCAAGCTTCGGGTGTGGCGGCGTGAAGGGGACAGCTCGCTCTACCAAACTACCATCTGCGAAAATCTGCGACATCTGCGGTTACAAATCTTCGCGGCTTCGCGCCTTCGCGTGAGCTTTCCCTGTGCTTTCGACGAAGTCGACAAAGTTACCGACAAGGCTCGCGACGAAGTGGGGGACTGTCCCTGTCCCCTGTCTCCTAGTCTGAGACACTCCGCCAGCTTCATCATCAGCTTTTGACAAAGCGTGGGGACAAAGTGTGGAGACGAAGCGTATCCGACAAAGCGTGGAGACAAAGTGTGGAGACAAGGTGTAAGTGCGAAGCACCCACTTAAACCCACTCTTAATCTCACTCTTAATCGGTACACTTACTCCACCCGCTTAATCCTGTGCTTTCGACGAAGTCGACAAAGTGACCGACAAAGCTCGCGACGAAGTGGGGGACTGCCACTGCCTACTGCTACTTCCCTGTCTCCTGTCCCCAACTGCCAACTGCCACTGCCTACTGCTACTTCCCTGTCCCCTGTCTCCTGACATCCGTGGCGGCGGCAAGATACTTGCAGGCGATGGTCGGCTGGGCACCGGTACGCATGTCGGAGATCCAGTCGCCCGACACCACCGCGCGCAGATCGCCGTTGCGCGGATCGGCGAGGAACACCTTGGCTCGGATGTAGGGCAGGCCGTGCGACGGATTGTCCGCATAGCCGCCGACCCATTTGATGCCGGCGTGGCCGGTTGCCTGGACGTAGGAGGGCATCGAGTTGACCCACCCCTTGACGCCGAGGGGTGCCATATCCAGCGTGACCTTGGAGGGCATGATGACCGTGCCCTCGCCATACCAGCGCCAGGTATCCTCGACCCGGCGGATGACATCCTCTACCGTCAGAAACTTGGGGGCCGTGCTCTCCCCGATGTACATGACTTTCTCGGCCATTGTTATCTCCAGAGGCTCTTGCAGAACCCTCGTGGCATGGGCGTCCCGCCCATGAAACACTGGCAAGATGCCCGTGCCACACCTGCAAGCGAGGGGTTATGCAAGCGCCTGTCCATTATAGCAGATCGAAGGATTCCTCGCGCCTGCCGTTCTTGCGGAGCGTGGCACGATAGAGCCAGGTGTCGCCGGTCCTGCCATCCAGCAGGAAGAGCAGATGGCGTCCAGCATGTTGCCGGGAGACGAGGCGGAAGCGGCCGGGCGTCTGCCGGATAAGATCCGCCGTGCCAAGCAGTGCCTGAAGGCGTTCATGCTCCGTGGACGGTGCCGAGAAAATCAGCATGTCAAGTGCGGGAGAGTAGGTGAGACTGGAATACTCTTTTACTTCGAAACCGATTTCGGACAGGATATTGCTTATGGTGGTTCCGTGTGTCCACAGGCGCAGTTCAGGGCTGACTTGGTATGTGCGGAGTATTAACGCTTCATCATCGCGTATGGGGGTTAGCACTATGCAGCCATCTTCCACGCGGTACTTCATGCCGCAAATGTCCGCGAGAAGCTTGAGACTCTCCAGCGCAGTGATGTTCTGCGCTTCAAGGAGAACGGGGGGCGGGGAGCCGATGCTTGTGTCATACTTCCAACGCAGCAAGGGGGCAGGCCCTTCGGCCATGGTCGGATCCAGCCGCCTGATCTGCGCCTCAAGGAAGGCGATGGCGTTGCTGAAACTCTCATTGCGGAAAGCGATTTCCGGAATCCTGATGGCGTCGAGACGCTCGAGAAACTGCTTCTGCTTTTGCTCGTGAAAGGCTTTCTGCGAGACGAGGTCACGCACGCTGATGCGCTGGAAGGTGTTGGTCTCCATGCGCCATACGGAGCCAAGATGAGAGTCGAGCTTGAATATGGCCTCTTCGCTCAGCACGGGTTTGCCGGCGTCTGCCAGGTCGGTGACCGAGACGGTGTGCGCCTCGATCATGAAACGCCCGGCCTCTTCCGCACCGACGCTTGCGGCAAGGAACAGGAAAATCGCCAGACGCCCGGCTAACATCATCAAAGTTCTTTTCATCGCTCCTCTCTCCGTTAACATGGAGGTATGGTAGTCATTCGGCGGATGGGTGGCAAGCGGATGTTTTGTAATCGGCTAGCTATAGGGGCGCGCATGATTTTAGATTTGTGATTTGTGATTTGAGATTTGTG
>JAAYLN010000375.1 GCA_012521875.1 Lentisphaerota bacterium | reverse complement strand
CGCGGCCGACGGTGCCAGCACGGTGCGGATGCGCGTAGCCTCGGCGGATGCCGGTGCCTTCAGGCGCCCGAGCGCCTGCTCGATGGCACCGGACGGCCCCATGGTGTAAACCATGGCGCCGGGAGTGGCAGCATAGGAGATGTCGTTGCTGGTGAATCCCATGGCACCGAGTATGCCTATGGTATCGCGCATGGCATCCATTTGCTCAGGCACTGCACCCGGTATCATCGCCTCGAAGGTCTTCTCGTCAACGAGACCGCGCAAAGTCATGATCTTGGTTCCCTGATGCATGCGGGAAACTGGTTCTGTGAACTTCATACCCATGCTCTTCTGGACTTCGGGCTTGCGAACGAGAGCAAAATATTCATCTAGATAGGCGGCGGCATCGGCCATCTGTATCACGCCCTGCATCTGCACCGTGCGACCATCGGGCGCAACACCGAAGGATCCGGCCAGCGGCCGTCCAATCTGCTTCATCGAGAGAGCCATGAGCGCAGCGAACGCCTCGGACGAAACACCCTTGGTCACAGGGTTGAGTGCCAGCATATCGGTGTACCACTTGATCACTCCCTGCTTCAACTTTTCCGGCAGCTCAACACGGCCGGAGGCGTAGGAGAAGAGCGCGTCCTTGTCGATGAAGGCGAGCTGAGCATTCTGGACGGGTTGCATAGACGCAATGATGGCGGCGGCATCGGTGCCGGCACGCGGCGCGAGCCGCGAGCGGAGGAAGAAACCCTCGTTCTGGACGGCCACGCCCAGATGCAGCGCCTCGATCTGACTGAAGGCCTGCCTGTAGAAGTCCAGCATGGCCTTTAACATCGTGCGGGCCGCCACGGCTTCGGCATCCGTAGCGGGCATGTTTTCAAACTCGCGGAGGCCCTTGTCGATCATCGGCAGCATGGCCGAGGGCAGCACCGTGACGCGGATAGCGCCGGGAAGCACGGGCATGGCCGGCTTGGAGTCGATCAGACTCTTGAGCAGGGCAGCGTCACCACCGCCCATGGTGCCGGGCATCATGAAGAGGCGCTTGCCGACTATGCGCGCCAGGGTGCCGTCCGCGAGCTTGTAGAGGCCATCGACAGCCGCCGGCAACGGCGCATCCGCGCCCACCAGGTTCTTCAGGAAGGCCTCGGGTGTGGCGACCGCGCTAACTTCCAGCACGATGCCGGGCTTGTCGGCGCCAGTGTCCATGACATGCACGGCGATCGGCTGGCTGTTGTCCATGCCGCCCGCTCCGGGGAGCTGCGAGGTCAGCATGATCGGCAGCATGTTGAGCGACGGCGCCTCATAGAGCGTGCCGGCCAGCGACAACTGGCGCTGCAGCTCATTGAAGTTCTCGATGTAGAGGCTGGCGATCCGCGTTGCGGCCCAGCTTCCGGTCGCCGGCAGCACCGCGATCAGCGCCACTAGCATTGTGCGTGCGAAACGTGTTTTCATGAGCAGCCCTTTCCTTTTCTCTCGGATCAGTCCGGCAACCAGCTTCCCATGGGTGATGCCGAAACAGTCCGGCAGCACCATTGATGACAGGCATTGTACACGGTATGCGCCGGAGTTTCAACCCCGTCGTTATTGCGACCACTCAGTGGTTCGCAATGAAGAGGGTAAAAGTGCTGCGCTGCCCTTGCGCCACCCAGTGGCAGAGACCACTCAGTGGTTCGCAATTTAGAGGGTAAAAGCCCTGCGGATTTTCGTCCTCGTCCTCGTCCTCGTCCTCGTCCTCGAGCCCCGGAACTGCCGGTACTGCCGATCCTGCCGGTACTACCGGGACTACCGGCGGCTGCCGCCCCATACCACACCACCAAGCCGTATTACTGGCGGGCGCAGGCAGATGGACGTCCACGCCGCCTTTTGCCACGCACGCGGCGGAGACGCCGCGTCTACCAGCCGGACTCCCGTTTCTGTAGCCTATACGCTCGTTCGGCCACCCCGCGTGGCCGCCTGCCAGTCCTGTGCCCGCCGTTTACGGCGGGTAGCGCGCCTCCCTCCCCGCGTCCTGCCCCCTGTCACCTGCCGTCCCCTGTCACCCGTCCCCTGTCCCCTGCCCTACTCCTCTTCCACCTCTTTACGGGCCGCACTCTTTTTCCGTGAGCCCGTTTTCCGTGTCTTCGCCTTTTCGTCCTCGGCGGGCTCGGCACCGAAGATCTCCTGGCGGGTACGCTCGATTACCAGATCCGCGTACTCCTGAACCAGTTCCATGTATTGGCGGTAGCCCTCGATCGCCTCCGTTAGCGGGGCAACATGCTCGCTCTTGACATACCGGACTACGTTACGGCCATTTTGCCAGGTCTGATGGTTGTAGTTCGGGCGGCCGCTCATGCGACAGAGCTTGCCGCGTTCCATTCTCTGAATACTGCCCATGCGCTTAAGCAGGTCAGCCAGGCGTTCGTCTAGTATTTGCATGGTCTCAAGATATAGTATGGCATATCACGTCGTCAAGCGGTTGTCCTTGAAGGGGACAGGAGACAGGGGAGTAGCAGTAGGCACACACACTAAGTCTCCACACTTAGTCGCTGCACTTAGTCGTCCCTCTGACTCCACATTTCGACTAAGTGTCTGGACTAAGCGTAAGCGACTAAGTGTATTCGACTAAGCGTTGCGACTAAGTGTGTGGACAAAGTGTTAGCGCGGAGCACCCACTCCAAACTCTCTCTTAAACTCACTCTTAATCGGCACGCTTAAACCACCCGCTTAATCTTTCGCGTTTGACAAAGTCGACAAAGTTTCCGACAAAGCTCGCGACAAAGTGGCGTCTCTGGCCTGTTCTAACTGGCGACCGTCGGTCGCCAGTGGCCCGACTGAACCCTGAACCCTGGCTCCTGACCCCTGGGTGTGTGGCAACTATGTTGAACCACACCCGGCCGCCTGGGGAGCGGCGGGGGTCGCTTCAGGAGCGGCAGGTGCCGTTTGCGGAACGACCGGGGCCGCTTCAGGATCGGCAGGTGCCTCCCCGGGCTCGTCGAAGTCCGGATCGAGGTCGCTCGTGGTTGCATGCTCAAAGAACTTCACGGCACCGCTCTGCCTGGCCGCCTGTACCGGACCACCCCGCCCGCCGCTCCGGCATAAGCTCGCGGTACGGCAACTGAAAGGCGGTACAAGCGTATTAGCTGGCGGTACAGGCGACTGGGCGGTCGCGGCAAAAGTGAACGCACAAAGCCGGAACGCTGGAGCCCGACGTCCCTGGCGGTAACGTTCTCCATCCATGCGCCCCCCAATGAACCGCGGAGACCGCGGGCTCCAGAGCGCATCTGGAGCGAACGGGTGGCCGGAACGCTGGAGCCCGACGTCCCCGGCGGTAACGTTCTCCATCCATGCGCTCCCCAATGAACCGCGGAGACCGCGGGCTCCAAAGCGCGTCTGGAGCGAACGGGTGGCCGGAACGCTGGAGCCCGACGTCCCCGGCGGTAACGTTCTCCATCCATGCGCCGCCTCCGGGCAGACAGGAATGTCTGCCGCACTCTTATTGCGCGCCTTCACGCACGCTTTCCCTGTCGCTTTTGACAATTATGGGACAAATGGGACGCAGGGGACGAATGGTGTACCCCTACTCACCACACACTTCCTCCGCGCCTCTGCGTTAAACTTACCGCACCACCAACCACCAACCACTCACTCCCTCTCCTGCTCCGCCAGCCAGCGCCCCAGGCGCAGGCGGGCGGACATGGCATCGGCGGCCCGGGCTACCCCGGCGCGGCGCTGCGCACCGGGGAAGGCATCGCGCAGACGCCTGCGCACGAGGTCGGCCGCGCGCGCGGCATAGCCGCCCGCGAGCCCGCCCCACCTTGTCGCGACGGGATGGCTCTGGCGGATCATGGCCGGCGGCGCAAAAACCGCACGCGCTCCCACCAGCGCACGGCGCCAGCCGGAGGCCTGGCGGAACTCGCTGAGCAGTCTGGTCATGCTCTCCGTCTGCCACTGCGTATACAGCGCAATCTCCAGAGCGGCGCGGCGCTCGGCCACACTGGTCTCCAGCGGCCGTGTCCACTCCGCCAGCTCCGCGGGCGGCTCGACACCGCATACATCATGGGCAACACGCCATACGAAGGGTGCGCGGAAGGCCAGATCCCAGGCGCGGGCCTCGGCCTCGAGTTCCGCCACGGAGAGCTTCGTCGCGAAGCGCCGTCCCAGCAGCACGATATCCAGCAGAGCGCGGGCGGGCAAGCGCCACAGATGCGCCTGATGGTGATAGGTCAGATAGACGAGGTGTACCGCCGGAGGCAGGAGTGGCACCTCGACACCGGAGAGAAGGCCGTTTTCGGCGGCATTCCAGAGGCAGGCCGGATCCAGTTCGGGGGTCAGCTCGTGCGACGGATGCCAGAGTGTCCACTGGAGCTCGACGGCACAGCGCCACTGCGGGTGAAGGTAGAGTCGTCCCTTGCTCCATCCGCCGGGCTGGTCTTCGTCCTTGACGGCGTAGCCGAGCCTGGTCATGGCGGCCTGGGCGGCTTCGAGCTGTTCCGGCCGGATGAGCAGATCCATGTCGCTCATGGGACGCTGGGCCAGATCCGGATAGACGGTCTCGGCCAGCCAGGCGCCCTTGAGCGGAATGGCGGCCACACCCGCAGCCTTCAGCGCCGCCAGCAATTCGGCGCGCTGGGCACGTATGCGGTATGTCCCCACGACCTGGCTGCGCTGGCGCCGCGTCCACTCCTCCATGAGTGCCGCTTCCGGACGCAGTTCCGCGGGCCTGGCGGCCACGGCATCGAATAGAAAGGCATCGAGATGGTGTGCCTGCGCCAGCGCCAGCGTGCGGGGCCAGTCCGCCGGCGGCGTCCCGACGGCACGGCCTTCAATCACGGCTTGCAGCAGCCGTTGCAGGTCGGCCGCTTCCTGCACGGGAGATAGAATCTGCGCCTCGCCGCTCATGCTGTCCCCGGCATGTCGCCGGCCTCTGGAAAGAGCCGAGCCAGGGCGCCCTGCTGCCGCAGCAGCGTGGCGGCGTCGCCCTCCTCCACTACCGTACCGTCGTGCAGCACGATCACGTGCCGCGCCCAGGCCAGCATCTCGGGACGGTGGCTCACCACCAGCGCCGGCCGCTCCGCGGCCTCGCGCAGCAGCAGGTTGATAAATTCCTGCTGCGTGCGGGCATCGAGTGCGCTGGTGGGCTCGTCAAGCACCAGGAGCTGCGCCTCGCGCAGCATGGCGCGGGCCAGCGCCAGCCGCTGCCACTGCCCCATGCTGGGCTCCACGCCCGGCCGCAGCCAGCGGCCCAGCGGGGTTTCAAGACCCTGCGGCCAGTGCCGGACCACCTCATCGAGCCCGGCACGCGTGGCCGCGGCGGCAATGCGCGCGTCGGCGGGTGTGCCCTGCGGATCGCCGATCCAGATGTTCTCGGCTGCCGTGAGCTGGTAGCGTCCGAAATCCTGGAAGAGCACGCCCACGCACCGGCGCCAGTCGGCGGGGTCGAGTTCCCGCAAGTCCACGCCGTCCACCAGGATGCGTCCGCTGGTGGGATCGTAGAGGCGGCAGAGCAGCTTGACGAGCGTCGACTTGCCGGCACCGTTGGCGCCCACCACCGCCAGACGTCCGCCCACCCCGAGCGTGAACGAGAGATTATCGAGCACGAGGCGTTCGGTGCCGGGATAGGCGAAACTGACGCGGTCGAAGACGATGCCTCGGCGGATGGGCGTGGGCACCGGCCTGGGCGCCGCCGGTGCCGTCACACGCGCCGGTAGCCGCAGAACCTCCTCGAAGGTCGTCAGGAAGAGGGCCGCCTGGTGGAGTTCTATGACCGATGTCACCAGGGCGCCGATCTGGGTCTGGCCGCGCTGCACGGCCTGGACATACATGACGAGCGAGCCGAGGGTCAGGACACCGGCGGCGAGATAGCCGGTCATCCAGAGCAGCAGGACGGCGGCGACGGCCAGCGTGAGGAGCTGCAGCAGCAGCTCCTCGCCCAGCACCCGGCGGCGCCAGACGAGGCGCTCCGCGCGCAGGCGGCGCCGGACGGCGTTGAACCGTTCGCGGCAGAAGCCGCCGAAGCCGTTCAGCCGTATCTCCTTGGCCGTGCCGCCCGTGGTCAGCAGCCGGTGGAAGTAGCCGGCCTCGCGCTCGAGGGGCGCCAGCCCGCGCCGCCACAGGAAGCGCCGGCGGCTGCGGTGCAGGCGCAGGAACAGGCCGGGCAGGCCGGCCAGTGCCAGCGCCAGCGCCAGCAGTGGCTGGAAGAGCGCCAGCAGGGCAAGCACACCGCCAAAGGCGATGGCGCTGCGCAGCAACTGGTAGAGGGCACCCAGCACGCTGACGGGACGCGTCATGGCTTGCGACTGCACCAGATGCAGCCGCTCCTGCTCGCGGCTGTCCTCGAAGAAGGCCAGATCAACCTCCAGCAGCTTGGCGTGCAGCAGGCCATGCACGTGGTCGCTGACGGCCATGGCATGCTGCTCGGAAACCCACGCGAGTACGCCCCGCAGTACGGCGACGGTGGCAATCACGGCGGCACCGGCGAAGAACCAGAGCGCCACCGCGCGGCTGGTGGGATCGCGCAGGAGCTGGAGGGCCAGGGCGGGCATGCCCCCCTCAGCGGGAGCCGGTATCCCCTGCCGCGCCATCAGCGTGGCGGCATCGACCGCCTGCTTCAGCGCGTACATCGCCGCCAGCGGCAGGAGCGCCTGCAAGGTCACGAGCACGGTCTGCGCCAGCGCCAGTCCCGGGGCGCTGGCCCAGGCCAGCCGCAGCGCATGGCGCAGGGCGGCGGTGATGGCGCGCAGACGGGGCAGGCTGTCCATGCCATCGTCGCCTTGCGTCAGCGACTGGCGCTGCACGGCGCCTCCTGGGCAAGATCATCGCGGATCGCCGTCACGGCGTCGGGATCAGGACGGAAGGAGAAGACCGCGCAGGGGATACCGGTGACCAGCGCCTCGATGGTCTCCAGCAGGGAGTCGAGCAGCGCGGGCGCCTGCCAGGGCACCATAGTGACGGGGATGAGCCGGCGCAGCGCCGCGGCGGGATCCAGCGGCGTGATGCGGTTCTCGCTGCCGTGCTCGATAAAATAGATGCGCCGCAGCGGTGCCTGGGCATTGCGGTACATGTTGGCCGAGCTCGGCCAGGGCGAGCCATGGACGCGGAAGGCCGGGGGCGACGGCTCCGCCCCTGTGCCGGGCAGCGGCCACTGGCGCACCACGGGGCGCTCATCGCTCAGTACCGTCACGCCGGCACCGTCGAGCAACCGCGCCAGCGTGCTCTTGCCGCGCCCCGAGACCCCGGCGCAGAGAATGCCCGCGCCGCCCACTTCCGCCGCCGTGGCGTGCAGGATGAAGCCCCGGTGTGTCAGCAGGCGCAGCGTGAGCAGCACTAGCCCGATGCCCTGCCCCAGCGTACGTTCGAACCATCCGTAGCTTTTGGTGAAAAGCTCCGGGTGCCACAGAACCGTGGCCGACTCGAAGGGGTCTGGGCCGGTGATCCGCCAAAGCGCATGTCCCGCACGGTTGCGGCGCAGCACCTCAAAACCCTCTGCGGAACGCTTGAACACCCAGGGGTCGTCCGGGGCCACACGCATCCGGGCAATGGCGTCATCCGGCTTAAGACCGCCAACGGTACAGATCAAGTCCGCAGGGCCGGTATGCGTGAGGAAGGGTTGGAAAGAGGGCGGCAGGAGCGCGGCGTCGAGGGGCTTGCTGAAGGAAAGGCTTACACCGGCAATCTGCATCTCATCGGTCGCTGCCTGAGATGCGGGATCCTGGTAGACGAGATTCACGGGGAGGTATCGCGAGCCCCGATGCAACCGCCGCCGTTACGGGCACCTGACGGCACATCCTGGGTCACGGGTGGATCATTGCCTCGGATCGTCGCCGGGCGAGCCGCCCCACGGTCCAATATCTCCCCCGTACGGTTCATCGACATAATTGCCGCCGGAGTCGAGGGACTCCTCGGTCACCTGGGGTGCCGTGTAGTCGTTATCAAAAGATTCTTTGTTCATGGCGTCCGCTTCTCGAAAGGAGAGTCCAAGTTGTTAATTGTCATGTTAGCGTTTTGGCAACCCGTTGGCAACCACATTATCGGTTGGTCACGTAATCGGCTAGCCACAGGGGGCGTGCGGAAGTGAGGGGTGAGGGGTGAGTAGTGAGTAGTGAGTAGTGAGTGGATATAACGCAGAGACGCAGAGGAGTGTGGGGGTGGGTGCTGCGCGCTGGATCATGCGCGATGCGGGGGCTGCGACTGGTTTTTAAATCAGGAAAGCAGGAAGGCAGGAAGGCTTGTCGGGTGGTGAGTGGTGAGTGGTGAGTAGTGAGTAGGGTACACCATTCGTCCCCTGTGTCCCATTCGTCCCATCATTGTCAAAAGCGCAAGATTTAGCGGGGCTTCGCGCTGGCTCATGCGCGGGGCGCTTGCTGCGGCTGGTTTTTGAATCAGGAAAGCAGGAAGGCAGGAAGGCTTGTCGGGTAGTGAGTGGTGAGTGGTGAGTGGTGAGTGGATATAACGCAGAGGCGCAGAGGGTGCTGCGCGCTGGATCATGCGCGATGCGGGGGCTGCGACTGGTTTTTGAATCAGGAAGGCAGGAAGGATGCCTGGCGTCATTCGATGGTTAGCCAAACAAGCACCAAGGCCCAGCTAATAATCAGCCGAAGATTTACATGGAAGCACAAATGCCGGCGTCAGCCCTCCTCAATTTCCTGTTGCCTACTGCCACTGCCGCCGGCGGCGGTCACCACCAGCCCCTTGGACTGCATATCGGCCAGGAAGGCGGCGACATCGCCGCGGGCTCGCTCGATCGTGATCCGGTAGCGCCCGGCCAGCGCCTGCGCCAGCATCTCCGCCGACTGCGGTTCCGCCAGCAGCTCCCAGAGGCGGTGCCCGGTGGCGTTGAGCGTGAAGACGCTGCGGGCCGACGCCTCGCCGGGAATCAGCAGGCATGAGCCGGCCACGGTGCGCGCCGCCACGCCGGCCCGTCGTTGGTAGAGGGTTTCCATGTGCTATTGGATCATGAAAATGGTCGCAGGATCGTGAATCAGCTCGAAGCAGACGGCGGGATCGCCTATGATGCCGAAGCACAGCAGACGTTCCCGCGAGAGATAGCCCAGATTGCGCTGGGCGCGCAGCCAGAGGTCGCCCAGCCGGTGAACGCCCTTGTCGGTTCCGGAGTATAGGTGGATGCCCAGTGCCTGCCCTTCCCCGCTGGCCTGGTAGCCGGTCGGGCCGATGCCGGCGACGAAACCGGTGCCGGTTTTGAACAGGCCGTTCGGAAGCAGGACGTTGGGGGAAGCGGTAACCAGACCATGCCAGCGGTTGGGTCGGCAGCTCAAGCAGATGGCGATCACCGGCTTCTGCCAGTTGGCGGACGTTATGTCGGTGTAGCGCAGCAGACTGTGGTATCCGTCCATGTTGCCGAGCCGGTATTCGTTTGCATGGCCGAAGTAGTGGAAAAGCGCGGCGCCGCTGCGCAAGGCGGGCAGGAGATGGTCTGTCCGTACCGCCCCCAGGGATCCGCCGGAATCGCTGGTGTAGAACCGCTCGACCCGCCGCCCGCGGGCGGAGAGCGGCGCTACCAGCTTCTCCGTGCCGCCGCTGAAGGGATACTCCTTGTTCTGGATGCCGGTGCAGTCCCAGTCGGCCGTGACCACCGCCATCTCCCGCCACCGGCGCGCGTGCTCGAAATCCAGCGTCTTCTGCACGCTCGTGGCCACCTCCTGTGTACGGGTGGTGGGCAGCCGTCCGACCGCCAGGTCGGGAACGTGGTCGAAATTCACGTCGGCCAGTTCGCCGTCCACCGCGGCCACCATGTCCTCGCCGGTCTGGGGAAACCGCTGGCCGGCGAGAAGGGTGGGGATCAGACAGGCCGTGTAGTCGTTGACGGAGAGCCGCTGGTGCCGGAAATCGAGGGCGCCGGCGCCAGCCAGGAGCAGGTAGCGGAGACCGCTGGGCTGCAGGCGCCGGCAGAAGGCCTGGATCGCCAGCGGATCGACCAGTCCGTGGCTGAACGTGTCGTAGAGCGACTCGACGTCGACCACGACCGACCGCAGCCCCTCCGCCGTGCGGAAGTCCGCCAGCGGCTGCACCGCCTCGCGGAAGCCGCCGCACCAGCCCTCGGGCGGGATGAGGATGACGTGGACGACACCGGCGAAGTCATCCCAGTCGAGATCCCGCACCCCGCGCACCGCCGGCCGCCGGACCCCCGCGCTACGGGAGAAGACCTGGTAGGACTGGTCCGCGCCGCCCGAGGGAAAGGCGGCCGTCCAGCCCGCCTCCGCCCCCTCCCAGGCCAGCGCAACCGGCGTGATCACGACCGGCGCGCGGGACACGGTCACGTCGAGCACCACCACATCGTTCGAGGGGAAGCCCGGGACGGCGGAGAGGTTGCCGCCGCCGCCCCGGCAGAGCAGGGCGCCCCCGCGGGCGCGGTAGGCGCGCGGGTAGCTCAGCTCGCAGGAGAGCCAGAGAAAGCGGGTGTAGTCGGTCGACGCCCCCGGGTTCGGGAGCGTGTGATGCACGGATACTGTGGCACTCTGCCCGCTGAGCGTGGAGGAAGGCAGTGGAAAGGTGCGCGTCAGCAACTGCTCGCCGGACCACGCGACGTCCCCCACCACCACCCCGCCCACGGCGATGTCGGCCGCATGGTTGTCCACGTTGCCAAGCTCGAAGTACGAGAGGAGCGTCACGCTGACCGTGCCGGTCCAGGTGCCCGGCGCGGGATCATAGACCGGCTCGGTGGAGGTCTGGCTCTTGAGGCCGGCACCCAGATATCCATAGGAAAGAAACGACACGTCGGCACGCGAATTGTAGCTGAGCCGCGACAACTGGCTGGTTCCCTCGGCGTACCGCGACTCGGCGAAACAGGCATTGGTGACCGGCTGCGGCGGCCACGCAGGCGTCGCTACAGTCATGGCCGTGCCCGTGCCGGGAGCGACCCAGTAGACGTTCTCGGGTGCCAGGTAGGTGGCCGGTGCCTCGCCGTGGAAGAGGAGCGCGTCGCCATCCGCCAGCCAGGCTACCGGAATGCCCTGGCACGACATGGCCAGATTGGTGGTCGCGATGGCCTGCAGCACGTTGGTCTCGCTCCAGCCGGAGGCCGCCGCCAGCTCCGCAGCGGTGACGCGGTAGATGCCGGTCGTCCGCAGGCTGAGACGCACGCGGTCGGCCGGTTCCGCCCCGCTCCAGGACTTCACACGCGGCCCGTTGCCGATCCAGTCCTGCGGTTCGGATAGCGGTGCCAGCGGAACCGCGGCTGCCTTGCGCGGGGGTTCCGCCGCGCGGGCCAGACGTCCCTGCCAGGCGGCCGCCTCCCACTCCACGCCGCCATGCGCCATGAAGACCAGGCGGTAGCGCACCGTCTCCCCCTCATGCACGGCGGGATCCTGCAGCCGGTAGGATTTTCCCTCCTCACTCTCCTCGCCGAGCATCCGCACATAGCCCTCGCCCGCCAGCACCCAGTCGCCATCGGACGCCCCGCGCTCGGCCCGGAACATGCCCGACCCCAGCTCGATATCCGTGCTCCAGTCGAGCCACACCTTGCCGTCCGGCGCCACGGAGGCATCGAACCGGACTACGGAGACCTCCGGGACATAGGCCGGGGCAAGTTCCGGTGCCACGGCAGACGCCACCGGTGCCGCCGACGCCACAGGCGCCGCCGCCAGCACGAGCACGGCCAGCATAACCAGCGGCATGCTGTTCCGCCTCGATATCTCTTTGTTTGGCTTGGCCATGTTATGGCTCGTTTGCATCCGTCCCGACAGCCGTCGGGGACATGGTTGAAGCAGGCTGGCGCTGCTCAGCATTCCATGGATTACGACAGCGAAACATAATGTTCAGTTCAACCTTTGCCGTCCATTATACCATAAGGCGAGATCATAAGCATCAATTTTCGCATCGGGGTCGGCAATCGGCTAGTGGCAGGGGGAGAGGGGAATTTGTGATTTGTGATTTTAGAGGTTCTTGCAAAACCCCTCGTGGCATGGGCGTCCCGCCCATGAAACACGGGCAAGATGCCCGTGCCACGTGCGCGTGCAAGGGGTTTTGCAAGAGCCTCTTTAGATTTGTATTTGTTGTGCTTCGCTCGTCCTCGTCCTCGATTCAGCCGACAAGGTGTGAAGACAAGGTGTGAAGACAAGGTGTGAAGACAAGGTGTGAAGACAAGGTGTGAAGACAAGGTGTGAAGACAAGGTGTGAAGACAAGGTG
>JAAYLN010000374.1 GCA_012521875.1 Lentisphaerota bacterium | reverse complement strand
CATTCGGATTGCTCCTCTTCCATAGTGCCAACACTCGGTACGAGTGGATGGCTAATCCTTACACGGCGGGGACTTGCACCCCGCAAGAAGCGCCGAGCTTCGCTTGGCGCACCGAGGACGAGGACGAGCCATCCCGCATTCCGCGCGCTCCCCTGTCACTCGCCGCTCACCGGTTCTGGCCCTACCCCACACGCCCTACCAGCCACTGGCCGGGGCGCCGGCGTGACTCCTGCCCGTCAAAGGCGATCTGGCCGTTGACGATCGTGCAACGGAATCCCTCGGCATACTGGTGCGGATCCGTGAAGGTCGTCTTCTCACGCAGGGTTTCCGGATCAAACACCGTGATGTCAGCCCAGGCTCCCTCTGCCAGTTGACCACGTCCTTCGAGCCCTAGAACCTGCGCCGGCAGCAGGGTCATGCGGCGAACCGCCTCCTCGATGCCGAAGGAGAGAACGCCATCGAGCGCCATGCGCAGAAAGCGGACAAAGGTACCGTAGGTGCGCGGATGCGGGAAACCGCGCGAGAGCCGCCCAGTGGTCGCCCTGATCGAGGAGTCGGAGCCCACCATGACCCATGGTTCGGCGTAGATGCGGTAGAGATTCTCCTCCGACATGCTGGCGAAGAAGGCGCCGGTGTGCAGCTCATCGGCCACCAGGAACTTCACGTAGGCCTCGGGCGGCGTGCAGCCCCATTCACGCGCAATGTCGATCAGTTTCGTGCCACGGTAACGCACCAATTCGGGTGACGACACGCCGGCGATGATGATCTGCTCCCAGGAGTCGGGAGTCCTCTCTTCCGTGAGTTCCCGCACGATGCGCGCCGCGGTGCGCGGATCCTTGAGCCGCGCCAGAATGGCGGCATTCCCATCGGCCAGCGCCCAGCCCGGCAGACGGCTGTCGAGCGAGGTGGAGCTGACGCAGTAGGGGTAGCGGTCGGCATGTACCGCGCAACCGGCGGCACGCGCCGCGTTGATCTCGCCCAGCACGCTCTCCAACTTGCCCCAGTTGGTCTTGCCGGAGGTCTTGAGGTGCGAGATCAGCACCCAGACGCCACTGGCGCGTGCCACACCAAGCACTTCCGCGACTGCTTCCTCGATATGGTCGCTCTCGCTGCGCATGTGGGTGGCGTAGATCCCCTTGCGGGCGGCGGCGGCTTGCGCCAGCGCCAGAACCTCCTCCGGCTCCGAGAAGCGGCCCGGCACGTATATTAGGCCCGTGGAAAAGCCCGAGGCCCCCTCGTCCAGCGCCTGCTCGAGCCGCCGGACCATCTCGCGGGTCTCATCCTCCGTCGCCGCGCGCCCGGCATATCCCATCACCCCCGCCCGCAGCAGGTTGTGGCCTGCGAGGGCCACGACGTTGGGTGCAGGGGGATTGTTGGAGAGATGGTTGCGGTAGGCGGCCATTGAACGCCAGGGGAAGTTGTCGGACGCGGGATCCTCCAGCCCGGCCGCCTGCAGGTGACCAAACCAGTCCGAGTCATGACGCGCCGCCCCCAGCAGGGGCGCAGCCGAACAGCCGCACTGGCCCACGACTTCGGTCGTCACACCCTGGCGGATCTTGCT
>JAAYLN010000004.1 GCA_012521875.1 Lentisphaerota bacterium | reverse complement strand
CCATGCGGACAGCAAGTGGGTAACCAGTTCCACCTGCTGTTTCACATCATACCTCAACGTGCGGCAGTCTTCAAAGCCCCGTATAAACGGTTCTTCTCCGAACGCCACCCACATTACCAACACTTAATCGGCACGCTTACTCCACCCGCTTAATCTTTCGTTCTCGACAATGATGGGACGAAGGGGACGAAGGGGACGAAGGCGTACCGCGTGGTGTGACAGGGCTGGCGCATCCGGAGCGTCAAAGATGGTGTTGGTCGAATGAATCGAGCGAATCGAATCATTCGAATCTACCGATTCATTCGCTCCATTCGAAGAGCCCTTCGCGTCCTTGGCGTCTTGGCGGTTCATCATCCGCGTGCGGCTCGCCGGTCACACCGCGTAGCGGCGTGACAGGGACGGCTCGCCCTACCCTGCGGTTCGCTGTACCGTGAGCTTGTGCCGGGGCGACTCGCGGTACACTTAGTCCCTCACACTTAGTCGAGGCTCTTGCAAAACCCTTGCAGGCACACGCGGCACGGGCATCCTGCCCGTGTGCATGGGGGGGGGGACGCCCATGCCACGAGGGGTTTTGCAAGAGCCTCAGTCGAATACACTTAGTCGAATACACTTAGTCGCTTCACGCTTAGTCCAGACACTTAGTCGAAATGCGGAGTCAGAGGGACGACTAAGTGCAGCGACTAAGTGTAAGGCGACTAAGTGTAAGGCGACTAAGTGTGGAGATTAAGTGTGGAGACTAAGTGTGTCTCTCACCTGTTCAAACCGCCCCGCAGGGGCGGTGGCAATACTGGTCTGAGACACCGCATCCCAACCTGCGAAAATCCGCGCAATCCGCGCAATCCGTAGCTCAATCCTACCGCGCAGCGGCCATCCAACATAATCCTGCAATCATGTAATCCTGTCAAAAAAAACAGCGCGGCAGCCCCGTAAAATCCTGCAAATCGTGTCTCTCGCCTGTTCCAACCGCCCCGCAGGGGCGGCGGCCCCACTGAACCCTCGCGCCTTTGTGATTCAACTATTTTGAATCGCACCAACTGCCTACTGCCGCTGCCTACTGCTACTTGATTGAATCGCCGAAAAGGAGTAAGCTATTCGGATTTCGGAATCTGCACATTTTTTAAGGACACTGATGAGCGAGAAGACTGACGCGCCGGCGGCCGCCCCCCTGCCCCGGCCCGTGATCCATGAAGACCACTGCAAGGGCTGCGGACGCTGTATCGAGGCCTGCCCCAAAAAGGTACTGCGCTTCAAGGACACCCTGAACCGGCGCAGTGTGAAGCCCGCCGAGTATGTCGGCTCGGGCTGCATCGGCTGCGGTATTTGCTTCTACAACTGCCCCGAGCCCTTCGCGATCGAGGTGCATAGCGCGGCCCGCAAGACGGGCGGCAAGGAATCCTGATGCCATGACCACATTTGTCAAAGGAAACGAGGCTGTCGTGATCGGCGCGCTCTACGCCGGCTGCGAAGCCTTCTTCGGCTACCCCATCACCCCCGCCAGCGAGATCTCCCACGCCGCCTCGGCCTGGTTTCCCGGCGTCGGCCGCGAGTTTCTGCAGGCGGAGTGCGAGACGGCCTCGATCAACATGGTCTACGGCGCCGCCTCCGCCGGCAAGCGCGCCATGACCGCGACCTCCGGCCCTGGCATGAGCCTCATGCAGGAGGGCATCTCCTACATGGCCGGCGCCGAACTGCCCGGTGTCATCGTCAACATCCAGCGCGCCGGCCCCGGCCTCGGCAACGTCTATCCCGAGCAGGGTGACTACAACCAGGCCGTCAAGGGCGGCGGGCACGGCAACTACCACTGCATCGTGCTGGCCCCCGGCAACGTGCAGGAGATGTGCGACCTGACGATCAAGGCCTTCGAGCTGGCCTTCCGCCACCGCAACCCGGCCATCGTCCTCGGCGACGCCGTCATGGGCCAGATGATGGAGACGCTGCGGCTCCCAGCCGCCGAATGCCCGCCGGACGACACGCGCGCCTGGGCCGTGCAGGGCAATGCCGAAACACGCCGCAACCTGATCACCTCGATCTTCCTCAACGCCCCGATGCAGGAGGAGCACAACCGCCACCTGCAGGCCAAGTACGAGGCCATGCGGACCGAGGCCCTCTGCGAGACGTATCTCGTGGACGACGCCGAGGTGGTGTTGACGGGCTACGGCATCTCGAGCCGCATCGCACGCTCGGCGGTCGACGTCCTGCGCCGGCAGGGCGTAAAGGCCGGGCTCTTCCGCCCCATCACCCTCTACCCCTTCCCCACCTGCCAGTTGCGGCAGGCCGCCGAGGGCAGGCCGGTTGTGGTGATCGAGCACAGTTGCGGCCAGTACCGCGACGATGTGGCCTTCCACCTGGGCGTGCCGGCCGAGAGCCTGACGCTGGTCAACCGCATGGGAGGCATCCTGGTCACTGTCGAGCAGGTCGTCGAGGGCGTTACGGCGCGCTTGAGCGGCAAATGCTGCTGCTGTTGCCCAGAAGCGACCGCCACCCCCGCATCCGGGACGTGTGACTCCGCCCCCGCCTGCCCGCCCGTCGTCCCCTGAAGCCTGGAGCCTGTTCTGCGAAACTTATTGCGACAAAGCGGAGCCATTCTCGTTACGCCGGACCTCCGTGTCCGGCGCCCCTACTGAACCCTGAACCCTCCTTTGAAATGAACATCAAGAAATCCGTCGGTTTCTACGACACCTTCGATCGCAGCGGCAGCGCCACGCGCGACACGCACTACTGCGCGGGCTGCGGCCATGGCATCCTCCACAAGCTCATCTGCGAGGCGCTCGTCGACCTCGGCATCCAGGATCGCACCGTAATCGTCAACCCCATCGGCTGCGCCGTCTTCGGCTACTACTACTGGGATACGGGCAACGTCGGGGCGGCCCACGGCCGCGCCCAGGCTGTCGCCACAGCCATGAACCGCACACTACCTGGACGGGTGGTCATTTCCTACCAGGGCGACGGCGACCTCGGCGCGATCGGCTTCAACAGCACCTTCCAGGCCGCCAGCCGCGGCGAGCATTTCGCCACCTTCTTCGTCAACAACGCGATCTACGGCATGACGGGCGGCCAGCTTGCGCCCACCACGCTGCTCGGCCAGAAGACCGCCACCTCGCCCGCCGGCCGCCGCGCCGAGCACGAGGGCTATCCGCTGCACGTCTGCGAAGTCCTCAACCAGCTCAAGGCCCCGGTCTACATCGCCCGCTGCTCGCTGGCCGACACCAAGCGCATCATGCAGGCGAAGCAGGCGGTACGCAAGGCGCTCGAGATCCAGCGCGACGGCAAGGGCTATGCCTTTGTCGAGTTCCTCTCGCCCTGCCCCACCAACATGCGCCTCAATGCCGTGCAGTCGGCGCGCTTCGTTATCGAGCAGATGGAGGCGGAGTACCCGCTCGGCTGCCTGCGCGACGACTCCGCCGAGGCCACGCCGCGTCCGGCTCCCGCGCCGGCCCCCGCGCCCAGCGTCTTCTTCCGCGAGCTGGCCACCGAGGGCACGGCGCAGCCCGACCCCCATTTTGTTGAAAAGCGCATGAAGGTCGCCGGTTTCGGCGGCCAGGGCATCCTGAGTCTTGGCATTGCCGTGGCCGAGGCTGGACGCTTTGCCGGACAGCACTCCTCGTGGTTCCCGAGCTACGGCCCCGAGCAGCGCGGCGGCTCTGCCTCCTGCACGGTCGTCGTAAGCGGACAGCAGATCGGCTCGCCGGATGCCACCACGCCCGACGTGCTTGTCTGCATGAACCGCCCCGCTTTCGAGCGCTTCGCCCCCACCGTGCGTAAGGGTGGACTGCTGATCTGCGACGCGATGGCCGGCGTCGGTCCCGGCGAGGCCCCGGAAGGCGTGCGCATGGTCACGATACCGGCTTCCGAACTGGCCGAGCAACTGGGTGTGCCCCGTGCCGCCAACACCGTCATGCTGGCCGCGCTCTCCTATCTGGACGCCACCGGCCTGCCGCGCGAGAAGCTGCTCGAGGCGCTTGACGCCAGCTTTGTCAAGAAACCCAAGCTGATCCCCATCAACCGCAAGGTCTTCGAGGCCGCCACGGAGTGGTGCCGCGAGAACATCAAGGAGCATGGACAATGAGCGAGAACCGCAACGAGATTGCCGCGCGCCTGCGCGGAGCACGCGACGCGGCGGGCTTCACGGTAGAGTCTGCCGCGGAGGCACTGAAGCTGGAGCCGGAGGTCTATGCGGCCATCGAGGCGGGCACCCGCGACCTGCCCATGGGGCTGCTGCCGCAGATCGGCACCCTCTTCGGTATCGAGGGCTCGGCGATCCTCACCGGCGGTGATTCGCATGCGCGCGTCTTCGCGGTCACCCGCCGCGGCAAGGGCGCCGTGGTGGAGCGCCGCAAGGCCTACCACTACGAGCATCTGGCGGCGCGCTTCAACGGCCCGCGCATGGAGCCCTTCCTCGTCACGGTCGCCCCCAAGCCCGGCGAGCCCTTCAGTCTCAACACGCATGCCGGACAGGAGTTTAACCTGATCGTCGGCGGCACACTCGAACTGATGATCAACGGCAACCTCCTCATCCTCGAGGAGGGCGACAGCGTCTATTTCGACGCCACCCGCCCCCACGGCATGCGCGCCCGCGGCGACCAGCCGGCGCGCTTCATAGCCATCATCACCGCCTGAGCCGTTACCGCCGAACCACGACACGCCCACTTTTATGAACAACACGCTGCTAGACCGCCTGCTGCCACGCCGGGAATTTGAATCCTACGAGGACTTCGCGGAAAACTACCGGGTCAATGTCCCGGAAAACTTCAACTTCGCCATAGATGTCGTAGATGCCATCGCCGCCGAGGATCCGGAGCGCCGTGCCATCGTCTGGTGCGACGACCACGGCCACACCGCCATCTATACCATGGCGGACGTGGCGCGCCTCAGCGACCAGGCCGCCGCCTGGTTCCAGGCGCAGGGCATCCGCAAGGGCGATACCGTGATGCTGATCCTCAAGCGCCGCGCGTGCTACTGGTTTGCCGTGCTCGGGCTCCACAAGATCGGCGCGGTCGCCATCCCGGCCACCAACATGCTGACCACCAAGGATCTCGTCTACCGCATCCGCGCCGCCCATGTGAAAATGGTGGTATGCGTCAATGAGGCGAACATCCGCGAGGCCGTCGAGCATGCTGCCGCGGAGATCGAACTGCCCCTGCGCGCCCTCGCGGACGCCGAAGGCAGCCCGGCGGAGGGGTGGCTCGACTTCGATGCCGGCCTGGCCGCCGCCCCCGCCACGTACGTCCGGCCCGCGGGCAAGGACGCCATCGATCCGGCACGCGACACCATGCTGCTCTACTTCACCTCCGGCACCACCGGCATGCCCAAGATGGTGACGCACAACTACCTCTACCCGCTGGGCCATATCATGACAGCCTGCTTCTGGCAGCAGTGCATACCCGGCGGGCTCCACCTGACACTGGCCGATACCGGCTGGGCCAAGGCCTCCTGGGGCAAGCTCTATGGACAGTGGATTGCCGGCTCCGCCGTCATGGTCTACGACATGGAACGCTTCGTCCCCCGCAAGGTGCTCGATGTCATCACCCGGTACGGCGTGACCACCTTCTGCGCCCCGCCCACCATGTACCGCTACTTCATCAAGGAGGATCTGGCCTCGTTCGACTGGTCGCGCATGGTACACTGCTCCGTGGCCGGCGAGCCGCTCAATCCCGAGGTCTACAACCAGTTCCTCGCCGCCACCGGGCTCAAGCTCCACGAGGGCTACGGCCAGACGGAGCTGACCGTCGTGATGGGCACCTTCGCCTGGACACCGCCGCGCCCCGGCTCGCTGGGCCGTCCATCGCCGGGCTACGCCATTGATCTGCTCAATCACGAGGGGCGCTCCTGCGAGGTCGGCGAGGAGGGCCAGATCGTCATCCGCACCGCGGAGCGCATGCCGCTCGGTATCTTCCAGGGCTACTACGACGACCCCGAGCTGACCGCCAGCGTGTGGCACGACGGCGTCTACTACACCGGCGACGTCGCCTGGCGCGACGAGGCCGGCTACTACTGGTTCGTGGGACGCGATGACGACGTGATCAAGAGTTCCGGCTACCGCATCGGCCCCTTCGAGGTCGAGAGCGCGCTGCTGGAGCACCCCGCCGTGCTGGAGTGCGCCATCACCGGCGTGCCCGACCCCGATCGTGGCACCGTCGTCAAGGCCACCATCGTGCTGACCAGCGGCTACGAGCCCGGCGAGGCCCTCGTCAAGGAGCTCCAGAACCACGTCAAGAGCATCACGGCTCCCTACAAGTACCCACGCGTCATCGAGTTCGTCAAGGAACTCCCCAAGACGATCAGCGGCAAGATCCGCCGCGTCGAAATCCGCGAGGGCGACCAGCAGCGTCACGCGGGTGACGCTGAATAGTAGGCAGTGGGCAGTGGCGGTAGCGATAAGACGGGTCAGATATTGATGATCCGTAGCCCCTTGACCCGCTCGAAGTGACGCCGGTTCCGCGTGGCCAACAGCGCCTGATGCTCCAGTGCCCAGGCGGCGATCCATAGATCTGCCTTGGAGGCGCCTGCCAATGACCCCGAACGTCGCAGTTGCGCGACCGTTCGAGCATACTGCACGGCGGTTTGCTTGGTAATGCCGGAAAACTCGAACAGGCTCAGAAAGATTATGGCGTCGTTTAGGCACTCCTCCGAGATGTAGGCTGCCCCCTCGAGGAATTCGCCGGCCACGGGGGCGCATACGACGAGCACCTCGCCCGGATACCGGGCCAGCGCCTTCTTCGCGGGATGATCCGCAAACTTTCGGCTGTGCCAGAGATCGATCAAGAAGTCGGTATCAAGACAGATCATGAAAATCCCACGTTTCGGACTCGCGGTTTTCACGGACAACGGCGTTCATGGCTGCGGCATCGGATTCGGAGAGCGGTGGTAGTTCATCAAGCCGGGCAAGCACCTCTGCGACCGTATGCGCGGAGGCTACTTGCTCAAGCAGACGATCTATGGCTTTGGAAAACGACTCGGATTGCCGCCTATGCCGGGCCAGTCGATCATATACCCGCGAGTCAAGTGCTATGGTTTTCGTAGCCATACATGTATAATTACATATATGGTGTTGCTTGTCAAACCTATCCAACGTCTTTAGCGGGTAATCGGCTGGCCACAGGGGAGCGCGCGGATGGCGCATGAAAGGTGGGCGCGGGACGGCTCCCCCACTTTGTCGCGAGCTTTGTCGGTAACTTTGTCGCCTTTGTCTAACACTGCCGGTTTTCTCTCACAGAGACACGGAGGCACAGAGGCGCCAAGAAGTTCTAAAGTTCGGGAGCTCTAAATTTCTAAAGTTTGGACTGGCAACTGAACCGAACCACCCCGCCCGCCGCACCAGCACAAGCTCACGGTACGGCGAACCGATTCGAACCGCCAAGACACCAAGAACGCCAAGAGATGGAACCGCGAATAGACGCCAAGAGTGCTATTATATAAGTCAATATTCCGACTAGCCGCCCCGGCCGGAGTACCGCCTTCAGGCGGAAGTGGTTCAGGGGCTTCAGCCCCGTTCCCATGACCCCTTTTTTTCAAGAAAAAAGGGCTTCGCGGGTCTGAAGGCCCTTATTGACTTCCCTGAAGCCGGTACTCCGACTCGAATGAAGACAGGAGCGGAAGGCCCGGCATATCATCCATACGATCAAGTCCTTGTATCATAGATTATATCACGCCCCTTCAGGGCTAGTTAATTTTTGCCTCGTTACCCAGGGCGTTGCCCTGGGCTGGTATGTTTCGCCCCTTCAGGGCTTGCATCAACTTTGTCGCGAGCTTTGTCGGTATCTTTGTCGACTTCGTCGAAAGCGACAGGGAAAGCCCACGCGAAGGCGCGAAGAATAGGAACCGCGAATGGACGCCAATGCACGCGAATGCACAAGGATATGAAGTAAGCGGGTGGATTAAGCGGGTGGATTAAGCGTGCCGATTAAGAGTGGGTTTAAGTGTTGGTTTAAGTGGGTGCTTCGCACCAACACCTTGTCTCCACCTCACGGACATTCGCGAATAAACCCGGCCGTGTGCTCGAAGTTGAGAAAGGATGGGGCGTCCTGCGAGGGAATATCGCGTCCGGCATAGATCACCGTCGGGCGCACCGCCTCGGTTGTAAGGGCGGCGAAGCGCCGCACCCCCTTGCTGAGATCATCGCCGGGCGTGTAGGCGGCCTTGATCTCGATTGGCACCAGAGTGCGCCCCGAGGCCAGCAGCAGATCCACCTCGAAGCCCTGGCTGTCGCGGAAGAAATACAAATCGGGATCCTTGCCAGCATTCAGACGCGCCTTCAGCACCTCCATGACCACCATGTTCTCGAAAAGGTTGCCGAGCAGCGGGTCGCGACCGACCTGGTCTTCCGTGCGCAGCCCCAGCAGATAGGCGGCCAGGCCGGTCTCCGTGAAATAGATTTTCGGCGACTTGATCAGCCGCTTGCCGAAATTCCTGAAGTAGGGCGTAATTGTCCAGACAACATATGATGCCTCAAGCACGCTCAGCCACTCCCGCAGGGTGGTGGCCGAGACGCCTATATCCCCGGCCAGCGAAGCGAAGTTGATGATCTGGCCGACCCGTCCCGCCAGCAGGCGGACAAAGGTCTCGAAAGCCCGGAGGTTGCGCAGGTTGATCAACTGCCGGGCATCGCGCTCCACGTAGGTGCGGAAATAGTCCCGGTAGAGCTGAACCGGTGCCACGTCGTTTCCAGCCAGTCGCGGCATGAACCCCTGCAGCATCCAGAGGTCGCGCCCCTTTGAGGCACCGGCAGCCTTCCACTCGGAGATCGAGAGCGGCAGCAATTCTGCTATTCCTGTTCGTCCGGCGAGCGACTGGGTGATTGCCGCCTGCAGTTCGGGCTGATGGCTGCCTGTTAATATGTACATGCCGTTGCGCCCGGTTTCGTCCACCACGACCTGGAGGTAGCTCAGCAGCGCCGGGACATGCTGGATCTCGTCAAGGATCGCCGGAGCGGCATGGCGGAGCAGGAAGCCGCGCGGATCACTCAGCGCTTCCGCACGGACATCGGGAATTTCCAGATTAACATAATCAAACGAAGGGAAAAGCAGACGCACCAGCGTCGTCTTGCCCGACTGGCGCGGCCCGGTGACTGTGACGATCGGGTACATCTGCGCCAGATACAGCAGATGCGGTGCGATTTCACGCTGGATTAAGACGCGGTCATCCGTTTTCATGACAGGGAAACCATACACCATAATCATACGAAACGGAAGTTCAATCTTAGAACTGTATAACCCTAGGGTGCGATCCACATAGTGGATGCGTACCCAGAATTTGTCGGTAACTTTGGCGCCTTTGTCGAAAGCATCTGGTGGTCTCTCACAGAGGCACGGAGGCGCCAAGAAGTTCTAAAGTTCGGGAGTTCTAAAGTTGGGCTGGCGCCTGTACCGAACCACCCGCAGGTTATAAACCGCCAAGACGCCAAGCACGCCAAGGGGAGCCGCGAATGGACGCCAATGGATGGTGTTGTTTAACCGCGAAAAACGCGAAAAAAGCGAAAGGGGAGCCGCGAATGGACGCCAATGCACGCGAATGCACGAGGATATGGAGTAAGCGGGTGGAGTAAGACCAGCGTGCCGATTAAGAGTGAGTTTAAGAGAGGGTTTCGAGTGTGCGCTCCGCACTTACACCTTGTCCCCACACCTTGTCTCCACGCTTTGTCGACTACGCTTCGTCTCCACACTTTGTCCCTACGCTTTGTCGCAAGCTGTCTCCGTTGGCGGACACGGAGGTCCGCCCCTACGATAATGGCCCGGCGGAGCCGGACAGGGAGCGGGGAGCTATTTCGTCCTCGTCCTCGATCCCCGGTACTGCCGGTACTGCCGGTGCTGCCGGTACTGCCGGAACTGCCGGTGGGTATCGACAGGTATCGACGGGTATCGACAGGCGGCGACAGGATCGATGACCATCGCCGAATGGTGCCCCAGTGTGGCGCGGACATTCCTGTCTGCGCTGGATCACGCGGGCAGGCAGTCCTGCCTGCCCCCACCACCTTCTACTACGCCATCCCCACCACTCACGCCACAAGCACAACACAATTCCCGCTTTCCTGCGTTCCTGATTCAAAAACCAGCAGCATTCGCGCCACTTCGCGTCCATTCGCGGCTCCACTCTCCCCCCGTTCTCCGTTTTTGTGCACACGGCATGCCGTGCGCCTATTGACCACGCCCCACCTTTCCGCACATTCGTCCATTCGCGGATCCCACCCTTGGCGCACTTGGCGTCTTGGCGGTTAAAATACCTTCCCGCTTCCCCGCTATCCTGATTTTCAAAAGCAGCCGCGGCAGCCGCATCGCGGATGCTGATGCGCGCAGCCCCCAATCTCAAATCAAAAATCACAAATTACAAATCTATAATCGCCTCGGCGGTTCCATGCCAGCGGGCGACTCACCCTGTCCCCTACCGCACCCACAGCAGGGTGCCATCCATGGGACCGTGGGTGACCCAGGCGCGATTGTTGCCGGTTTCAATCAGGCCGATGACGCGCTTCCCCGGATAATCCCCGCGCGCCATGTCGGCCGCCGTCAGGGTTCCTGCGGCTTTCGTCCGCGCGCACAAGGCCTCCCACGCCGCGTAGTCGAGCGCGGGCTTGACGATAAACGTGGCATAGCTACTGGAGTTGGCGGGCTTCAAAGCGTTCGCGCTGATCACGGACGGGGCCGTCGTGCTGTTGTACCAGATCTTCAAGCCCGGCGGGGTTGTCAGTATCGCCGATCCGCCAAACGAAACGGCACCCTCGGCGTTCACCGTCAGGTTCGAGAGAGAGGGGCACGAGGCGAAACAGTTGTCACCGAACGACGTCGCGCCTACAACGGCGTTCGTTAGTTGCAAGCAATATCTGAAACACGATTCATTGAGCGTCGTACACTTGGGGATGTTGATGGAGGTGAGCGCGGTAGAACAAAAGGCATTGGCGCCGACAGTGCCAAGAGCAGGGAAGGAGAAGTCTCCGCGCAACTTCATGCACTCAAAAAAGGCCCGCGAATTCACAGTCGTCAAGTTTGTCAAGGCTTGCGGAACAAGCGTCTCGAGATTTCCACAGTATTGGAACGCATATATATCGATCTTCGTCGCGGCAGGGGAGAACTCGACATGCCTCAGGTTCGGGCAGGAGCCGAAGGTGTTGTCGCCAACCGACAGGCTATTCGTTCCGCTAAACGATGTGATACCAGCGCGCAGGAAGGTGTGCGCCTGCACAGCGGTTATCTTTGGGAAGGAGAGGTCTGCTCTCAGCTTGTTGCAGTCCCGAAAGACACTCCCGTCCAGCCTCGTACATTTCAGGAAGTTCGTCGGCAACAACTCCTCGAGTTCCCGGCACTCGTAAAAGCTGTAG
Source organism: Lentisphaerota bacterium (assembly GCA_012521875.1). Taxonomy (GTDB): domain Bacteria; phylum Verrucomicrobiota; class Kiritimatiellia; order RFP12; family JAAYLN01; genus JAAYLN01. Next base: position 3,709 of record JAAYLN010000004.1, on the reverse strand, counting down.
ACCGTCAATGTCGTCAAATCCGGCGAAAGGACAACCCTCTTCAGCGCAGGGCAGCTCCGGCAGGCGCTATCGCCCGTCCACGTGACGTTGGACGCGATGATGGAAGTTGCCCGCGTCTTGCGGAAGACGTAGTGATTCAGGGCCGTTAGCGCCGGCAGCGCGAAATCCTGTTCGAGCGACGTGCATCCGTCGAAGGCGTTGTGGCCAATGGAGATGAGTTCCGGAAACTCCGTCGGTCCAACCGCGGTCAGCGCCGTGCAGCCCTGAAACGCGGATTTCCCAATCGTCTTTACGCCGGCGGAGAGTGCCGCATTAGTCAGTGCGGTACAGTTTACGAACACATCCGCGCCATACGTGATTGTGTCGGGTGCCTGCAGCGAGGTGATCCCCGAACTGGCGAAACGGCCCGACACCTCGTAAACCTTCCCGGGTGTGCCGGTGAGATCAAGGTCGTTAGTTCCAGCCGTCCAGCCCGTGACCTTTAGGCCGGCTTCGCCACCGACCGTCACCGCCGCCACGGTTAGCGTCCACGTCTCGTTGGAGAGTATCGTTCCCGAGCCGTCGAGAATCCAGGCCGCGGATGAGGTGGTCGCCAGAAACGCCACGACTATTGCAGCCACGACTGCCCGTAGATGCGCGCGTTGAAATTGCCGGATGAATCGAGCGTTCATTGTGTATCCTCGCCAGGTGCAGTATGCCACGCCAAGAATAATGTACGATTATCAGGCGTCTCGCAACTGGTGGGGTTATCTGGTGGGGTTATCGGTTAAACCCCTTACTCCTTATCTTCCAGTTCGCGCAATACGCAACCGCACCGCGCACAATAGCTGTTACGCATGTTGTTCACGCTGCCGCACGCATCACAGGCCACCTCGCCAACGTCAATGGTGCGCGGCACATGAATTCGGCTCTTGCGCAGCAGACCGCGGACCGAAGAAACAACGGCAATGCCGAAGAACATGCCGGAAAGCACCGCTGACACGGTGATCCCTTCTCGGTCGCGCTCTATTTCCCCCGTGGCAAGCAGCACCAAGGGCACCCCCACTGCCAATATCACGCCCCAGGTCATTTTTACAACGACCTCCTTCAGGCGACAGCGAGCCACCCGGCGCTTCTCTTCTTTCTCGCTGCAAGGCTTCGGTGGCCATTTGTCGTACAACTCCCTCGAATCCTGATCGGCACCGCAGTTGGGACAAATGCCCGACCTTGCCTGCAACCTCTCCCCGCAGAGCACGCAATAGAAAGCGCCGTAGCCTATCCGCTTTTTCATTTCGTCTCGATGTACTCCACCTGCGAATATCCGTCCGGTAGCGCGGCAACCAGCGGAGACACAGCGGCAAGTGCCGCAGCGAAGAAAAAAGCCATCTGTCTATTCATGATTTCCACCTTTGCCAAACGAGTGAGCAATCAGGATGACTCCAGCTTAGGAGCATGCAAGATATGTTAAACGTTTACCACGCATACCGCAACTGGTTTTTCTGCCGGCTTGACGCATCCGCTCCGCCTCGCCTACCATATCCCCAAATGAATGCGGACACAGCGGATTTCTCCCGTTATATCTTCAATGCCGGCAAGGCGGCGCCCAAACTTCTCTACGACGCCTATCGTCCGGTTGAGTCAGGCAGCAAGGCCGCAATCGCCGCCGTGCTGATCCATGGCTGGGGCGGGTACGTCGGGAAGGTGCTCCCGGTCTTCGCGCAGGCGCTTGCCACTCGTGCCGGCGGCGGGGAGAAGGCACCCTATGTGATCGCGCCCCAGTTCCCGCGGCGTGAGACGATGATCTGGAATGGCGAACCGGACGATGGACGTGCGGTCTGGTGCGACTCCTGGGCACACGAGAACCGGCATCCTGACCAGATGGGGCTGGCGGCGGATGACTGGCGGGGCGGTGGCGATGCAAACGGCACGGCCTACAGCTCCTATGACTACATCGACGCGATCTTCGCCCGCCTTGCCGACAAAAACCGCTACCCGAACCTCCGAAAGGTCGTCCTCGCCGGCTACTCGGCGGGCGGACAGTGCGTCGGCCGGTATGTGGCAACGGGACGCAGCGTCGTGCGCGGGGGCGTGGAGGTCGCCTATCTGGCCATGGCGCCCTCTACGGAGTTCCTTTTCGAGGCTGACCAGCCGTGGCTGTATGGCTTGAAGGGGCGACCGCGTTATTCGGCGAAGCTGACGCACGACGAGATCATGCGAAACCTCTGCTCGCGGCGTGTCTGGCGCGGCTGCGGCTCGATGGACATCCTGGGGCGCCCGGACACGGCGCTCGACATGACGCCGCCGGCAGTCGCGCAAGGCGCCAACCGCTTCGAGCGCTTCAGGAACTTCGAGCGCTATCTCGGGAAGTACCCCGAATGGAGGAAACAGGTCTCCTTCCACGTCTTCGAGGGTGTCGGCCACAGAGAGGATCTCTGCTACCCTGACCCCGTGCTGCTCGATTTTGTCTTTGAGTGAGTGACCACAAACCCCGCCGCGCCATGCGACGCATAGACGTGGGCTGCTACGAACGGGAGGATGGCGGAGCGATTTTGCTCGTGCGGTAGAATCGAACGGGAAGGCCGGAACGCTGGAGACCGCCGCCTGTCCTGCGTAGCCTTGGCGAAGCAGGATCCCCTGCGGTGCCGCTTGGCGCCTCATGCGCCACCGCTGGGCAGACAGGAATGTCTGCCTCACAATGGGTTTCGCTCCATGAGGCTGGTTGCCGGGCGCTTCGCCAGTGTGGCGCGGACATTCCTGTCTGCGCTGGATCACGCGGGCAGGCAGTCCTGCCTGCCCCACACTATCCTCTACACCATCTTCCCTCGCTCTCGCCACAGGTGCCGACAAAACTTCCCGCTTTCCTGCCTTCCTGATTCAAAAACCGGCAGCATTCGCGCCTATTCGCGCCACTCCGCGTCCATTCGCGGCTCCCATCTCCCCCGTTCGCCGTTTTGTGCATACGGCATGCCGTGCGCCTATTGACCCCGCCCCACCTTTCGTCCATTTGTCCATTCGTGGCTCCCTTTCCCGCCACCTTCTCTGTCATTCATTGTGCCAAAACCCGCAGGAAAGCTCTAGGCGTATTCGTGGTGGTGAACGGCACAGTTAGCGTCATGCCGTCGCGCACGGTTCCAGGGAGCGTCGTCCAGGCGGCTTCGGTGAGGTTGGTGCAGAATTGAACCTCAAACACCGCCGTGGCGACCCAGTTGTTGAAGAGGTCGGCGGGGAGGCGGCTGGCAAGCGTGAACGTGGCCGTGTCGTCAGCCAGCGTGAAGCCGGTGATGGAGAAATGCTGCGTTGTCGCCGCCGTGCTTGCGTCCGCGACGGTCGCGACATACGGCACGCCGTTGACGACGAAGACATATTCGCCGTTCGGCAGCCAGAGGTAGAGCGTGCCGTTTTCGCCGGCGAAGAGATCGTTGGTGCCGTAGCCCTCCGGCAGCCCCTCGATCGCCGGTGCCGCGTCGGGCGCGAAGCCGGGGAAGGTCACGCACCAGACGCGTTCCGTGCCGTTGGAGGGCACGAGGGCGATGGTGTCATTCGCGAGGCGGATCGAGCCGCCGGTGAAGGTGTTCGCGCCGGAGTCTGAAGCTTTGGCGCCGGGGCCGATGTCCGTTGCGCCGCCGGTGCCTGTCGCGGCGACAGTGCCGCCGGAGATCGTCACGGTGCCGCCCTTGCCGGCGCTGTTGTAGCCACCGCCGCCGATGCCGGCTGCGCCGTCGCCGCCGGT
>JAAYLN010000373.1 GCA_012521875.1 Lentisphaerota bacterium | reverse complement strand
GCCCTGGGGTGCGGTAAGTCATGCGCACAATAAATATCACATCCCATGCGCGCCTGCTGGCGGATCGCCGCGGTTCCAGGCGTACCGTGATGCCTCTGCGGTTGGTCTTGCAGTGCCAGGGGTACAGTTTCATTGCGGGGGTCGCAGTCGCGTCGGAGTACCGACTTCAGGGAGTGTTGACTTATTGCGGATCCCAGCTTGTTTTTAAATCAGGAACTCAGGAAGTCAGGAATTTGTTGTGAAATCCGCGCATTCTTGCATTCTTCTTGAGTTCTTGAGTTCCTGATTAATCCGCGCGGGGAATAAATCACCAGTCCCTGAAGGCGGTACTCTGGCAAGGGATAAGCGCCTGACTAGACCCACCTGCTCTTTCGTTTCGACAAAGTCGACAAAGTAACCGATAAAGCTCGCGACAAAGTGGGGTTGCCGCCCCCCGCCCACACCCCATGCTCTGCCTGCGCACCCCTGTCGCCAGCCGGTTACGTGCGCGCCGCGCTCCGCCGCAGGCGGAGCTGGCCGCAGGCGGCATCAATGCCACCGCCGCGTGACTGGCGCAGGGTGACATTGAGGCCGCCCTGGCTCAGCCGCCGCGCGTAGGCCTCGCAGGTCGCGCGGGTGGGCGTGCGTCCCTCGTAGCCCTCCACCGGACTCAGCGGGATCAGGTTGACGCGGCCGCGAACCGGGCGGATGCGCGCCAGCAGGGCATCGGCGTGTTCGGGGGAGTCGTTCAGTCCGTCGACAAGGGTGTATTCAAAGGTGATGATGCGTCCGGTGCGCTCTGTGTATTCGGCGCAGGCTTCCAGCAACTCGGCCAGAGGCCACTTGCGGTTGACCGGCATGATCCGCGAGCGCAGCTCATCCGTGGGGGCGTGGAGTGAGACGGAGAGCTCGACCTGCAGATTCTCGCCGGCCAGCCGCCGGATGCCCGGCACCACACCGCAGGTGCTCAGGGTGATGCGGCGGGCGCCGATGCCGATGCCGTCGTAGTCGTTGAAGATGCGCACGGCACGGAGCGTGGCATCGTAGTTGGCGAACGGCTCGCCCATGCCCATGACCACCAGATTCGTGATGCGCCGCGGGGCGGCGGCACGGCTGGCGGCCATGTACTGCCCGACGATCTCGCCGGCATCGAGGTCGCGGACGTACCCGCCGCGGCCTGTGGCGCAGAAGGCACAGCCGAAGGCGCAGCCCGCCTGGGTCGAGACGCAGAGCGTCAGCCGCTCGTCCGCGGGAATCAGCACGGTCTCGATCGCCTGTCCGTCGCGGCAGGTCAGCAGCAGCTTGGTCACGCCATCGTCGGCCACCTGCCGCTCTTCGGCTGCCCAGGGCGTCAGCGGATGGGAGACGGCGAGTTCCTTGCGCCAGGCGGCTGGGAGATTGGTCATGGACTCCCAGTTGTCCACGCGCTCCTGATAGAGCCACTTCCAAATCTGGCGCGCACGGAAGGCCGGCTGGCGCGCCGCCTTGCAGACCTCAAGCCAGTCCGGTTGCAGGAGCGACCAGGCCAGGCGTGGGGTGGCGGGTTCGGAGTTCATTGTTCTAGTCTCGCAGGGCATGTCGTGTTTTCAGTTGGAACATACCAGAGACGCTACTTTGTCGCGAGAGCTTTGTCGGAAACTTTGTCGACTTTGTCGAACGCGAAGGAGTAAGCGGGTGGAATAGGTGTGCCGTTTAAGAACGGGGGCGATGACGGACGATAATAGGGGACGAAAACCGCCTAAAGCAGTCTCGTGCTTGCATCTACAGGCATGTTTTTGCGGTTAATCTGCGAAAACAGTTGCATAGTTGCTGTAAGATGCTATTCTTGTGCCATGATTATCCAGTTTTCTGTTTCGAACTACCGGTGTTTCCGGGGGCTGCAGACGCTTAGCCTGGCGGCCGGCAGCGATAAGTCGCTACCCGGCAACTGCATTGTCGCTTCGCTGCCGGGACGTCCCGAAAGACGTTGGCTCAAAGGCGCTGCGATTTATGGCGCGAACGCGAGCGGCAAGTCAACGGTTCTGAACGCCTTGAAGGCTCTGGCAGGAATGGTCATCAATTCTGCAAAGACGACAGATGCGAAGGAAGCGATTGGGCAGATTGATCCTTTTGCCCTGTGCCCGGATCATCCCGAGACCCCGACCGCCTTCGGAATTGTCTTCGTGGCCGATGGCATGCAGTATGAATACCGGGTGGCAGCCACGCGTGAGCGTATCTGGCACGAGTCGTTGCGGGCTTTCCCCAGTGCGCGTGCGCAGACATGGTATGCCCGTGACTGGCATCCGGAATCCGCCGCCTATGTCTGGACGCCGGAACGGCCGACGGGGTTTCAGCGCGACCCTCAACTGGAAGGATATACGCTGAGCAATATGCTGTTTCTCTCAAAGGCCGTGGCCAACAACCGTGCAGAACTGGAGCCGGTCTTCCGCTGGTTCAAGGACACCTTGGTTTTCTTGGACATGGGTGCGCAGAGCCGCCTGTCATATGGCTTCACGCTCAGGCAAGTCGAGCAGCAAGGCGAGTATTATGCATCGATCAGGGAACTGCTGCGCCACGCTGACATTGGGGTTACAGGAGTGGAAACGATTGAGACCGGAGCTCCTGAAACACTTGGAAGACTACTCGCGGATACTCCCGTGGAAACCCAAAAACATCTTCTCGGGGAAAGATGGGTACGTCCTTCATTGATACATACAGGAATGAGACCTTCGCGGATTCCTTTGCCGTGGGAGACCGAGTCCGCAGGTACGCAGCGTCTATTCGCCCTGGCGGGGCCCTGGATGGATATTCTTAGCCGCGGGAGGGTGGTCTGCATCGATGAGTTGGAAACCAGCATGCACCCGCACATGGTGCGAGAACTACTGCGTCTATTTTTCGATCCATCCGTCAACACCGGTGGCGCGCAAGTGATTTTCACGACCCACAACCCCCTCTTGCTCGACACAACCCTGTTGCGCCGTGACCAGGTGTGGTTCACCGACAAGGATGCCAAGGGCGCGGCACACCTCTATCCCCTGACCGACTATAGCCCCCGCAAGGGCGAGTCATTAATACGTGGCTATCTCTCCGGAAGGTATGGAGCATTGCCATTCATCCCTGCTGGCCTGCTCGATACGGCACCATCGCATGAGAGAGAAGAAGGCTCCCATGGCTGACGGTTGCGAGTACTGGCTGCTATTGCATTTGGAGGACACCACGCGTGGCGATTTGTTGGATGGTGCTGTGGCCAAGCGCGCGGTGAAAGAGGCATTGGGGCGAGACTACTCGACGAACGAAAAGGTGGCTCGTGAAGTCATGCCGTCATTCATGGAACTTTGGCCAGAGGCGGTAATTCGCGCGCGGAGAGAGCGTAAACTCCATGCAGATGCCAACACCCCGAGCCAGCCAATCCATCGACCGAGGTTGATCTTCTCGTTCAAGCATTAAACGATTCGGCTTCCGATCATATTCGACGTGAGATCAGGAATGCTCCACTTACGTAATGAGGTTGTGTGCCTATGCGTTACACACTTTGTCTCCACACTTTGTCTCCACACTTTGTCTCTTTACGCTTCGTCTTCGCACTTTGTCCCTACACTTCGTCCCATCATTGTCGCAAGCGACAGGGTAGCTGGTGGCGGGTGATTTTCGTCCTCGATCCCGGTACTGCCGATACTGCCGTGCCTGCCGGTACTACCGGCGCACGGTGGGGCAAGCGTCTGCTTGCCCGCGGATCCGGGGACTCCCGTGGCTGCGGCCCTAGCGTTTTGTCTGGTGCCCAGCGTGCGGCTAGCCGGGACGACTTCGCCCCACCTGTGCTGGCGCGCTTCTGCGGAAACTGCCCCAGATGCGGCACATGATTGGCGAACGTTACCGCCGGGGACGGCAGGCTCCAGCGTTCCGGCTTTTCCGTTCACATTCGCTGCGCCTGTACCGAACCACCCCGCCCGCTGTCACGGCGCAAGCTCACGGTACAGCAGCCGAAAGGTAGGGCGAGCCGTCCTTGTCACGCCGCTACGCGATGTGACCGGCGAGCCGCACACGGGAAATTAACCGCCAAGACGCCAAGGCCGCCAAGGAGTGCCACAGTGATGGAGCGAAAAGCGCCAACGGCGCGCCCTATCCCAGCTGCTAGGGCAACGCCCTAGGAAACAAAGAAAACGAGGGCTGAAGGCCCGTCCTATCATCTTGCAGAAGACCTTCTTGGCCAGACTATGTCCCGCCCCTTCAGGGCTCGTCTGTTTGCGCCTCGTTACCCAGGGCGTTGCCCTGGGCTGATATATCACGCCCCTTCAGGGCTTTAATCAACTTTGTCGCGAGCTTTGGCGGTAACTTTGTCGCCTTCGTCGAAAGCGGCAGGTAAAGCCCATGCGAAGACGAAGAAGAATAGGAACCGCGAATGCACACGAATGCACGCGAATGCACGCGAAAATGGAGTAAGCGGGTGGATGAAGTGTGCCGTTTAAGAGTGAGTTTAAGAGAGGGTTTAAGTGTGCCCGTTTGTGCCAGTCAAAATGGGTCTCAGTCCCGGCATTCCCCCGCGCGGCTGATGATCTGGCGCAGTAGCACCCCCGGCGCATCGGCCTTGCCCGCGAGGATGTCCTCCTCGCGGAAGCGGGCCATGTGGATCGTCCGCTCTCCGGTGCGGTCGAAGTCGTGGGTGATGACGATCGAGCCGTCGGCATCCTGCTGGCCGTCGGGGTAGGAGACCTTCTCGCGCTCTTCAATCAGCAGGCCACCCTCCCACGTTGCACCGTCATCGCGCGAGAGGAAGGCCGTAAGGTGCGAGCGCCCCGTCTTTTCGGTCAGAGGCCCATGCTTGATCAGGATCAGGTTGCCGGAGCGCAGCCGCGAGATGAAGAAGCGCGCGTCGGGGTGGGGAATGCCGGCGGCCTGTACCGTCGCCCAGTTCCGCCCCTGGTCATACGAGCGGCTGCGGCCGATGCCGTAGCGCGTGCGCACAAAGACATCAAGGCGCCCGTCGGCATACTCGATGAACTGATGCTCGTCGAAGCTGCGCGCGGCGCGCGGTACCTGGGCGCCGCCACGCCGCTCCCAGGTCTGGCCGTCATCATTGGAGACTACCAGCCCGGCGCTGTTGTCGGTTGTGCGCCAGGTGGAGACCGGCAGGGCCCATTCGCCGCTGTTCAGCACCAGCGGCTTGCCCATCATCACGCCGGTGCCGATGAGGACGGGTGCCGACCAGACCGGCGCGGCGACGTCAGGGGCGTCGCAGCGCATGCTCCAGAGACCGGCGTAGTGGCCGTGGTGATCCTCACCCTGCGTCCAGAACCACCAGAGGCGCCCCTGCGGATCGCTCCATAGCTGGGGATCGAAGGCGCGCAGCGGGCCAGGCCCATCGGGATCGACGACCATCAGCTCCTGCCAGTTAGCGCCCGCATCGGTACTGCGGCTTAGCACGACATAGTTGTTGGAGTCCTCGTCCGGGGTGGGGCCGGCGTACCAGGTGGCCCAGTAGGCACCGGGAGTGATGGCCAGGCTGGAGATGCCCTGGAAACGGCGCGTGGCGAGGGCGTGCTCCGCATCCGGCGGTCCGACAAAGGCGGGCGGAAGGTGGCAGATGTTGGTCATGTTAAACTCCTGTGTTCAAATGTGAAGGCTTCCCAGGGGATATCCACGGGCTTCTTTTCGGTGAGAATCTCGTCGATGTGCATGAGAAGCGGGAAGTCGGCGGCGTTCAGCCGGCCCCTGGCGCAGAGGAGTTTCACGACCCGCGCGACCCGCTCGGCGACCACGAGCGATTCGAGCGTGACGCCCTCGAGCGCGGCCCTGGCCTGGTCGATGTCCAGACCGCGGCCGAGCAGGATGCCCACTTGCCGCGTGCGGCCGCCGTAGACGGTGACATAGAGATCGCCCGCACCCACGCAGAGGTTGTCGAGTGTGCCCGCGCCTTGGAGGTCGAGCAGCCTCTTCATCTCCTTCACTGCCTGCCCGAACACCGCCGCCTGCGAATTGTAGTGCAGTTCCGAATCGATGCCGAACGCCTTCTGGTTGAGGCCGATCGTCAGCGCGATGCCGAGCGCATAGCCGTTCTTGAGCGCGACCGCCGACTCGATGCCGACCACGTCCGTGGAGAGCGAGATGTGGTAGTACGGCGTCGCCAGCGCCTGCTTCAACATGCGGAGAACCTCCAGATCCTTGCCGCAGAATGTTACGACGGTCTGGTCATGCGCCACCAGCTCATAGCTCGTGCATGGGCCGCCGATGGCGCAGATGTCGCGCTTGATACCCTGCGCCGCCAGGCGGCTCTCCCACACGGCGGGATAGGTGAGGAGCCTGCCGTCGGGCGTATCCATCAGGCCTTTTGTCACCGAGAGCACCGGCATGGCTGCCGGGAGTTTCGGCAGGACGTGCTCGCCGAACCAGTCCACGCCAAAGCTCGAGACCCCGCCGATCACGAAGTCCGCGTCCTTCACGGCCTCCGCCATCTCCTCGATCTGGAAAAACCTGCATCCGCCGGGGAAGTCCGTCCTGTGTTTCGGGTGCCGGTTAGTTTGCCGGCACGCCGTGATGATGTCGCGGTCGAGGGGTGTCCCCACGAGCCGCACGTCATTGCCATTTTCCCGCGCCGGGAACGCCAGCGCGCTCCCCATCATGCCGGAACCGATAATTGCAATCTTCATGCCCTGACCCCATCCCGCATCAAGCGATACGATCCTGAACGTAACGCCCCATGTTGTCATGTATCAGCGCGTGTAACAAGCGTAATTTCCTGTATTGTAATTTCCTGTATCTGTGCGATTTACCAAAATTGAATCGCACCCGTCATTTCGTGTATAGCTGTTTAGTCTGTCGGGTTTCCGCTGTGGCGGGTGTACCGAGATTTATTTATGAGGTTTCGCGCAAACCCTGTTGATTTCTGTTTTTCGGCGTGCTAGAGTCCCTTGGTTTCTAGGTAATTGCGGTCGCTCGCACCCATCAGCCGGAGATAATGACGACATGGACAACACCAAGAAGACAGCCGCGCAGAAAACCAAGCCCGGCCGCCAGCGTGCCGATATCCTCGCGGACATCGCCGCCATCGGCCACGCCGTGCGCGGCACCATCACGGAAAAGCCCCGCCGCCTGGCCGACGGCACCGTGCGCATCTACCATCAGCTCCAGCACTGGGAGGACGGACGCAACCGCACGATCCACATCCCCGCGCATCTTGTCGACGCGTTCAAGGCCGCGGTCGTCGAGGGGCGCCGTCTCGACGCGCTCCTCGACGAGCTAAGCGATTGCAACACGCGGGACATGCTTGCGGGAGGCGGGAGATGACGAGGAATTGCTTGCTGAACTGGTAGGAGCGGAGGGACTCGAACCCACGACCCGCTGATTAAGAGTCAGCTGCTCTAACCAACTGAGCTACGCTCCCACAGAAAAAGAAAATGGAGCGAGCGAAGGGATTCGAACCCTCGACGACCACCTTGGCAAGGTGGCACTCTACCAACTGAGTTACGCTCGCTCTAGTTCGGTGAAACGAAAGGCACTATACAGGATTCCGCTTTCGATTGCAACACCCAATTTTTTTCGCATATGGTTGGTGAGCAAGAGGGGCGCGCATGGCGCATGGAGAGGGGGTGAAATGGAATGCCACGGTGAGTTTCTCGTTCGCGATGCGGGGGCGGCGACTGGTTTTTTGAGCTGCGGATGTCGCGGATTTCCTGCTTCGCAGGCGCATATGGGCGCGGAAGGCTGCGCGCTGAAGCAGGCGCGATGCTGTAGCTGCGACTGGTTTTTTGAATCAGGAAGGCAGGAAGGCAGGAGTTTGTGGCGGGCGGGGATGCCGGGGACACGACTGGCTTTTGCTACGGATGACGCGGATGTCCTGCTTCGCAGGCGCATGTGTCGCGGATTGCTTGGCGGGTGGCGGTGCTAAGGATAGCGCGGATGACAGCCCTGAAAGGGCGTGACATACCAGCCCAGGGCAACGCCCTGGGAAATGGCCCGAAAAATGACTAGCCCTGAAGGGGCGGGACATAGTTTTAGCACTAGGGGTTCGTCCACTGGTTGCCCGCCGTCGTCGAGTGCCGGGGCGGCTTCTGAAAAGGCGCACAAGCACAGGTAGGGCGAAGCCGTCCCGGCTAGCCCGACAGCGATGGAGCGTGCAGCGCGGGGCAGGCATTCCTGCCTGCCCGCGCAAACCCGCGCAGACAGGAATGTCCGTGCCACACTGGGGCACCATCCGGTGATGGCCGGCGATCCTGTCGCCGCCCGTCGATACCTGTCGATACCCGTCGGCAGTACCGGCAGGCACGGCAGTACCGGCAGTACCGGGGCTCGAGGACGAGGACGAGGACGAGGACGAGGACGAGGACGAGGACGATTGGCCTGGTCTTATGCGCTTCTGCCGCCCCATCATTCGCTTTCGACAAAGCGTAGGGATAAAGTGTGGAGATGAAGCGTAGCCGACAAAGCGTGGGGACAAGGTGTAGGGGACAAGGTGTGGGGACAAGGTGTGGGGACAAGG
>JAAYLN010000372.1 GCA_012521875.1 Lentisphaerota bacterium | reverse complement strand
GCGCAGAAGGTCTTGCCGCACATTGAGCAGTGGTCGTCGCGGGCGGCGCCCGTCTCGGCGCGGGTTTGTTCCCAGCGCGCACGGGCGCGCGGGCCGTCAAGCGCCAGCTCGAACTGGCGATCCCAGTCGAAGTCCACGCGGGCGCGCGACATGGCGTCGTCGCGGTCGCGTGCGCCTGGCAGGCCGCGGGCAACGTCGCCCGCGTGGGCCGCGATGCGGAAGGCCATCACGCCCTGATGCACCTCGTCGGCATCGGGCAGACCGAGGTGCTCGGCGGGGGTGACGTAGCAGAGCAGGGAGGCTCCATGCATGGTTGCGGCAGTCGCGCCGATGGCCGCGACAAGGTGGTCGTAGCCGGCGCCGATGTCGGTGACCACGGGGCCTAGCACGTAGAAGGGGGCACCATCGCAAACCCGCTGCTGGCGTTCCATGTTCTCCCGGATTTGATCAAAGGGGATGTGCCCAGGCCCCTCGACCATCACCTGCACGCCGCGTGCGCGGGTGCGGTGTACCAGTTCGCCGAGCGTGTCCAACTCGCTGAACTGCGCGGTATCGCTGGCGTCGGCGAGGCAGCCGGGACGGAGGCCGTCGCCCAGCGAGACGGTCACATCGTGCTCCACCAGGATGTCGAGCACCTCGTCCCAGCGCGTGTAGAGGGGATTCTCGCGACCATGCTGCTGCATCCACTCAGCCATGATGGCGCCGCCACGGCTAACGATGCCCATGATGCGTTTGAGGGCATGCGGTATGTGGTCGCGCAGGAGGCCGGCGTGCAGCGTCATGAAGTCAACACCCTGCTCGGCCTGCTCGCGGATCACCTTGAGGAGCAGGTCAACGTCGAGGACGGGGATATCCTCGGTGCCTTCCTGCCGGGCGATCGTCTCGTAGACGGGAACTGTACCGAGCGGCTGCGGACATGCATCGAGCATGCCTTGGCGTATGTTCCGCAGGTCGGGGCCGACGCTGAGATCCATGATGAAATCGGCGCCTGCCGCGAGCGCGACGCGCAGCTTGTCGAGTTCGGTACAGCATCCTGAGCGCATCTGGGAGCGGCCCAGGTTGGCGTTGACCTTGGTGCGGAACATCCGGCCCACGCCGACGGGTGTAACTCCGCGGTGGGCGGGATTGAGGGGGATGACGGCGCGGCCGGCGGCAACGGCCTGGCGGATGGCCTCAGGCTCCAGATTCTCGTCGTGCGCGACCTGCTCCATGGCTGGAGTGACACGGCCGGCCAGCGCGGCTTGAAGTTGAGTCATGATGCCCTCTCCGGGGTTGTGTGCGTCAGTCGAGTCGTGTGCCGTCGTCGCAATCACGCATCCGGCCAGAGCTCCGCCGCGAGTTCGCGGAGCTTGTATTTCTGGATCTTGCCGCTGGCTGTCTGGGGGTAGCTGTCCATGAAGTGGATGTACTTGGGAACCTTGAACCAGGCGATCTTGTTGCGGCAGAAGTCCTCGACATCGGTCTCGGTGATGTCGGAGCCGGGCTTGCGGATGATGAAGGCCGCCGGTTGCTCGCCGTACTTCTTGCTGGGCACGCCGACAAGCTGGATGTCCTGCACACCCTCCATGTGGCCGATGAAGTCCTCGACCTCCTTGGGCGAGATGTTCTCGCCGCCGCGGATGACGATATCCTTGATGCGTCCCGTGATGTAGTAGTAGCCGTTGGCATCCATGTGCCCGATGTCGCCGGAGTGCAGCCAGCCGTTGGCGTCGATGCACTGGGCGGTATGCTCAGGCATCTTGTAGTAGCCCTTCATCGTGTTGAAGCCGCGGCAGCAGATCTCGCCGGGCTGGTCGATGCCGCAGATCTCGCCGGTCTCAGAGTCTATGATGGCGACCTCGATGCCGGGCAGGGCCTGGCCGATGGTCTTGCACTTGTTGCGCATGTCCTTCTCGAAGTAGCGCGTCTGGGTCATCACCGGACCGGATTCGGTGAGCCCGTAGGGGATCGAGATCTCGGTCATGTTCATCAGGTCGACGACCTGGCGCATGCGGATCTCGGGGCATGGCGAACCGGACATCAGGCCGGTACGCAGCGAGGAGTAGTTGAACTTGTTGAAGAGCGGGTGGTCGAGAATGGCGATGTACATCGTGGGCACGCCGTAGGCGGCGGTGCAGCGCTCCTTCTCGATCGACATCATCATGGTGACGGCGTCGAAGCGCTCCAGCATCACCATGGTGGCGCCGTGGTTGACGCAGGCCATCACGCCCAGCACGCAGCCGAAGCAGTGGAAGAGCGGCACGGGGATGCAGACGCGGTCGACGGCGGAGAGATTCTGGCAGGCACCGATCCAGAAGCCGTCGTTGGCGATATTGAAATGGGTGAGCTGCACCCCCTTGGGGAAACCGGTGGTGCCGGAGGTGTACTGCATGTTGACGACGTCGTGGCAGTCCACCTCGCGCTGGCGCGCCTCGTAGTCGGCCAGCGGCGTATGGACGGCCAGCGCCTGCAGCTCGTTGATCGAGTACATGCCGCGGTGCTTTTCCGGGCCGAGGAAGAAGACGCGGCGCAGGTGCGGGTAGGCGGCGCTGCGCAGGGAGCCGCGCGGCTGCTCCCTGAGCTCGGGGATCAGGTCGTAGATCGTCTGCACGTAGTCGGTGTCGCGGACGCCGTTGATCAGGAAGAGGTTCTCGGTATCCGACTGGCGCAGGGCGAAGTCAATCTCCGTCGAGCGGTAGTTGGTGTTGAGCGGCAGGAGGATCGCCCCGATCTTGGCGGAGGCGAACATCAGCGGGATCCAGAGGGGGACGTTGGTGGCCCAGAGGGCGATTTTCTCACCGCGCTTGACGCCGAGCGCCATCAGGCCGCGTCCGAGCAGGTCCACCAGGGCGCCGAACTCGTACCAGGTGAGACGGTAGTCGCGGTCGGCATAGACAAGGCAGTCCTGCGGGCCGCAGCGCGCGATGGTCTGGTCGAGGAGCTGGCCCAGCGTGTAGTCGCGCGTGATGGGCAGGTTGTTCCACGGCACCCCCGTCGAGACCGACTGGGTGAAGGGTGGTGTGGTGGGGGCGGTGCCGAAGGGATCGGTGAGCGAGAAGCGTTTGGTTTCCATCGCGGTGGTACTAGAAGGGAATAAAGATCACGGCGTAGATGGCGGCCGGCTTGCCGCCGTGGGCCTTGACCAGATGGTGGACGACCGAGTTGTAGTGGGCCGAGTCGCCCGGATTGAGTATGTAGCGGGCATCGCCGTAGGTCAGCTCGACCACGCCGGAGACGACGACGATGAACTCCTCGCCCTCATGCGAGGAGAGCACCTCCTTGGAATCCGGGGCGATCTCGATGTAGAAGGGCTCGATGTGCCGGTCGGTCTTGCCGCGCCCGAGCGGGGCGTAGCTATATCCGGCAGATTGGGACGAGGGCTTGTGGGAGGGGATGTCGCCCTCGCGGGAGCTGGCGCGGACGATCAGCGGGTCGGGCACGAAGTTGTCGTCCATGAAGGTGCCGAGGCGCTGGCCGAGGGCGCGCGCGAGGCGCGTCATGGTGCCGATCGAGGGATAGACCTCATCCATCTCGATGCTCAGGATTAGCGACTCCGCCAGGCCCGTCTGGCGGGCGAGGTCGGCGGGTGTGAGTTCGAGCCGCTCGCGGAACGAGCGGATGCGGCTGCCAAGTGATGCGGGCTGGGTCATGGTTGTTGATAGTTGATGGCTAGCGAGCCTCTAGCAAAACCACTCGTGGCATGGGCGTCCCGCCCATGGAACACGGGCAAGATGCCCGTGCCACGTGTGCAGAAAAGGGGTTTTGCAAGAGCCTCCAGTACTTACGGAATTTAAAAAAGTGTATCATATTCCGGCAGACGTGCAATCCGATAAAGACTTAGGTGGTGATCGGCTAGTGACAGGGGGGTGTGGGGAGAGCATGGAGAGCGGGCGGTGGCGATCCCCACTTTGTCGCGAGCTTTGTCGGTTACTTTGTCGAAAGCAAAAGATTAAGCGGGTGGAGTGCCGTTTAAGAGTGGGATTAAGTGTGGGTTTAAGTGTGGGGTTAAGTGGGTGCTCCGCACTTACTCTCGCACTTAAACGGTGTCGTTGAGTGCCGGGGACGCACCGGCAAAGGCGCGCAAGCACAGGTGGGGCGACGCCGTCCCGGCTAGCCGCAGCGATGGAGCGTGGTAGCGTGGGGCAGACATTCCTGTTTGCCCTCGGCGACGTGCGCAGACAGGAATGTCCGCGCCACTCTGGGCAGCATTTGTCGATGGCCATCGATCCTGTCGCCATCTGTCGATACCTGGCGATACACGTCGGCAGTATCGGCAGTGTCGGGGGATCGAGGACGAGGACGAGGACGAGGACGAGGACGAAAATCCACCCATCAGCTCTCCTGTCGCCCCGTCTTTAGCTTTCGACAAAGCGTAGGGACAAAGTG
>JAAYLN010000003.1 GCA_012521875.1 Lentisphaerota bacterium | reverse complement strand
CTGGTCGCAACGAGGCCGACGCGCCCGGCGAGGTCGAAACCCGCGGGCAGGCTGGCGGTCAGCGTCTGACGCGCGAGCCCGACGACGTCGTGGAGGTTCTCGCAGAAGAGGATCGAGACCGGCCGCGTGCGCTGCGCCAGTCCGGGCGCCATCGAGCGCAGCACGGCGGGCAGGGCATTCGCGCCCACCGAGGTGCCGATCAGGTCGGCACGCGCCACCGCCGCAGCCACGGCCGCGCCGTCGCTCGCGGCGATGCCGTCCACGCCCCGCACCTCCAGCACGGAAGGCGCGCCGGGCGGCAGATCGTCCTTGATCACCACCCGGTAGCCATGCCGCTGCTGCAGGGCGGTGACGATGGCGGGGGCGGCGTCGACGAAGAGGATCTCGTAGCCGGCGCGCGAGAAGAGCGTGCCGACGAGCGAGCGGCCGATATTGCCGGCGCCGAAGTGGACGATTGTGGGTTTTGTGTTCATGGTGGGGGGCAGGGGTCAGGGCGCCGGACACGGAGGTCCGGCGTAACGAGAATGCCAACTTTGTCGCGAGCTTTGTCGGTAACTTTGTCGCCTTCGTCGAAAGCAAAAGATTAAGCGGGTGGAGTAAGCGTGCCGATTAAGAGTGGGATTAAGTGGTAGTTTAAGTGTGCACGGCGTTGCCGGGCAAAGGTAGGGCGAGCCGTCCCCATCACGGCGCCATGCGGCGTGACCGGCGAGCCGCAGCGCCAGGAATGCAATTGTACGCGCGCATGAAAAGGCTTCTGAAAGGAGGCCGGAGTACCGGCTTTAGCCGGAAGCCAGTGAGGGTCTTCAGGCCCGGGCATGCTCCGGGCGGCCTGGCACACGGGGCTGAAGCCCCTGGATGACTTCCGCCTGAAGGCGGTACTCCGACGCGACAGCGAGCCACTATAAACCCGCCGCGCAGGCGGGAGTGCCTGCGTCTCGCCGGGGCTTTGCCCCGCTATCAAGGCTCTCGGGCGGGTGTTCATCACACTACGTTCGGGAACGGCACCGGCGACGGATCGCGCGGCCAGCCGCGCGCGAGGCGTGCGGCAATCTCCGGCCAGGGCGGCAGTTCGCGGGCACCGTCGTGTCCCTCGACGCTGGTCGAGCCGACGGCCACGGCCATGCGCAGCGCCTCGGCCGGGCCGAGCCCCTGCGCGACCGCCGCCAGGAAGCCGGCGATGGTGCAGTCGCCGGAACCGGTGGTGCCGGCGACCTTGACGGTGAAGCAGGCCGCCTGCAGCGCCGCACCGCGCCAGGCCGCGGTATCGGCCGGCCCGGCGCGTCCGCAGGCGGCAAGGCGGGCCGCGTCGCCGGTGGCATGCAGGTAGGCGCCCTGACGCCCCAGCTTGAGCATCACCACGGCCGTCCCCATGTCGATCAGGCGATCGCAGAGGCGCTCGACCTCGGCGGCATCGCAGCCGCCGAGCGGCACGTCGGCCGCGCTCTGCTCGCGGATTTGCGGGCCGCGCACGGGATCGAGCATGTAGGCGGTCTCGTCGAGGCTGGGGACAAAGAGATCCACATAGGGCAGCACGCGGCCCAGGATGGCGGCCCAGTCGACCCGGCCCGACTCCGAATCCGGATCGGGCAGCGCCATGTCGAGCGAGGTGGTGAGCCCGGCCTCCTTTGCGCGCCTGAAGAGCGTGACCAGCTCCTTTCCGCCGTCGGCATACATGCTGCGCATCAGCGGAGGGTAGCCGAAATGGAAGACGTCACCGCTGCGCATCAGTTCGTCGCTGACATCGGCGGCGTAGAAGGTGTGGTTGGCGCCGGGGCAGTGCCAGAACATGCGGTCGATGCCGGGCGGTGTGATGCAGATCGAGTAGGAGGTGACGGCGCCCGGATCGATGATCATGTTGTCGGCCAGATCCTGGCCGAACTGACGGTAATTATCGAGCACCATGCGGCCGAAGGCATCATTGCCGATCTTGCCCACCAGCAGCGTCCTGAAGCCCAGGCGGTGCAGGGCGAGGCCACTGTTGGAGACGGCGCCGCCGGTGGTCACGTGGGCGGGCCCTACCTCGACCAGCTTGCCGGGGACAAGAAGCGCCTGCAAACCCTCAGGCGGAAGGGGCATCGCCGGATGGATATCGGTATCGACGTGTCCGGCCACAATGAAGGTGGGCTGTTTTTTTGCCATGATTATACTCTGTACCGTGCCATGGCGCGCGCCGTGCAAGCCGCGCACCGTTGAGGCAGGTATTATGCGCCATCATGCCGGTAAAGACAAGCTAGTTGGGCAATCGGTTCGTGACAGGGCTGCACCAAAACACCTTGTCTCCACACCTTGTCCCCCCACAAAGTGTGAAGACAAAGTGATCCCGCGCGGAGCGGAGCTCTGCGCGGGATGCCCTACATCGCATCCACCAGCGCCTGGCCGAAGGCGCTGCAACTGATCTCCTCGGCACCCTCCATCAGGCGCGCGAAGTCGTAGGTCACGCGGCGGTTGGCGATGGCGCGTTCCATGGCCTTGATGATCAGGTCGGCCGCCTCGTTCCAGCCCAGATAGCGGAACATCATCTCGCCCGAGAGGATCAGCGAGCCGGGATTGACCTTGTCGAGGTTGGCGTATTTCGGTGCCGTACCGTGGGTGGCCTCGAAGACCGCCGCGCCCGTCACATAGTTGATGTTGCCGCCCGGCGCGATGCCGATACCGCCGACACAGGCGGCGAGGGCGTCGGAGATGTAGTCGCCGTTGAGGTTGAGCGTGGCGACAACATCATACTCCGCCGGGCGCGTCAGGATCTGCTGCAGGAAGGCATCGGCGATGCAATCCTTGACGACGATCTCGCGACCGGTGTTGGGGTTCTTGAAGCTGCACCAGGGGCCATTGCCGATCACCTCGGCACCGAACTCGGCCTTTGCCAGCGCATAGCCCCAGTCGCGGAAGCCACCCTCGGTAAACTTCATGATGTTGCCCTTGTGGACCAGGGTCACCGAGCGGCGGTCGTTGTCGATGGCGTACTGGATGGCGGCGCGCACCAGGCGCCCGGTGCCCTCCGACGAGACGGGCTTGATGCCGATGGCCGAGGTCTCCGGGAAGCGGATCTTCGTGACGCCCATCTCGCCGTCGAGGAAGGCGATCACCTTGCGCGCCTCCTCGGAACCGGCGGGCCACTCGATGCCCGCGTAGATATCCTCGGTGTTTTCGCGGAAGATGACCATGTCGGTAAGCTCGGGACGGCATACCGGCGAGGGGACGCCCTTGAACCAGCGCACGGGGCGGAGGCAGACGTAGAGATCCAGTTCCTGCCGCAGCGCCACGTTGAGCGAGCGGATACCGCCGCCGACCGGTGTGGTGAGCGGCCCCTTGATCGCCACAAGCTGGCGGCGGATGGCCTCGATCGTCTCGTGCGGCAGCCAGATATCGGAACCATAGACGGCGTTGGCCTTCTCGCCGGCGTAGATCTCCATCCAGGCGATGCGGCGTTCACCACCGTAGGCCTTGGCCACGGCGGCATTCCAGACGGCCATGGCGGCGCGCGTGATGTCCGGACCGGTACCATCGCCCTCGATAAAGGGAATAATCGGAAAGTCCGGCACGATCAGACGGCCGTCCTTGCCCATGCGGATGTCTGCGCCCTGCGGGGGGCGGCTGATTTTTTCGTAAGCCAAGCTCATTCTCCCAAAAGTAAAACCCCATCTTACCAAAAACTAACCGACCTTGAAAGAATTCCCGCTGCCTGCAGCATCACATCGTTAGTGCTAATCGAGATAAGCGGCGGGCCGTTTGTCACCACACTGCCGGCAATGCAGGCGAGGTTGAAGCTGTCGCCGGCGGCGGGTATCGTAGCCAACTCCGGCGGCAGCAGTTTTCCGATGGCGGTACGCGGCAATGCCACGCCGCCGACCACCAGCGATTGGCCGGGCGGAAGCTCTTCAAGTAGCGCGCGGATCTCCGCCGCATCCTCGATCACCTTGGCATCCGCCGCAGCATCATCGGCGCGCAGCGCTACCAAAGCACCGAGAGTGCCGCGCTTGAGTGCCAGCCGGTCATCAATCTCGATCGCCACCCGCATCTGCACGCCCGTCGCCTGCAGCCAGCCGCGCTCGATGCTCGCCATGCGCCGCTTGTCCATGCCGGCTGCCACGCGGACTGCCGCACCCCGCCGCCACGGCATGGGCAACGGCGCCACCGAGGCCCGCGCAAAGGCCGTGATCCCGCCCTCGACCAGGCGCCGGGGCCATTGCGCCAGCGGGTCATGAAAGCCCGCCTGGTCGGGATGCACATATAGCGGCAGCCGCAATTGCCGCTGTGCTTCCGCAGGCTGCAACAGCGAGCGCACCGCGTATTGCGACCTCTTTTGCGGTCTCCCAAGATGGTCGCGCACGGTGGCGGCCACATCGCCCAGCCAGACCGGCATGGAATGCGCCACGCAGGGATGCCTGGCGCCCGCCGGCTTGACCATGATCAGCGAATTGTACACCGGATCGAGGCGCTGCCCCTCGTCAAGAACACCGCCCATCGTCGGATCGTCCGGCGGACTGTAGCCGTGATCCGAAGCCACGATGACCAGGCTAGAATCGTAGACCCCAAGTTGGCGCAGACGGTCGCACATCTGCGCCAGCAGCCGCGTGGCGTAGGTCATTGTTCCGGCGACATCATGCTCCTGCCCCACATTTCCCCCGGCATCGAAGACTGACGGGGCGTGTGTCAGTTGCGAATGATAAAAGATGACGCCCGGGGCTCCCGGCGCCACGTGCAACTGCTCCATGAGGTGCTGCAAGGCGAGTTCGCCGGCATAGGCCGAGCGCTCGCAGACGTGCGTCGCCTGCCGGTAGGCCCGGCGCACAGCGTCGGGACCGCATCCATGCGCCTGCACGGGCGGCGGCATGATATAGTCCGCGAGCGCATGATAGCAGGCGGGCGGCAGCAGGCGCGCCACCGCGATGGCCAGCAGCATGCGGTAGTGGCGCCAGCCGCTGGCCACCGGGAGCAGGGAAGTGTCGAAATAGCGCTGCTCCTCAACGGTTTCGATAGCGGTCTCTTCCGGCAGCAGGTGGCCGAAGTAGACCGCACGGTTGGTCAGGTCGTGGGCCTCGCGCAGCCAGGACTCCTCCACCATGCGTGCTATGCGCATTCGCTTG
>JAAYLN010000053.1 GCA_012521875.1 Lentisphaerota bacterium | reverse complement strand
CGGGCTTTCAGCCCTTGTTCTCTTTGGCCGTTATTTCCTAGGGCGTTGCCCTAGGCTG
Organism: Lentisphaerota bacterium; assembly: GCA_012521875.1. Taxonomy (GTDB): domain Bacteria; phylum Verrucomicrobiota; class Kiritimatiellia; order RFP12; family JAAYLN01; genus JAAYLN01. The sequence continues at coordinate 1,561 of JAAYLN010000053.1, read as the reverse complement.
GAATAGTACGGGCCTTCGGCCCTTGCTGTCGCGTCGGAGTACCGCCTTTTCGCGCTTTTGGCGTGTTTCGGGGTTCAAAGAGAAAATCCTTGGCGTCCCTGACGTCTTGGCGGTTTATCATACAGCGTGCGGCGCGCGGGGCGCTCGCCCTCCAGCAGGGTGGCTCGGTACAGGCGCCAGCCAAACTTTAGAACTTTAGAACTCCCGAACTTTAGAACTCTCCGGTTGCTGTACCGTGAGCTTGTGCGGGGGTGGCGGGCGGGGCGGTTCGGTACAGATTGGGGACAGGAGACAGGGGGCAGGGGGTAGTGTCGACGGCGTCGACGGCGTAGCGAGGTGGTGGTCGAGCGAATCGAAAGAATCGAGCAATCCGAAAGAATCGAATCATTCGAATCCATCGACTCTATCGATTCTTTCGACAAAGGCGACGAAGGCGACAAAGTTGCCGACAAAGCTCGCGACAAAGTTTAGGATTTCCTGAACCCTTCAAGTGCTACTCACTCACACCCGCCTGCGTTGTCATTTCGAGGACGAGGACGAGGACGATTCGGAAGTGTTCCGTCTGGCGAGAAGAATGAGCGTGCTGGGGATGGCGTGGAGTTGGCCTTCGTGGTCGGCCCAGGCGCGGCTGGTGTAGGGGGCGGTCACTTTCTCGGGCACGGCGGGCGGCTCTTCCAGGCGCACAACCTCGAGTCCGGCGGCGCGTAGCCAGTTGAACCAGGCCGAGACCGGGTAGGCGCGCGATATGACGGTGATGCGCCCGCCGCGGCGGCGCACGTCGTCGGGCGGTGAGAAGTAGCTCTCGAGGAAGAGGCCCATCCGGCTGGAGCTGTCGTCGTCCGTCACCTGCTCGACCCATTCGCCGTTGAAGAGCGGATGTACCGTCGAGATCATCAAGGTGCCGCCCGGCTTGAGGCAGGCGGCCATCTGGGCGATGCAATTGGCGGGATCGGTGACAAACTCGAGGGCGTGCGAGCTGTGGACCAGATCGAAGGTGTCGCGGATGCGGCGCGCGAGGTGCTCGATCGGCAGGCGCAGAAAGCGGATATGCAAACCCTCATCGCGCGCCCGGATGCGGGCATGGCGCAGTTGGCCGGCCGAGACGTCGGCTGCGGTGCAGACTATGCCCTGGCGGGCGAGCCAGATGCTGTTCTGGGCGGCGCCGCACCCCAGCTCCAGCGCGGTGTCGCCCGGTTGCAGCGGCGGCAGGAGACCGAGCTCGTTCTCGCCGGGGATCTGGGGACCGTAGTGGAAATCGTCGGTCGTAATCCATGTGGTGCGCTGATAGTGGTCGGCGAGGTCGTCCCAGTAGCGCCGGTGCCGTTCGATATAGTCCGCCTGCTTCATGGGGCACCATGCTAGCAGAATGGGGGCGGAGGGGCGAGGATTTGGGACAGGGGGATTTTTGATTTGGGATTTTTGATTTGTGATTGGTGGAGCTGCCGCGCGGGAACAGGTGCGATGCAGATACTGCGACTGGTCATTTTAGCTACGGATTTCGCGGATTTCCTGCTTCGCAGGCGCATATGGGCGCGGATTGCTTCGCGCGGAAGCATGCGCG
>JAAYLN010000371.1 GCA_012521875.1 Lentisphaerota bacterium | reverse complement strand
GCGGCATCGAAGTCGCCCAGGATGATGATCTTGTTCTCGGCCAGTTGCTCCGTCTCGATCTCGAAGGTGCGCCCGGGCTGGCCGCCGTAGGCGACGAAGGCGCCGCCGGGCCCGCGGAAGAAGGCCAGCGGCGTGATGGTGCTATTGGCGAAGAGCTCGCGGACGACGTACTTGCTCTCGAAGCGCGGGGTGTTCTCGAGAAAGAGGACGCGGTTCTGGCTGTCGAGCACCTCGACCGCGACGACCATCTCGTTGTCGTTGGTCTGCGTCTCGCGCGGCAGTGGCGGTACGCGCACGGTCCAGGTTTCCGTACCGATCTCGGCGTGCGGCAGGATGAACTGCATGTCGCGCGAGCCGCCCTCGGGCGGCAACTGGATGGCGGCCTGCTCGAAGAGGCGGCCGTTGCGCAGCAGCAGGACGGGGAAGGTCTCGCCGCGCAGGCCATTGCCGGCGATGGTGGCCGTGAGGGGTGTGTCCCAGTTGACGACGGCGCGGCGCGGGGTCTCGACGGCATCGACGCGCACATCGGGCAGGATCTCGGTCTCGTCGGGATCCTCGAGCGCGGCCACGTAGAGCGGCGCGGGCCACGGCCCCTCGGCCCAGACATCCCGGCGTTCACGCGTGTCGAGGCCGTCGGAGAGCACGACCACGCCAAGAATCTCCTGGCCGCGGTAGCGCTCGAAGAGGCGTCCGAGGGCGGTGTTGAGGGCGGTGGCCTGGCCATCGGGCGCGAGCCTGGCAGCCTCGTTGAGCGACAGCGGCGTACCGAGGCCGGTGGCGAAGGGATAGACCTCGATGCGGCAGCGGGCACCCAGGCGGCGAGTCCAGCCGGCCTCGAGAAACGCCTGCGCCTTGCGCCAGCGCGGCTCTTCCGAGGCGCGGTCGAGGTTGTGGGTCATCGAGACCGAGGTATCGAGCAGCACGGGCAGGCGCGGCTGGATCTTCTCGATGGTCACCCGGCGGCGACCGGGCAGCAGCAGCACCCAGAAGAGCAGCAGCAGGAAAAGCAGCCGGAGCACAAGCAGCGGCCAGCCCAGGGTGGCGCGCGAGCGGTTGTGGCGCAGGAAGGTGAAGACCACGAATCCCGCGGCTGCGGCCAGCAGGAGCAGGAGCAACAGGAAGGGGGCGCTGTGTCCGTATGTCCAGTCGGCGGTCATGTCGTGGCGGTTCCGGTGACTTTGCCGGCGGGGTCGATGGCCAGTGATTCGGTGAGCCGCGTCCCCTGGCGCAGGGTGCGGTTGGCAAACCACCACTCGGCGAGGGCCAGCGGCAGGATCAGCCAGAGGAGCAGCTCGGTCAGCTCCCGTCCGTGGTGCTGTTCCGCCGCGGCGGCCAGCAGCGCCTCGGGAGAACGCTCCACGCGGAGGGTCTTGAAGCCGGTCCAGGCCTCAAGTTCCTCCGGCGTGACCGGATCGAGCCGCGACTCGTCGCGCGCGGGATTGGCGAAGAGCGCCGGCACCGGTTCACCGCCGGCGCGGCGGCGCGTGTAGAGGCCGGGCTCGGCGAGGGGCTCGACGACGCGCACGAGGTTGCCGGCATCGCGCACGGGTATCTCCTGGCCGGATGGCGCGTAGAGACGGTCGTCCGCGCGGAAGTCCGGCAGGTACTCATCCACGGGCAGTTCCGTCTGCAGGGGTGCCGCGGGGGACTGCCGCGTGACGCCGGCACCGTGACGGACAATCTGGTGGACGACAGGCACAAAGAAGGCGGTGAGCGGCAGCGTGCTCCAGTCGCGGCCGGCGGAGACGGCGAACTGGAAGACGAGACCGCGACCAAGCGGCCGCACCAGCAGGAACGGCTGGTCGTCCCCCGCCGTCAGCACCACCGTGCCGCCGGGCGCCGGCGGGTCGAAGAGCAGCACGCGCTTGAGTGCCAGCGTCGGCACCACCCCTTGCGGGAAGCGGAAGTCGCGGAAGATGGCATCCTCGCGGCTGACGCGCCCGATGTGGCGCACCGCCTCGCGCACGGGAATCTGCGCCACGCCGCGCACCGGTGCCGGCAGGAAGGGCAGGTCGCCGTAGGCGCCGGGCGCAGCCCTGTCGCCGGCGAAGACGGCCAGTATGCCGCCCGCCTTGACGTAGCTCTCGATGGCCAGGATCGCCTGGCCGCTCAGCGGCAGGGCGTCGGCCAGGAAGAGCGCCTCGTAGCCCGCGAGATCGACCGAGCCGAGTTCGTCGGGCGCGACCACGGTGACGGCGTCGCCGCCGCCGGGCGCCAGGGCCGCACTCAGATACCTGACCGCCCCGGGCGGGCCGGCGACCAGCACCGGCAGGCGGTCGCGGACACGCAGCATGAAACCAAGGGCATCATCGCACGGCAGGGCGTCGGTAGTCGTGCGGAGCTCGGCAGGCCAGAGCCCGGGCGGCAGGGCCGGCAGCACCAGCTCAACCGGGGTCTCGCTATCGGCCCCAGCAAGTACGCTGCGGTTGAGCGGCTCCATTGCGCCGTCGCAGGAGAGCACGAGCGAAAGCTGGCGTGCCGGCCCAGTGCGACCGATCTTGGCGGTGAGGCGCGCCTCCTGCCCGGCCAGCAGGAGGGGCGGAGTTAGCGTCACGGAGGCGGGCCAGGTGTTCTCGGGACGTTCGGCTCCGCCGAGGAGGACGTAGAGCGGGATGCGGTCGCGGTGCTCGCGGGCGATCACGCTGGAGCCGTCCGAGGACGGCGCGTGATCATCCGTGGCGCTGCGGAAGCCGTGCCAGGGGCGCGCCTGACCGTCGGTCAGCACGTAGATCTCGCGCTCCGGCCGCGTGTCCTTCTCCTGATCGAGCGTGTGGAGCGCCTGGGCGATGGCGGCATCGATCGCCGAGCTTCCGTGGTGCCAGGTGACGCCGCGGAGCGCCTGCAGCGCGGCGGCATGCTCGGTGGTGGGGCGCTCGATGAGCGGCCGCGGCGTCTCCGCCGCGAGATAGATGCAGACACGGTCGGCGGGGGCGAGGCTCCCGATCAGCTCCTCGGCGGCGCCGCGGGCCGTATCGATCACGGCACCGCGGTCGGTCTCGTAGGCCATGCTGTAGGAGGTGTCGATGACGATGACGACATCACGCCGGCCGCGGGCGAGCCAATTGCCTGCGCGCGACTTGCGGAGCACCGGCATGGCGAAGGCCAGGGCCAGCAGGGCCAGCAGCAGCGAGCGCAGCAGCCAGAGGAGCAGATTCTCAAAGCGGACGCGGCTGGCGGAGCGTTTCTGCGCCAGTTTCAGGAAGCGGAGGGTAGGAAACGGCACGACCACCGTGCGCCGCCGCTGAAAGAGATGCAGCGCCAGCGGGATGGAGAGGGCCGCCAGCCCCCAGAGATAGATCGGATTGAGGAAGACGAGCATCGCGGTTACCAGAGATTAATACCACTTTTCCGGCGGGAACGGCAATACTGGGGTTTGCTGGCGATTGCTGGCGGGTGCTGGCGGGTGCTGGCGGGTGCGATTCAAAATAGTTGAATCACAAAGGTACGAGGGTTCAGGGTTCAGTGGAGCCGACCGCCCCTGCGGGGCGGTTGGAACAGGCGAGAGACACGATTTTCAGGATTTTCCGGGGCTGCCCCGCTGTTCTTTTGACAGGATTACATGATTTCAGGATTAATGTGATGACCGCTGCGCGGTTGGAGAAGCTACGGATTTCGCGGATTTCGCGGATGTCCTGCTTCGCAGGCGCATATGCCGCAGGTTGGAATGCGGTGTCTCAGACTAGTTGGGCCACTGGCGACCGACGGCCGCCAGTTAGAACAGGTTAGTGACGCCACTTTGTCGCGAGCTTTGTCGGTAACTTTGTCGACTTTGTCGAAAGCAACAGGGAAAGCTCACGCGAAGGCGCGAAGCCGCGAAGCCGCGAAAATTTTTTAAACCGCAGATTTGCGCAGATTTGAATGGGGTGTCTCAGACTAGTAACGCCACTGGCGACCGACGGTCGCCAGTTAGAACAGGTCAGAGACGCCACTTTGTCGCGAGCTTTGTCGGTAACTTTG
>JAAYLN010000370.1 GCA_012521875.1 Lentisphaerota bacterium | reverse complement strand
TCGAGCGCCGCTGCGCGGGCACTATCGAAGTAGAAATCGAGCCGCGCCTCGCGGGCCGCCATCTCCAGCGAGAGACCGCGGCCGGTCTTGACTTGCCCGGTGGCCGAATGGCAGGCGAGGCCGTGCTTGTCGGCTAGCTGCCGGACGAAGGCGCTGTCGGCAGCCGAGGCCGCCCCGCGCAGACCGTGGTCGAAGTTCAGTATTACGGGGGTGATGTTGGTCTGGCGGCAGAGGGGCAGGAGCAGGTAGAGCAGGGCGACGGAGTCGGCCCCGCCCGAGACGGCGACGCCCAGACGCCGCACACCGGCAAGCAAATTCCCCCGCGCAACGGCCTCCTGCATGTGGCGGCGCAGGTCGTCCGGGCTGGCGGGGTTGACTTTTCGAGCGGGTTTCATACGCGTGGATACCGCTGTTTGAACGCTAGCGGCCAAGCATGTGACGACGTTAGCGTGTTGAGGCGGTTTTATCAACGGCAAAGATTTCTCAAAATTGCTCATTTTTGATGTTTATCATCTTCCGGTTCCATGCTACACTCTCGTTGCCATTAAGATTGGAATGGAGAAGGCACCATGAAGAAAACACACGTCGTTGCTCTGGTTTGTGGCGCACTGGCACTGTTTGTACCGTCATTTCTGGCGGCGCAGGGGAGCGTAACGCTCTCATCGCTGGCGCAGGCTCCGGCAGGGAATCCGCCGAACGGCATCCCTGTCACGATCACGGTGGATGCGGTTGCCGGGGGCGGCGCCTCGATTAATGGCGTCTATCTGCTCTACCGCACGCTGGCCGAGGGCGCCCAGGACTGGTGGGTCACCAATGAGATGGCTGTAGCCGAGGGCGATACCTACACCGGGACGATTCCACCACTCGCCGCAGGCGAGGTAGAGTACCGCATTTCCTGCCTTTTCGACGAGACCAATGTGCAGGAGACGGATGTGGCTTCCTACACGGTCAGCGCCCTGCCCACCGTCGGCAGCGGGCGGTATATGCCGTTCGATGAGACGTGGACTCAGGTCGTGGAGTCGAACTATTATTACAATGTAGACAGTGGTGCGTGGACGGGCAGTGGAATCCGCAGGAGCGAAATTGGGTCGCGAGTGCCGGATGGGGGGACTTCGCCGGTTTACCAACTGCTGGCTATTGAGGGTGCCTACATACAGTCGCCTTCGCTCCAAGGAGGGGTCGGTTCCATATATTTTACATCTCAGATGTCGAACCCATATCATAGTAGCCGCGTCCTAGTGCAGGTTTCTACAAACAGTGCGCCGGAAAGCGGAGACTGGGAGACGGTCAAGGTTCTCATCTATCCTCGTGTAAGCTACATCAGGTACCAGAATGCTGCAGCGGTGGTTGTCAACCGCGCAGATGTGAAGTCTGTCCGGATCATATTAGACGAGCCAAGTCCCTATGATACCTCGGCCTCGAAGTTGGAAGGTACCATCGCTTTTGACAACATCGTGATCTCATATCCCCCTGCCGATGTTCGCATCGAGGAGCGGTTGCGCAATCCGGGCTATCCCTCCCGCGACCAGGAGGTCAAGCTGCGCTGCGCGGTGATCGATACCAACCCGAACGCCCCGACCGTGAACCACCGGGTCACGGTCTACTACCAGTGGCTGCATCAGCCCACCGCGCGGCCGCAGG
>JAAYLN010000369.1 GCA_012521875.1 Lentisphaerota bacterium | reverse complement strand
GAACACCAGCACGCTCCATATCGTGTTAGATATCACGGAAGGGGTAGAGCCCGCCCCGCCAGGCCTGCCATAACCGCTAGTTTCCAGAACAGGAGGGGCGACATCCGTGTCGTCCGCCTGTGTCACACAAGAGCCGCTCAAGCGCAGACACGCACCACCCGCCCCGCACTTAAACCCGCCCTTATGGACTGTGAAAAACCAGCAGCTTTCGACGAAGGCGACAAAGTTTCCGGCACAGCTCGCGACAAGGTGGCGTCTCTCACCTATTCCAACCGCCCCGCAGGGGCGGTCGGCTCCACTGAACCCTGAACCCTACACCTGCCGCCGCTCGCGCCACGCGCGCACGCGGCGTGCCGCCACGTGAAAGACATAGCCGAAGAGACGTGCCGCCACGTAATAAACCCACGCCACCAGCCGCGCGGCACCGTCGGCCCGCATCCTTTCGTGGAAAACCTTGTCGCCCCACCGCAGCACGGCACCCAGACTCCAGCCCGAGGCGGCGCTGATCGCCTCGGCGAACTGGTAGACCGCGTCATGCAGGCAGCTCGCATGACGCGTGCCCGGCAAATCGGGCGCGCATGTGCAGCCATCCCAGGCGTAGCCCGCGCTGACGCGGATACGCGTACCGTCAGCCCCGGGCTCGATCGTCAGCCACCGGTTCGAGAACCTGGGCGCCGACTCTTCCGCGACCCAATGCTCCAACTCATCGTCCAGACAATATTTCCAAGTAGCCATGTCGCCTTGCCGCCTACCCGCGCGCGACGGCCAGCACCCAGACGCGCCAGGCACCGGCGCGCTTCAGGGCGCGCGCGACCTCGTGCAGCGTCGCCCCGGTCGTCATCACGTCGTCAATCACCAGCAGCGTGCGGCCGCGCACCCATTCGGGATGCACAACGCGAAAGGCGCCATGGACGTTCTGCCGCCGTGCCGCCGCGCTTAGGTGGGTCTGTGTAGGCGTGGCCAGGAAGCGCTGCAGAATCGCCGTGGAAGCCTCGAGCCCGAAGCGGCGCGCAAGCGACGCAGCCAGCAGCGCGGACTGGTTGTAGCCGCGCTTGCGCAGGCGTCCCGCGTGCAGCGGTACGGGCAGCACGAAGTCGATCTGCGCGGGATCGTAGTATGTGCGCAAGGCACCCTCAAGCAGATCCGTAAGATCGGCGCGGTACCAGGTGGCGCTGTTGTACTTGAAATCGTGCAGCAGCACGCGGACGCCGCTGCGGAAGGGCGCGGCGGTGCGCGCCATGTCGAAGGCGGGTGGCGCACGACGGCACACATCACAGAGAAACTGCCCCTCGGCCTCGCCCTCGGGAACGAGACCGCAGTGACGGCAATGGGGCTGATCCACCGTATGCAGCGGCAGGCGCGTGAAGCAGCGCCAGCAGATCAGGCGCCCGGGACGGTCGGAGAGTTCGCTGCATAGGGGACAGATGCGGGGATAGACCAGATCGAGCAGCCGCCCCGCGCCGTGCGCCAGCTTGTGGCCGATAGCGACGCTTCTTGCAAAACCCCTCGTGGCATGGGCGTCTCCCCGCCCATGCAACACGGGCAGGATGCCCGTGCCACGGGTGCTGGCAAGGGGTTTTGCAAGAGCCTCAAGATATGTGCCGTCCCCTGCCTCGTGCGGCGCGGGGCTGGCGGATGCTCCGCTGGTCTCGGTTCCCGGCATGGCCTAGTGCGTCATGGCATAGACGAGCAGGTTCATGCCCAGCGTCACACCACCCGGCGCCTCGTAGGCGCGTGCCAGCGGGTATTCGCAGCCGCTCCAGGCGCAGGCCAGGTCATAGGGGCTGTAGATCACGCGCAGATCGCCGTCGAGCGTGATGGCCTCCAGCACGGGATCCTGCTGCCCTGGGCTGGCCTTCTCCACCGCCGGCGAAAAGCGCACCTCCTCCACCGGACGGCAGGCGCTCAGCAGCGCATGATCCGGCGGCACGGGAGCCAGTTCGCGGCCGGGTAGCAACTGTGCCAGCTCGCGGCGCACGGTCTGGTCGAAAGTGGCGAGCCCCAGTCCGTTGTTGATCAGCAGCGTTCCGCCGCGTGCCAGGAACTGACGCAGCGCCGCGCGGGCGGGCTCGTCCCAGGCAAAGGTGTCGAGCCCTTCGAGATAGAGGAACTGGAACGATTCGAGCGACTCGCGGGACGGATCCACCGCCACGCGCTTGAGGCTCACGCGCAGCGAGGTCTCGGCCCGCAGGCGCCGCAGCAGCGCGGTCGCCGCGCCGGGATGCACGTTCCAGGCACCATCATGGCGGAGCTGCGCGAAGACCAGCTCGTCGGTCGGATGCTTCTCGTCCAGCATGCCGAAGAGTTCCGGACGCGCCTCGAAGCGCGCCGCATCGGCGTAGCCGATGGCATAGGCCACCAGGTTGACCCCCAGGCGCGAGGCCGAATCGACATCGTAGTACACCGCCTGCTCGAGCAGCGGCACCTCGTGGTCGTCCCAGCCGCACCCGAGGCCGATCGGCGAGATGAGGCAGGCGATGCGGCTGCCGACATAGATCCCCTCGAACTGCGGGGTGGTGATCTCCGGACGGCGCGGCACGGCCACCTCCTGCGCATCGGCCAGCATGGCGAAGAGCGGATGGTCGAGCGGCACCGGCCGCAGCGGCTCGCCGGGAACGAGCTGGGCTGCCAGCTTGCGTGCCGAGGCCAGGAAATAGGGCGAGCCCGCGATCGAGTCGAACACCACCATGCCGCCGCGCTGCAGGTATTCCCGCAGCAGTTTAATCTGCTCGTCAGTCGGACGCAGTGTGCGCACGCCGCTCAGGAAGAGCACGGGTGTGGTCTGCGGAGCGCCGTCGAAGGAATTCAGCGAGATGGCCTGCGAACCGTAGCCGATGCCGAACCAGCGCCCCGCCTTGCGCATCAACTGGGCGACATCGTCGGGGCAGAGGTTCCAGTCGGCGATCTGGCGCGTCTCGCCGCTGGCATAGCGGTACTCGGCCGACTCGCCCCAGACCACCTTGCCGATCAGCATGGGCGCCTTCGGTTCGCGCTTGCGCTCACTGCGCCGGATGGGCGTGGCGGGCAGCGGCAGTGGCGGCACGCCCTCGCCGCCGGAGATGCGCTTGGGTGCCGCCTGCGGCGGCAGCCCCAGCGGCACCAGCCACGAATTCTCATCATCAGCCGCCGCCCATGTGCATGAGAATAACCCCAGCACCAGCAGCACCACGCGTGTACTGTGAATGCCCTTGCGGAACCAGTGCATTGGTCTCTTCATGGCGGCCCTCCGTTGGATTTGCCGGACACCGGCCCGCCCTGCAGCAAGGCGGCCGCCTCGCTGTAGGGATACTCCGCCTCAAGACGGAGCCGCGCCGCTTCGGCTTCATTATTTAACCCCATTGTCCGGCAGATTTCAACCTTTTTCAGCAGCAGGTCGGCCTGCTGCGGCCCGGCCGGGGCAACCGCCAAAAGGCGGCGCGCGTGCGCCAGGGCTATCTGCAGCTCGCCACGCCGGTGGAAGACCTCGATCAGCAGCAGCCCCGTGCTGAGTTCCATGCGCGTGATCGGCCGTTCCCACTCCAGGGCGCGCAGGGTGCTTTCGGCGGCCTCGTACTCCCGCATCCGCAGATAGGAGCGGGCGCGCTCCAGGCGCGCGGCCCGCCGCACTTCAAAGGCCGTGTCGCCGGGCGCCACGGTACCGCCGGCCTCCAGGTAGCGGCGCGCCGCCGTCTCGCGGTCGCCAGCCGCGGCGGCGGCATCGCCGCGGTAGATGCGCAGCAGGCGCCGGTCGCCATCCCCCAGATGCTCCTCGCGGCACGCCTTCAGCAGCGCCAGCGCCTCTCCCAGTCCGCCGCCCGAATGGATCAGCAGTCCGGCCAGATGCAGTTGTGTGCGCGCCACCAGATCGTCCGGCGCGCCCCGGCAGGCGATGACGGCGCGCCAGCAGCGGGCAGCCGCATCATAGCGCCGCACGGACGGCGACTGGAAATGGTACCCCAGCCGGTAGAGCGGCTGGAGCCGGTCGGCGGGAAAGTCCGCCAGACGCCCCAGCGCAATATCGCCCAGAGTGGTCAGCAGCGGCCCCGCCTGCACCGTGTCGGCCAGCATGATGGCATGGTAGAGATCCTCCAGCGGCAGGGATTTGCCGGTTGCCAGCACGCCCGACTCCGGCAGGCGTGCAAAAGCCCCGTCATCAAAGGCGTGCCGCTGCAACCCCACCGGATGCACACGGATGCGCCGGCTCGACTTGCCGGCCACTTTTCCATCGCGCTGCGCCTCGAGCGTAACCTCGCGCACACCGCCGGTATAGAAGAGGTGCGACCACTCCGCCCCCTCGCCGACGGCACCATCATCGGCGCGCCAGACATAGCGCGTACCGGTGCCGGCCGGTACCAGAACGCGCAGGCGCACCAGAATCCAGCACTGCTCGTCCGTGGCGAAGTGCTGCCTCATCTCCCAACCGAAGGCCGACGCGGTCGCTGCGCTTGCCGTGGCGGTCACGTTGGTGATGCGCGTGGCGCCTACCGGCTCGAAGGCCTCGGCCGGGATCGGCACCGGGCGCTGCGTTTCCGGCGGCTGCCAGTAGGCACCCGCCAGGAACTCGTGATCCTTCTGCGCGTTGAGCAGGGTCACCTTGCAGAGCCCCTGCGGCAGCGTGACCTCGCCGCCGTGCTCGCCGCGCTCGCCGCCGGCGAGGTTGTGCCAGCCGCCCCACGATGCCACAGGGCGGTCGTTGACCAGCAGGAAAGAGGCGTCGTCGGTCACCGTCGCGAAACGGTAGCGCCCTGCCGTCCCGATCCGCAGCCAGCCATCGTAGCGTGCCAGCAGCGGCATTTCGGGGCCGTGCGGGTGCAGACCATGGAAGATCCGCCCCACTTCCGAACGCCCCAGCAGCGGCGGGTTGAGCGCCCAGAGCTTCTGAAAATCGTCCAGCGTCTCTACGGTGCCCGGCGGCAGGCGACGCGTCTCCAGCAGCACTCCTGCGCGTGCCGTCCAGGCGGTACTGGCTGGTGATGATGCCGAACCGTCCTCGAGACGCACCCGCCAGCGCTTGCCGCCGCCCGCCGCGAAGCGCAGGTGCCAGGGATCATGCGGCGCCGACCAGATCAGCGTGTGCGGCACAACAGCACCACCGTCATCGAAAACGGTCACCACGGGCGCGGCGGAAGAGAGGCCGAAGGGATAGATCACGGCATCGGCCACCGCGGGCGTACCCTCGCCATCACGCACGAGGTGAAACTCGCAGAAGGCACCCGCCACCGGACGCGCCGGCAGCAGCAGAAGCCACAGTAGCCACGCCAGCCCGCGCGCGGATGCCAAGGATCTATGGAGCGAACCCATCATACCAAGTCCAGAGTAGCCGCATAAACCGTGCCGACCGTGCCGCGCAAGGCAATCGGCTGGCAACAGGGCTGAGTATATTTCCCGCTTTGTCGCGAGCCTTGTCGGTAACTTTGTCGCCTTCGTCGAAAGTTGCTGGTTATTTTCTCACGGAGGCACAGAGGCGCGGAGGCGCGGAGAAGTTCTAAAGTTCGGGAGTTCTAAAGTTCTAAAGTTTGAGCTGGCACCTGTACCGAGCCGCCCTGCTGGTGTTGAACCGCCAAGACGCCAAGGCCGCCAAGATTGGTAACCGCGAATGGACGAATGCACACGAATGGATGGTGTTGTTTTAACCGCGAAAAGCGCGAAAAGCGCGAAAGGGGAGCCGCGAATGCACGAGTATGGAGTAAGCGGGTGGATGAAGTGTGCCGTTTAAGAGCGAGTTTAAGAGAGGGTTTAGAGTGGGTGCTTCGCACTTGCACCTTGTCTCCACACCTTGTCTCCACACTTTGTCGGCTACGCTTCGTCTCCGCACTCCGTCCCTACGCTTTGTCGAAAGCGAAGCGGAGGCGGCCGAGGTGCATCAGGCCAGACCTCTCGTCCTCGTCCTCGGTGCGCCAAGCGAAGCTCGGCGCTTCTTGCGGGGTGCAAGTCCCCGCCGTGTAAGGATTAG
>JAAYLN010000462.1 GCA_012521875.1 Lentisphaerota bacterium | reverse complement strand
TCCGCATGGGTTCACGCTAATGGTAAGATAGTAGATGTCAGATAGTAGATGTCAGATGCTAGATACCAGACATCTCCTATCTATTATCTGACACCTAACTATCTAACATCTGACATCTACTATGAACAAGCTCGCAATCACCCTATTGGCAGCCGCGCCGATTTTCGCGGTACATGCATACGACATCCACTCCAAGGCACTGACGCCGATTGCCGAGAAGGCCAAGCCCTCTGGCGAGGCAATGGCATTCGTCAAGGGCGGCGTTCGGGATTTCACAATCATCTTCGACAAGGACCACAAGCCGTCTGTCAACGCCGCCAAGTTGCTCGAAAAGTGCTTTGAGAAAATAACTGGCACTAAGGCCGTTACAAATGGCACGTACCGGCTGACGCTCGTCGCACCGCAGGATCCCAAAGAACAGCGGATCTCGGTAACGACAACTTCGGATGGCGTGACGCTCGCGGGCAACGTTGGTTTCGCGGCGGTGGATTTCGCAGAGCGCTTTCTTGGCGTCAGATGGTACTTTCCGGGCGAGAACGGCATTATCTACCCGCAGATACGCGATCTGACGATTCAGCCCGTCGCGTACGAGGACGGCCCGTGGTTCGAGGGTGTACGTGGCGACCTATACTATGGAATCGCCTCGGTCAATGACGAGGCGACGCGCAAGCATTGGGAACCATATTGCGGCAAGATAACGGTCGATGACGTCAAGGAAGTCCTGTCGGCGTGGCGTGTAGGCGGACGCGGGGCCAGCGTCAGCGGCAGCCATTCGCCACGCCCTGAGTGCATGGCGAAGTCCCATCCCGATGAACTGAAGACCATCTTCTACACCTCGCCATACGGCAAGTTCTGGTACAATCCGAAGGGGCATGTGGGCAACTACTTCAACGTGCTCGACCTGAAGTTCGCGGACATGCTGATTGAGGATTGGAAGGCTTTCTTCGATTCAGACGGAAAGGATGACCGCGGCAGTTTCAAAGACGCCTGCTGGAAAGGGTCTGTCTCATTTGGATGCTGCGATACCTACATGCCGATTTCAGAGGTGCGGGCTGACCCGATCGTCAAGGAACTGGACCTCATAAAGGAATCCGACCTTCAGCGCGACAAGGACGCGGGCATGTGCAACATCTACGCGCGTTTCTACCAGTATCTTGGCAACCGGCTAAAAGAGGAAATGCCCGGCACCAAGCTCGGCCTTCCGATTTACTACAACTCCAAGAACGCATCGCTTGACCCGCGCTTCACCCTGCCCGACAACATCGAGCTTAACGTGTGCGACGGACGCTTGCCCGGGCAAGTGCCCAACAAGAAGGAGATGGAGAAATCGGTGACGCTTTTCCGCGAGTGGTACGAGGCTAGCGGCAACAGACCTGTTCTGAAGGCGTGGCTCTACGCTGCGCGCTTCAACCGCTTCGGCCGCGCGGTAATGCCGGAGTACGTCGGCCAGGTTCCGAAAATTCTTGGCAAGTATCTCTCGCGCAAAGGCGGCGTATTCTACGACTATGACGGCAGCAAAGACTTGTGGCACTACTTCTATGCCGTCTATGTGAACAACAAATCCCAGTGGAATCCCGATTTGGAGGCCGATGCGGCAGTTGCGCAGATGATGGAAGACCTCTACGGCAAAGAGGCTGGCGAGGTAATGACGAAGTTCCATCGGGGCATCAAGAACGCCTACGAGAAATACATCGTGGGCAATGGCGACAAGAACGTAAACGGCGAGATACCGCGTTCGGTAATAGACGAACTTGAGCGCGATCTTGCCGAAGCGAAGAAGCTCCTCGCCCCTGATTCGGTCGAGATGAAGCGCTTCAACCTGATTGCCGACTACTGGCCCGAGGCATTCAAGACACAACGGGCGTTGGCGGACTACGAGCCGGCCGTCTATGATGTAAAGCGTTATCAGAACGGCATGGACTGGTCACAAGTCGGCAACGTACCGATGGTGGAATTCAGAACGGGCGCCGAGCAGAAGATCGGAAGCTCACTGAAGCTCACGTGGGATGAAAATGGAATGCATGGCCGTTTTGTCGCCCCATACGCGCCAAAGGCATCCGACACAAAAGACCTCTGGTGGAATGACGGATTAGAGCTCTTTTTCGCGCCAGGACTCAAGAAAGAGCAGTTCTATCAGTTCGCATACGATTGCCTAGGCCGAAGCTTTGCGCAAAAACAGCGGCTCCTGCCGATTCCACAACCGCCAGATGCCGCATACAGGAGCGATGGTTTTGTCCATACCGAAAAGATCACCGATGACGGATGGACGACGGACTTCTTCCTGCCGTGGTCATTGTTTGAAGAAGGCGCTCCCAAGGTCTATGACCAGTGGAACGCGAATCTCGTAAGAAACAAGCACGGAGCCCCGGCGGAAGTCGTTTCTTCTGCTTTCACGCTCGGCAAACATGCGAACACCCCAATGTTCAGCATACTGCGCTTCGCTGGCGTCGGTGACTGACTGTGGAATGTAGATGTCATATGTTAGATAGTAGATATAAGATGTTAGATATCTCACATCTACTATCTCACATCT
>JAAYLN010000368.1 GCA_012521875.1 Lentisphaerota bacterium | reverse complement strand
TTCCTGACGGTGACGGTCTTCTACCTGATACCGGGGACGCAGTTCGAGGTGATCCAGCTCGGCAAGCGCCTGCGCATCCAGCCCCGCAGCCTGCTCTACACCTGCCTGCTAGGAGTGGCCGGCGGGCTCTTCATCGGCGGCTGGGTCTTCCTCTCCAACGCCTACTCCTACGGCGGCGACAACATCCGCTACCAGTGGGCCTTCAACGGGCTCGACTGGTTCCTGACGCAGTTCCGTGCCGACCTGAACGTGGCAACGACCACCTGGCTGCGCGAGTCCGAGGGGCCGACCGTCCACGTCGCCAACTGGGGTCAGCGCACGATGGTCTTCGGCGCCGTGGTGGCCATGATCATCACGCTGCTGCGCCAGTACTTCTCGGGCTTCTGGTTCCACCCGATCGGCTTTCTCCTCGGCAGCACCTACGTTTTCGAGTGCGCCAACTGGGGCAATCTGGCGGTGGCCTGGGCCATCCGCCTGATCGTGCTCAAGATCGGCGGCGCCACGGCCGTGCGCCACAAGCTCCAGCCCTTCTTCGTCGGCGTCTTCCTGGGGGCGCTGGTAACACTGCTCACCTTCTTTGTCATCAACAGCATCAGCGTGGCCCAGGGGGCCGGCAAGATGTATACTAGAATTCCATAACCATGAAGCCCTCCGCCAACCGGCCTGTCCTGCGTCAGATCGTCTGGACCGCGATTTACATCGCGGTCACGGCTGCGGTCGTCGTCAGCTTTCTCAAGATCTTCGAACCCACGCCCTACGAGGCGCCGGTGCCGTTCGCGCGCGGCTATGACCGCAGCGTCATGCAGGCCGCGCTCGAACCGGACGCCGTGCGCGCGACGCTCGGCGAGATCGAGGCGCTCGGCTCGCGCGCACCGGGGCAGCCCGGCCTTGCGGCGACCCGCGACATGCTCAGGCAGCGCTTCCGCGATGCCGGTCTCGAGTGCCTCGAGCACGAGATCGACGTGGCCTACCCGCTGTCGGAGACCCTCCGGCTGGAGGCCGGCGGCACGGAGCTCGGGGTGGGCTTCTGGCCCGCGCCGCCGAACTTCATCCAGCCGGGCGTCACACCCGCGGACGGTCTGACCGGCGAGCTGATGCTGGTTACCGAGGCGAACGTCCGTGCCGCCACGGAGTTCACCAACAAGATCGCGGTGGTGGACATGGCCCGGCCGCTCTTCAAGGAGCTGGCCCTCAACCCGGCGCAGTATTGCGACCTCGGCTTCCAGGCCATGATCGTGACCCATGCCGGGGGGCTCGACCAGATACCATGGAGCCAGTTGTACAAGCTGCGCCTGACAATACCGCTCAACTACGTGCGCCTCGTGGCCGAACCGGAGATTCTCGAGCACGTCGGCAAGTCGGTTTGCCTGAAGGTGCGTACGGCTTACCGCAACGAGCAGACGCACAACCTGATCGGCGTCATGCGCGCGCCGGGGGGCGGCTCGCGGCGCGCGCTGCTGATCGGGGCCTCCTACGACGCGGCCTCGGTCCTGCCCGATCTGGCCTGCGGCTCCGCCTTCGCGCTGCAGACAGCCCTGCAGCTCCGGATGCTGGAGGGTCTCGGGCCGCACCGCGACACTCTCAAGCGCGACGTTATCTTCCTGGCGACCTCCGCCGACTCGATGGCGCATACGGGGGTCGACTCGCTGCTGGCGGCGGTGGGCATGATCGACGAGTCGGCCGGTGGGCGCACGCGGCTCGAGACGGAACAGCGGCGCCACACGGACAGGATCGAGACGCTCGACCGCATTGATGCGATGCTGGAGGATCCGCGCTTCGCCTCCGAGATTGCCGCCAGCGGGGCCGCCCTGGATGCCGCGGACGGTGCCACACGCGAATTCTTCACCGAGCAGTTGCGCTATGTTCTGCGGCGGCGCGTCTTCTTCGCCGCCGAGGAGCTGCTGCAGGCGCAGATCGCCTTCGAGCGCCATCCCGAGCGGCTCGACTCGCCCGAGTACCACGCCTTCCGCGAGGCCAAGAAGCGCCACGACCGCCTCAACAACCACTCCGCACTGCCGCTCACCC
>JAAYLN010000367.1 GCA_012521875.1 Lentisphaerota bacterium | reverse complement strand
GCAGAAAGCGATGTGGCGTAAGCTGAAGCGTCATGCCTGCCCGCTGGCGGTGCGGGACGGTTCACTTACAAAAACGACCGCGCAGGCCGTCAGGCGCTGCGGAGCGGGGGGTTTTGCAAGAGCCTCTTGGAACATGGGAGACAGTTGTGAAAAAGTTGCTTTCTGTGGCTGTAATGGCGGTGCTGGCGTTCGGAGCTGCGGGTGCGGGAGCCGGCACGACAGATATCGTGTATGACGGCATAATCGGCTACGATGAGTGGTGCGAGGTAGGCGTATGCCCATCCTTTGACCTTATCCGACTGCCGATTGTCGCGCTGGGCGACGGCGGTATTTTCGTTTCCCACAACATCACCTCGCATTTCGTGCGCGTGGAGAACAACTATCTCTACGCGCAGTTCCAGGTCAAGGTCGACTTCTGCAAATGCGTTGCCCTCAAGTTCAAGATCGAGAACGGCAAGCTCCACGTCATCAAGAACTACGCCGTATATTCCAACAAGGACGACTACCCCCGCGACTACGGAATCAGCAACGGTTCAAGGTTCGACTACCGCTTGAACCGCGTGACCGCGACAGTGACGGATTTCAATGAGGCGCTTCTGGTCACAGGTGCTCCGGCGGAGTAAGGCACTCCCACGCCGGACTACGGATACAACTACGGCATGGTGTCGGGCACCGTCTATTCCGTGAGCGCGCCTGCGACGTGGATGAGCCCGGCGGGCGACAAGGAGGCGACATGTTTGGGCTGGAAACTGTACAAGTACAACGTCAACGGCACATGGGATTTGTGGCGCGAGGGCAACGGCAATACCATTGCCGACTACGAGCATCCCGGCGTTTTCACGAGGATCGAATGGCTGTGGACGGAGAGTTTCAAGTGTACGGCGGTGGCAAGCGGGCAGGGGAGTGTGGACAAGACCAGCGAGTGGCATGCGCGCGGCGACACGTTCACGGTGAGTGCGACGCCATCGAACGGATGGGTGTTCGCCTGCTGGACGGGCAGCGTCCCGAAGTCCAAGGTTGTCGATAACCCGCTTGTGCTCGAAGTTTCGGATTCGATCAATGTGACCTCGGTCTTCGTGGTTGCCGGGAGCGTCGCCTACTGGACCGGCGCCGGAACCAACGCCCTGGCCTCCAATCCCGCCAACTGGCGGGACGGAGAGCAGCCCTTCCACATGCAGACCATCGCCTTCGGTGCCGAAGGCGCGGACAAGCCGATGACCTGGGATCTCGATATCGCCCCGGGCGGATGGGTGCAGACAAACTACAACTCGGTTGTCACGTTCAACACGGTCTATCCCGACGCGGGCCTGGGCGATTTCACAATTCTCCTCATCAACGGCGACGTTAACCTGCAGTCGGGGAGCTGGACGCATCTCGTCAACAAGACCGGGCAGTTCTACCGGCTCAATGTCAGGGTCGGTGGCGACATGGCCATCGGACCGGCGGCGGCTATTGATGTTGCGGCCCTCGGCTACAGCCAACTGTGCCTCGATGGCGGTGTGGCGAAGACCTCGGCCAACGAG
>JAAYLN010000366.1 GCA_012521875.1 Lentisphaerota bacterium | reverse complement strand
CCCAGAGTGGCGCGGACATTCCTGTCTGCGCACGTCCACGAGGGCAGACAGGAATGTCTGCCCCACACTACCACGCTCCATCGCTGCGGCTAGCCGGGACGGCGTCGCCCCACCTGTGCTTGCGCGCCCTTGCCGGAGCGTCCCCGACACTCGACGACAGCCGACGACAATCAACAACGGCTTTCATCTGGCAGACAGACGCCTTATTCCATGACTATGTCCCGTCCCTTCAAGGCTCGTTTGTTTTCGCTTCATTACCCAGGGCGTTGCCCTGGGCTGGTATGTCACGCCCCTTCAGGGCTTGCATCAGCTTTATCATGAGCGTTGTCAAAAGCAACGGATTAAGCGGGTGGATTAAGTGTGCCGATTAAGAGTGAGTTTAAGTGGTGCTTCGCACTTACACCTTGTCTCCACACCTTGTCTCACACACTTGCCCTTGTGCAGTTCTCCCCCTCTCGTGGCATGGGCGTCCCGCCCATGGACGGCTCACGGGCAGGATGCCCGTGCCACGTGTGTCTGGCAAGGGGTTTGCAGGAAATCCGGCGGGCGGGAATAACCGTCGAGCAAATCGAATGAATCGAGATAATCGAACAAATCGAATCTGTCGAATCACTCGATTCTATCGATTCTATCGAAGTCCCCGGCATCCCGTTCGCTCCGGATGCGCTATGGAGCCCGCGGTCTCCGCGGTGTACTGGGGAGTGCATGAGGTGGTGAACGTCCCGCCGGGGACGGCGGTCTCCAGTGCGTTCCGGCGTTCCGTTCACATTCGCCGCGTCTGTACCGTCAGTCCAGCCCGCCGCCCCGGCACACGCTCACGGTACAGCGAACAGTTTACGGCTGGCATCCGGCAGAAAGCCTTGTTTCTGAACTATATCACGCCCCTACAGGGCTAGTTGTCATTTTGGCCCGTTCCCAAGGGCGTTGCCCTGTCTTACTCCACCCGCTTACTCCACTTTCGCGCCCATTCGTCCATTCGTGCTCCCCTTGGCGCTCTTGGCGTCTTGGCGGTTCAATCTCAATCGAGGACGAGGACGAGGGCGAGGACGAGGTAGGCGCCTCAACTATTCGATGACTCTGGTTGAGGACGGATCGCGGTGTTCCGCCACGTATGCCAGCCACTCGGCCTCGGTCGCGTAGGGCAGCCAGCCCTGGCGCGAGACGTACGGGGTGTCGAGCACCTTGAAGCGCAGCTCGAACGGCTCTGTATCGGAGTTGAAGACCAGCGGCAGACGGATGACGGTCTGCATGTCGATCACCTCCTTGAGCGTGACCGCCTCGGGGTGGTTGAGCAGCAGCATGTGGCGCGGCAGGCATGAAGAAGAGACTGCCGCTCTCGCCGGCGGGACGCCGCGCCACGCCCTTCAGCGTGCAGGTAGCCTCGTCCCACACCAGCGACTCGACCTCGGCCCGTCCCTGCTCGATGTGCATGTCCGTGCCCAGCAGCCAGGGGTGGTTGCGCGCCCGCGATATGCGGTAGAGGCGGCAGCCGTCCGGCGGGGCGGAGCAGGCGAACGCGGTGTGGAAGGTGCCCAGATATACACCTTTCCAGTCATGATCAATCTCCACGCTTTTGAGTGGCCGGGGCCGGGGGGATGAAATCGCGTATGGCGGCCACCAGCCATTTAAGGTTTGCCGCCACGGCCACGGCCGCGCAGATGGCTGCCGTGGTGGCAATGGGGATGAGATCCATTTTCTTGTTGAAACCGATGAAGGGGTTGCCGAAAACCCAGACCACCCTTTTATCCGGCGAGCCTAGCGCCATAATCTGGGGGATTGCCCAGACCAGCAGCATCACGATCACGGCAACGACACCGGTCAGGCGGCAGGTAAACCAGCGGTGCAGGAGACCGCGCCAGAGACCGCGCACACCCCAGATGTAGGTGGTAAGATAGCAGCAGAGTATGAAAAGCGACATGGTGTCGGGGTCATTGCCGCGGGGCTTCCAGCTATCGGGGCACCCCGCCTCGACAAGCGAGGCCGCCAGCAGCGTGAGCAGGCTCATGACGAGCGCCCAGCACATGCCGTTTTCGGCGCCCGAGAAGAAGAGGAACTGCAGGGTGCGGCGGCCGCCCGATGGTGAGACCCCGGCCAGGACGCGCCGGCTGTAGCCCGGCGCGCCCGAGGCGGAGATCGCGCCGAAGACGGCGAAGGCGAGGAGGGAGAGGAACGCCCAGACCATCACAGGCGCTATTTCGGTCTCATGCCAGGCGAAGAGTGCCGCGACCATGCCCCAGAAGGCCCAGAGTACCGTGATCCAGCCGCGCACGGCGGGTGCGCGGTTGGCCACGGCGGGCATTATCAGCGAGATGGTGGCCGCGCGGAGCAGCAGGCAGGTGCTGAGCCAGGCGGCCAGGAAGAGCCCCGGCACGGCCCAATCCGACCACGACGAAAGCGAAAGGCCTTGGTAGTTGACCATCATCATGCCGCCACCGATGGCAAGGCTGAGAACCATTCCCTGGAACCAGAGCATGCCCAGCACGACGAGGACGCGCAAGGAGCGTGAGGGTGCTGCCGTTGCCAGAAAGAGCGCCACGAAGACACAGGCCACGGCCACGAACATCAGCATCACGGTTGCCAGCAGCGCCTGGAGCACATCGAGTCCGCGCAGCAGATAGGCCAGCGAGAGAAAGGGCAGCGTGGCGCTGACGAAGAGCAGGAGCAGGATTGCAGCCGAGACAACCTTGCCGTCCACGAGCTGCCGGGGCTTCAGTATGGTGGTGTATTGCAGATCGAGATGCTCGCTGCTGCGCTCCGCCCCCATGCGGGCACCGAAAAAGTAGGGTGCCGCCAGGAGCAGCAGGAGCGCGAGGATGATATAGATGGTGCTGAAGACGCCATCACCAAGCCCCTTCTCGCTAATCTGCATGCCGTGCTGCAGCTCTTCCTGCGAATTGAGCAGCACGAGCCCGGTAGCGATCTGCGATATGGCCAGGAAGCCGATCAGGCCGGCGGCAACCATCCGGCTGCGCACCATCTGGCGCAGCTCCTTGAGGGTGACGGGGTTCAACCAGTCGCTGAAGCTCATGCGATCTCTCCGTGGGTGACCTTCATGAAGATCTCCTCGAGTCCCGCCTGGCCGGGGCGGAACTCGATCAGGCGCACGCCGCGCTGCACGAGGGCCGCCAGCAGGTCGGCGGCGGCCTCGGGACCGGCGGCAATCTCCGCGATGCAGTTGTCGCCGCGCACGTGCGCGTCGGTCACGCCCGGCAGTTCCAGCAGCAGCCGCACGAGGTCGCGCGGTGCGGGCGCCAGCGCGCGCAGCATTATTTGCTGGGTGGCGCCGAGGTTGTTGGCCAGCGTCTCGACCGTGCCCTTGCCCACGAGCCTGCCCTGCTCGATGATGACCACGCTGGAGCACATCTCATCCAGTTCGGAGAGGATGTGCGAGCTGATGAGGATCGCCTTGCCATCCTCGGCCACCGCCTGCACCAGCTCGCGCAGCTCTATGCGCGCGCGCGGATCGAGCCCGTTGGCCGGCTCGTCCATCACCAGCAGGTCGGGGCGGTGTACCAGCGCCCGCGCGAGGCTGACGCGCTGCTTCATGCCCTTGGAGAGGCTCTTGAGCGTCTTGTCGCGGAACGGCTCGATGCCGGTAAAGGCCTCGACCTCGCCGACCGCCTCGCGCAAGGCCGCGCCCCGCAAGCCGAAGGCGCGCCCGAAGAAGTCCACATACTCGTGCGCCGTCATGTCGGCATGTTCCGGCAGGGCGTCGGGCATGTAGCCGATCTGGCGGCGGCCCTCCTCGGGGTAGTCGAAGAGCGAGATGCCGTCGATCCACACGTCGCCCGCTGTGGCCTCGTCGAGCGTGGCGACGATGCGCAGCGTCGTGGTCTTGCCGGCACCGTTGGGGCCCACGAAGCCCACCACCTCGCCGGCATCCACGCCGAAGCTGATGCCGTCCACCGCCCGCGTTTTGCCGAAATGGCGTACCAGATTGTCAATCTCCAGTTTCATGCCGTTCTCACTCCGTGCCGGGCCAGCCCACGACGATGGATTGCGCCGTCCCCCTGGTACGGCAGTAGGCGAGGGGATCCTCCAGGAAGGGGGCGCCGTCGAGCACGGCCACATAGCTGCCCGCGGCGGGCGCCAGCGTGTGATCGTTTTCTGTCAGGGCTTTCTTTATGAGATCATTAAGGTGCCACCCGCCATCGGTGGCTTGTTGGGCGGGCAGACGGATAATGCGACTCGGCTCATAAAATGCATAGGGCTGGCCCTTGCGTGTCGTGACGAGCGTGCGCCGCTCGCCGGCGGCCAGATCGCGGGTTTCGTAGAAGTCGCCCCGCGCATCGCAGAGCTGCAGCCGCAGGATGGGGGCGCCCAGGGCGTTGACCACCTCGACCGTGCCGGTCGCGGTACTGCTAACAACCAGCCGCTCGGCGCGTGTCTCGCTGCGGCGCAGGGTGAAGAAGACCGGCAGGCGCGGCCTGACCCAGCCGGCGGCGTAGTGCTGGCCCTGTCCGATGGCGATACGTCCCGAGTTGACGGACGAGAGGGGCGTGATCTCGGTGCCGTGGTCGAAATGCAGGCCGTCCCGCAGCGAGACGGGGGCATAGATGCCGACGGCGCCGACGGTGGCGGCGTGCCGCCGCGTCTGGTCGAGCAGCGTGACGGCCTGGCGGTGCTGCGAAGGCGTTGTGCCCTCGGAGAGCAGGGCATAGACCACGATCACCAGGCTGAAGAGCAGCGAGAAGGCCGGCACGATGGCCAGCAGCCAGAGGCGCCGGTTGGCGCGCCGGGTGTAGAACACGGCGCCGGGACCCGCCAGCAGTGCGAAGACCAGTAGGATCAGCAGAAAGCTGCGCGCCGGCACGCGGATATTGCCGACCACGGGAATCGCCTTGAGAAGTGCTGAGGTGGAATCCTCCGTAAGCCACGGACGCATGGTTGCGATCCAGTCACCGGCCAGACGTGCCAGGTCGTTGGTGGCGATTGCTGTAAAGTCGGTGACGGGCAGGGTGCCGGCATGGCCGAACCCGATGCCGCCGGGCCTAAGGCCCGGCTGTACGCCGGTTTCCCCACCCTCGGGAAGTGTGTCCGTCCTCATGAAGAGGATTATTTCCCTTGCCGGCTCGCGGGTTTCCCACCCTTCGGGAAGCGTGTCCATGCCCATGAAGGTGACATGTCCGCCGATGGCGGCATAATCACGCAGCGCGTTCCGCGCCTCCTCCGGCATGCGCTCGAAATCCGCCGCGGCGATCAGGCAGCCGTCGAAGGCGCTGTAGGCCAGCCAGTGGCGTGGCCAGGCGGCGCCCTCGCCCTCGAAACGCAGGGGGTTGATCTCCTTCATGGCTTCACGTGTGAACATTTTGGACACGACCTGGTCGTGGCTGAGATGCCTCAGTTGGCTGACCGAAAAATGAGCACCTCCTGATTTCGCCACTGGGGCGGTGGCCTCCAGGCTGGCCTTCAGCTCCTCGGCGGAGAGGCCTTTCGAGACCAGCAGGCTGAGGCGGGGGGCAGAGTAGGTTCCCTGCTTGTGGCTGGGATAGACGGTACGGCAACTTATTGTTTCCGGCCGGTGGCGGGCGACCCGCACGCTGGCGTTATGGCCGGCCAGCCGCACGGGCGGCTGGTGCAGTGTGGCCTGTGTGCGGGTGCCGGCATTCGCCAGCACCGTCTGCGAGACTCCGGCGATACCCTCGCTGCGGTAGGTGCTGGCAGGCATCGTGATCTCGACGGGCAGCGTCTGAGCGGTCGGGTTCCCGATGACAAAACGCCATTCGATCATGCCATGCCACCAGCTCGGCGGTACCAGCGTCATGTCGGTGAGGGTCAACCCGCCCGAAAGCGGATGCACTTCCTGGGCCGCCGCCTGCCCGCCGGCAAGCAGCAGCAGGGTGGCGGCCAGAAGCGCCGCGTGGGTTCCCGATATGCGCCGCCTCATGGCTTCACCTCCACATCCGCCGGCAGGTTCAGGCCGGCCACGTCAATCGCGCCGGCCAGCTCTTCGGCAAGGACCGATGGCGTCACCTGGTCGAGCCGCGCCTGGTAGTTGAGGATCAGGCGGTGGTTGAGCACCGGCTCGACGAGTGTGCGCACATCCTCGAAGCCCACGGAGGGGCGCCCCGCCAGCAGCGCCAGCGCGCGGGCGGACTCCGCCAGGGCGATCGCCGCGCGCGGCGAGGCGCCGTACCGCACGTAGGTCCTGATGCGCGCCGGCGCCTCGGGCGAGTCGGGGTGCGAGGCGGCCACGAGGCGGGCGATCCAGCGCGCCACGGCCTCGGGCAGGACGATGCGGTCGGCCATCGCCAGGCACTGCTCCAGCATCTCCTGCGAAAGCCGCCACCCGGGGGCCGGTATCGTGCCGTGGCGGCGGCCGGTGAGGATGCCGGCCAGCGTATCAACGCCCAGTCCGCCGACGTTGAGGCGGAAGAGGAAGCGGTCGAGCTGCGCCTCCGGCAGCGGGTAGGTGCCCTCCAGCTCGATGGGGTTCTGGCTGGCCAGCACGAAGAAGGGCTGGGGCAGCGGGCGCGTGGTTCCCAGCAGCGTGACCGAGCGCTCCTGCATGGTCTCCAGCATGGCCGACTGCGTCTTGGGCGAGGCGCGGTTGATCTCGTCGGCCAGCAGGATGTTGCAGAAGACGGGACCCGGCTGGAAGACCAGATCGCGTGTGCCGTCGGGCCTGGTCTGCAGGATGTGCGAGCCGAGGATGTCGCCCGGCATCAGGTCGGGGGTGAACTGGATGCGCTTGAACTGGAGCTGCATGATGTCGGCCACGGCCTTGACGAGCGCCGTCTTGCCGAGCCCCGGCAGACCCTCGAGCAGGATATGCCCGCGGGCGAGGATGCCGGCCAGCACGAGGCGGTGGAGATTCTCGCGGCCCAGCAGCATGCGGTTCAACTGGTCGAGCGTGCGGTTGAGCGCCTCGCTGACGGGCGCGATCTCCTGCGGTGTCGGTAGTGTCATGGTTGGCTTTTCCAGATTGGGTTCCTATTCGAAGAAGCGTGTCACGGTCTCGCGGTGACGCGGCAGGATGGGGGCCTGCGGCGCGCCGCCCTTGGACGGCGTGGCGGTCTCCAGTGCGCCGGCTGTGACGGGGGCGGGGGTGTCGGGCACTTCGGGTGCCGACGCCGAGACGCCCTGCAACTGCGCCTGTCCGTCGGTGAACAGATGGGCGGTGCCCAGCGAGTCGTCCTTGAAGGCGGCACCCTCGCGGCTGGAGGGATCGGTCCAGGTGAGCGGCGCGTCGCCGCGCCCGCGCGAGACGCCGCCGGCGCCGGGCTTGCCGCAGATTACGGCCAGTGCGGCGGCGGCTTCGGCGTCGGGGCCGCTGCCCTCGAGCAGTTGCGCCAGCGCGGCGGCGCAGGCCTGCGCGTTGGTGCAGGAGCCGCTGCCGCGGCAGGCCGGGGCCTCCACTAGCTTGAGATCCTCGAGACGCATGAGCTGCCCCTCGCAGTTGAGCCCCGCCTCGCGGAGCATGTCGGCAAGCTGTTGCAGCGTGGCCGCCGAGAGGGTGTTGGTGCCCGTGACGGCGGCCAGCAGATTGCCCGCGAGGGAAGGCGATATGGGGGCCTGGGACAGCAGTTGCTCCAGTGCCGCGGCGGCTTCCGCCATCTGCGCGTCGGTTTGTGCCTCGGTCTCGAAACTGGCGGCCAACTGCTCGGTCAGCGAGAGGGTGGCCTGCAGGGCGGCATGTTCAGTGGCCAGCGCCTCGGCCTGCTCGGCGGCCGACTTGGTCAGCTCCTCCGCGATGTGGTCGAGCGCCTCCAGAGTGCGGGCGGGATCGGTGGCGTCGCCGCTTTCGGCGACCTTCTCCAGATGGTTGCTGAGGGCGGCGGTGAGTGGTTCCGGCAGCAGGGCTTCGGCCTCGGCCTGCGCGACGCGTTCGGCCAGTTCCCCGACCAGCGACTCCAGTCCCCGCGTGGCCTCGGGGGAGGCACTGCTGAAGAAGCGCGTGGGCAGCAGGATCACCGAGGCACAGAAGAGCAGCGCGACGGCCAGGCCGCCGAGGGCGCGCGACGGGCGCCAGGCAATGCCGGGCAGGCGGCTGACGGCCACGGGCCATGCCGCGGCACCGTCCGCGCCGGAGCACATGACGAGACCGCCGGCGCTGCCGGCGGCGTCGAGCGCCGCCAGAATGGCGCGGTGGGGTGGGGTGCGCCGGGTGGCGAGGATAGCGGCGGGAAGCGCCACGGTGGCCGCGGTGAGCATGAGGAGCAGCCAGCGTTGCGGCGCTTGACCGTGGCAGCCGGACAGGCGGGCGGCCAGCAGGATCAGGCCGGCGGCCCAGACGCCCGCGATGCCACCCTTGAGCGCGCCGCGTCCGGCCAGCGTCTCGCGGAGACGGTTGCGGAAGAGCCGCGCCTGGCGGTCGATCTCCGCATGATGACTTGTCTCCTGTGGGGCGGTATGCATTGGGCTTGTTACTTGACTGCGGCGTGTTGGCGTTTCATCGGCGATGCCGGAACCATCGCGGCATTTGCCATTTGGCCGTCATTGTACCCTGCCGGGGGCCGGGTTGCAATCACGGGATATTAATGCCGGTTGGTTGATCATACGACCAAGTCGTATGATCGGGGAGGGTAAAAGGAGAGGTGATAGACGCGGCGGGGACGCCGCATCTACGTGCGCCGCTAGTAAAACACGACGGAGGTGGTGTGCATGAGGCGGCAGCCACCGGCAGTACCGGTAGTTCCGGCAGGATCGGCAGTACCGGAGCTCGAGGACGAAAAGGTCTAGTCTGGGACACCGCTGCCGCTTGCCTTACTCCACCCGCTTACTCTTTTGCTTTCGACAAAGTTACCGACAAAGCTCGCGACAAAGTGGTGTTTCTGCCCCATTCCAACTGCCTACTGCCACTGCCTACTGCTACTGCCGCCGCCCTGCAGGGCAGCGGCAATACTGACCCCTGAACCCTTTAGCAGAACCCTCCGCGTTAAATCTTCCGCCCGCCCCTGCCACCCTTGGCGTTCCCGGCGCTCGCGGCGTCTCGGCGGTTTAAATCACCGGGAACCGCTTTCGTCTCGGAAGCCGTGGCAGGGGCTTCCGGCGCGGCATCCGCAGTCGCCCCTTCCGGCACCGCCCCTTCCGGTGCCGCCGGCGGCAGTGCTTCGGCAGTTGGCGCGGGTTTCCTGGCGGCTGACGGTGGACGCCCGGCAAACTCCTTGGCGATGTTGAGACCCACCGCCAGCAGGGTGGGCCCGAGGAAGAGACCGAGCAGGCCAAAAACCAAGACCCCGCCCAGCACACCCAGCATCACCATCAGGAAGGAGAGCTGGGCGTTGCGACTGATGAGGTAGGGACGCAGCACGTTGTCGATGCCGCTGATGCCCACCAGCCCCCAGATGGCCATGAAGACCGCCCAGCCGATTCCGGACTGGAACAGCAGCCAGATCGTGGCACCGATCCAGATTATGGGCGGACCGAACGGAATGAACGAAAGCAGCACCACCATCAGTGCCCAGAAGAAGGGTGCCGGCAATCCAACGATCACAAAGCCGATCGCCGCCATGATGCCCTGCCCAAGAGCCGTGCCCAGCAGGCCGTAGACCACACTGCGGATTGTCGTCCCGGCCAGGCCGATCAGATGCTGTGTGTACTCTCCAAAGACACGGTTGCTGACATCGGTTATGCGGCGGGCGACCTCGTGGCCGTCGCGGTAGAAGAAGTAGGCGATCACCACGCTCAGGAAAATCTGGACAATGCCATGGCCCAGCTCCAGGCTGTTGCGGATTATCCAGCCGCGCGAGTAGAGCAGCAGTTGGCGCAGCAGTTCCGTCGTGCGGTCGGCGTTGAGAGCCAGATCCGACCAGTGCGCCTCCAGGTACTCGCCAACCCATGGCAGCGTCGTGACCCATTCGGGCGGCGTCGGTATTCCCTCGGCATTCAGCCGCCGCACAACCACCAGCAGGTGCTCGACGCTGGAGGCAAGCGAGCCGCCGATGAGCGCGAACGGCAGGGCGATGACCAGCACAAGCAGTATGGTCATCACCAGCGCCGCAGGTGACCGGTGCCCCTTCATGTGCTTCACGAGCCATTCGCAGGCCGGCCAGGTGGCATAGCAGAGGATTGTCGCCCAGAGAATGGATGAGAAGAACGGACGCAGGATGATAAGACAGCCCAGCACAATCAGGCCTAGCAGGCTTGGCCCTAGGAATTGCTCGGCTCGTTTGAAGGCCCGGTTGCGAATGGGATCCATGATGACAGTGCTTGATTGGTTGTGCCGGTCCCGATGGCAGAGCGGTACCCGGCGGTAACCCGCAGGGCCGGCGTTTGCTGTATTGTAGCAAAGTGCGTGCCGGAAGCAGATAGCAAAGCGAAAGAACAAGCCGCTCTCCCGCAACATGTTGATCATACGACCCAGTCGTATGATCGAGGAGTGTAAAAGGAGAGGTGATAAACGCGGCGTCCCCGCCGCGGGCGGGATGGGGCGGCGACCAAGCGGCGGAACGCCGCCTCTGCGTTCAAAGACCCGGTACTTATACAAAACGGTTTGTTCGGCCACCCCGCGCGGCGCACTTCGTGCGCAAGCGGTTTTGCGCGGATCCGGCCGCGCAGATGAGGAAAATGCCAGGGTGCCAGAAACGCCAAGGGACTTTGGTGGGTATGAAGCGCCAGCCACCGGCAGTACCGTGGCTCGAGGACGAGGACGAGGACGAGGACGAGGACGAATATCCACCCATCAGCTCTCCTGTCGCGCCGTATTTAGCTTTCGACAAAGCGTAAGGACGAAGTGTGGAGACGAGGCGTAGCCGACAAGGCGTGGAGACAAAGTGCGTGGACAAAGTGCAAGTGCGAAGCACCCACTTAATCCCACTCTTAAACTCAAACGGTACGCTTGTCTTAATCCACCCGCTTACTCCCTGCCCGGCTCAGGCGGAGTGATGACGACTGCACCCCAAGGTGGCGCGGACATTCCTGTCTGCGCGGGCAGGCGCGGGCAGGCAGGAATGCCTGCCCCACATTGCCCTGCACCCTCGGGCAATCGCGGCAGCCCTGTAACTCTCCGAATACCCGACCCCCGTCGACCCCCATCAACCCCCGTCGAGGCCAGCGAACTGTACCGTCTCCTGTCCCCTGTCCCCTGTCTCCTATCACTGCCTACTGCCACTGCCTACTGCTACTTCCCGTTTGGCGTCTTGGCGGTTCAAATGAACAGCGGGATTGTCGAGTACGAGTACGAGTAATCGCGAGGACGAGGACGAGGACGAAGCAAGCGCTTGCCGCCGCATCGCACCTGCTTCAGCGCGCAGCACCCCAAAATCAATCTAAAAACCCCTGTCTCCTATCACTGCCTACTGCCACTGCCTCCTGCCACTGCCCCCCGCCTATCCGCGCACGCCGCGCCGCATGGCCTCGATATCCGGCTCGCGTCCGGTCCAGATGCGGAAGGACTGCGCCCCCTGGTGTGTCAGCATGCCCAGGCCGTTGAAGCCGCGGGCTCCGGCCGCCTCGGCCTCGCGCAGGATGGGCGTCTTCTCCGCCGTGTAGATGGCGTCGAAGATCAGTTGTCCCGGATGGAAGGCCTCCCGCGTCAGCAGCGGCGCATCGTCCGCGCCGAGACCCTGCGAGGTCGTATGCACAATCAGGTCGCTGGACTGCGCGGCATGTCTCCACGCTTCAGGATCGGACTGCAGCACGTGTACCTCGAGCGAGGGAAAGGCGGCGCGTACCGCCCCGGCCACCGCCTCGGCGCGCGCGATGGTGCGGTTGGCGAGCGTGAGTTCGGCAATCCCCGCCCGGGCGCAGGTGAGCGCCAGCGCGCGGCCCGTGCCGCCGCATCCCAGCAGCAGTGTGCGCTGGCCGGTCAGCTTGGGAACCCCCGCATCGCGCAGAGCCATGAGAAACCCGAAGCCGTCGGTATTGTCCCCCAGACGGCTGCCATCGGCACGGAAGAGCAGGGTGTTGACGCCACCCAGGAAGCAGGCCAGCGGGGTGGCCTCGTCGACCAGCTCGAGTGCCCGCGCCTTGAGGGGTATCGTCAGGTTTAGCCCGGTGTACTCCGCGCGCTGCAGGGCATCGAGCCGTTCGGCCAGATCCGCCTCGGTTACGTCAAACGCCTCGTAGGTGGCGTCAAGTCCGAGCGCGGCGAAGTTGGCCTCGTGCATGCGCGGCGAGCGCGAGTGAGCTACCGGATGGCCGAGCACGGCAAAGCGTGCCGCCGGCACGGTGTGATGTTGGTGGATGCTATTCGTCATTGTTGCCGCGCGTGACTGCAATCACGCCCGAGCGCGCGATGTCGATCACGTCGAAGTCGCGCAGGGTGCGCAGGAAGTCGGCCACCTGCATCTCGTCGCCCGTCATCTGCAGCGTGAGGGACGAGGCCTGTACCGTGACGATCTGCGCCGAGAAGAGGGTTGCCAGCTCGATCACCGGCGCGCGCCCGATCTTGTCGGTCGCCAGCTCCACCAGGATCAGCTCGCGGCTGATGTGGCGCTGGCGCGTGACGTCGGTCACCTGCAGCACGTCGATCTGCTTGGTCACCTGCTGCGTGACCTGGTCGAGGACGTGGTCGTCGCCGAGCACCACCATGGTGATCTTCGAGCAGGAGTTGTCCTGTGTCGGTCCCACGCAGAGGGTTTCGATGTTGTAGCCGCGGCCCGATATCACGCCGATGATGTGCGCGAGGACGCCGGGCTTGTTCTCGACTAGGGCTGTGAGCGTGTGTTTCATGCTGTTCTCCTAGGCCAGACGGTGGATGATCTGCTCGACTGTGCCGCCGGGCGGCACCATGGGCAGGACGTTCTCCTCGGGGGTCACGCGGAAATCCATGACCCAGACACGGGGGCACTTGAAGGCGCGCTCGAGGGTCGGCACCACCTCGGCGGGATCCTCGATCCGCACGCCGACGGCGCCATGCGCCTCGGCGAGCGCCACGAAGTCGGGCAGGTAGGCGTCGCACGCCCCCTCCATGCGCTCGTTGCAGGGCCGGTTGCGCTGGCCGAGCACCACGGCGGAGTAGTTCCGGTTGTAGAACATCTGCTGCCACTGGCGCACCATGCCGAGATGGCCGTTGTTGATGATCACGACCTTCAGCGGAAGCTGGTGCTCCACGGCCACCACCAGTTCCTGGAAGTTCATCTGGATGCCGCCGTCGCCCGCGATGCAGACGACCAGTTGCTCCGGGCGTCCGAACTGCGCGCCGATAGCCGCCGGCAGGCCGAAGCCCATCGTGCCGAGTCCGCCGGAGGTCAGGAAGTGGCGCGGATGGCGGTGCTTGATGAACTGCGCCGACCACATCTGATGCTGTCCCACGTCCGTTGCGATGATCGCCTTGCCCTTCGAGACCTTGTCGATCTGCTCGATGACGTACTGCGGCGGCAGCGTGCCTTCCGGATGCTCGTAGGTGAAGGAGTGCGCCTTCTTCCACTCGGCAATCTCCTGTAGCCACTCCTTGCGCCGCTTGGGATGGAGACGCTTGCGCAGGGAGACCAGCACCGCGCGCACGTCGCCATGGATCGGCAGGTCGATTGCCAGGCTCTTGCCGATGGTGCTGCGGTCGATGTCGATATGCGCAATCTTTGCCACCGGGGCGAACTCGCTGATCTTGCCGGTCACGCGGTCATCGAAGCGCGCGCCCACCGCTATCAGCAGGTCACAGTGGGCCACGGCGCGGTTGGCGGCCACGCTGCCATGCATGCCGAGGAACTGGAGCGAGAGCGGGTCGTCCTCGGGAAAGGCGCCGAGCCCCATCAGCGTCGTGGTGACCGGGATGCTCGATAGGCGGGCGATCTCCGCCAGCACCGGCGCGGCGCCGGCGGCGATGACCCCGCCGCCGGCATAGAAGAGCGGGCGGCGGGCGGTCTGGATGGCCTTGGCCAACTGCGCCACGGCCTCCTCGTCAACCGGACAGTCGGGCTGGTAGCTGCGGATCGAGATATCGCTGGGGCTCACCGTAGGCGCCCTCGTCAGGGCGCGCTGGACATCCTTGGGCAGGTCGATCAGCACCGGGCCGGGCTTGCCGGTGGCGGCGATGTAGAACGCCTCGGCCACGATGCGCGGCAGCTCGTCCACGTTGCGGACCAGGTAGTTGTGCTTGGTGATGGGGCGGGTGATGCCGGTGATGTCCGCCTCCTGGAAGGCGTCGCTGCCGATCATGTCGGTAGGCACCTGGCCGCTGATGCAGACCAGCGGGATGCCGTCCATGTAGGCGGTGGCCAGTCCCGTCACGGTATTGGTCGCGCCGGGACCCGAGGTCACGATGCAGCAGCCCACCTTGCCGGTCGCCCGCGCATAGCCGTCGGCCATATGGACGGCGCCCTGCTCGTGGCGCGGCAGCACGAAGTGCATTCCCGAGGCCGGCAGCAGGTTGAAGACGTCGATGATCATGCCGCCGGGATAGCCGAACACAACGGAGACACCCGCCTGCTCGATTCCAGCGATCAGACACTCTGCGCCCGTCCGCTCCGGCGGCGATCCGCGTTTCTTTTCCGTCTTCATCTTGGGTGTTCCTTTCCTGAATGCAAAAAACCCACGCCGTATTCTCAACTCTACGGTGTGGGCATCCTGGTGAAAACGATCAGTCGGTAAAAACTACGGCAGGCCGTTCATCCCCTGGACGCCCGCGGGGTAATTACTACCCCGCCAAGCCGTACCGCTACGCGGCCGGCTTCCGGCGTGGTGAGGATGACAAACTTTGCCTGCATTTGTGAGTAGCTTACATGAAAGCGGCTCCATTGTCAACGGGGGGTTGCACGGGGCGGGAGGGACGAGCGTCTGCTCGTCCACAGGTACGCGGGCAAGCAGACGCTTGCTCCACAACCGGCAGTACCGGCAGTTCCGGGGCTCGAGGACGAGGACGAGGACGAAATGCCAGCCGCCCACCAGTCGCCTTGTCTTTAGCTTTAGACAAAGCGTAGGGACAAGGTGTGGAGACGAAGCGTAGCCGACAAAGCGTGGAGACAAAGTGTGGGGACAAGGTGCAAGCGCGGAGCACCCACTTAAACCCACTCTCAATCTCACTCTTAAACGGCACGCTGGTCTTACTCCACCCGCTTACTCCCGTTATCCCGCCCGCTCTCCATGCGCGCCACCTGTCACTAGCGGGTGCGATTCAACTTTGTTGAATCGCACAGAATTCAGAATTCAGTATCCAGAATGTTGAACGGCAATAATTTATACGTTTCGTTACCCGCCCGGATGTTGTCTCAATTGCTTGGACACGAAAAGGGAAGCAAAAGGAGAAGCTTTTTCATTCTGAATTCTGAATTCTGGATTCTGTATTCTGGGTGCGCATCCACTATTGCGGATCGCACCCGGGGATTTGAAAGCCAATCGCAATGTTTGCACTATTTCCAAATATGTAGTAGCATTTATCCATTTCAAACCCTGATTGCCGGGTGATTCCCCAAACGCCCGGTAACCGTACGTAGGGAGAGCGTTAGATGCGCCTGCGCGATTTGCTGGATGAGTCCGTGGTAAAGGTCGGGCTCGAGAGCGTTGACAAGGAAGAGTGCTTCGAGGAACTTATCGATCTGTTGGTGCGTGCCGGTCGGCTGGCCGAGCGCGGGCACGCGCTGGAGGCGATTACTGTACGCGAGGCTACCGCCACGACGGGTATTGGCAGGGGATGTGCCGTTCCCCACGGCAAGCATCCCTCCATCAAGACGCTGACCGTGGCGCTGGGCACCTCGCAGGACGGCATCGAGTTTGATGCCGTCGATGGCAAGCCGGTGCATCTCGTCGTGCTGATTCTCGCCAACCCCGACGATCCCGGCCCCCATGTGCGCACGCTCGCCGAGGTTGTGCGGCTCTTCAAGCTCCCCGGCTTCTATAACACAATGGTCGCGGCACACTCGGCCAGGGAACTGCTCGACGCGATTGACGCGGCGGAGTAGCCGCCGCAAAGAGGAAACCACATGCGCGATGTCATTCAAGGCGTATTGGCCGCGGAAGCGGAAGCCAAGGCGGTGCTCCAGAAGGCGCAGCAGGAGGCGGATGAGCTGGTGCAGACCAGCCGCAATGCCGCCTTGGCGCTGACTGAGCGTAACCTTGCCGAGGTGGCCGCGGAGGCCGAACGGATCCTGGCGGAGGCGGAACAGCAGACCGCCGCGCAGGAGCAGGAACAGTTGGCGGGAATCGGGCAGGCGCTGCAGAAAGAGTTGAAGCTCGACGCTGAGGAACGCGAACAGGCGCTGCGGCTGGTAGTCGCGGCGGTACTCGGACAACGGGAGTGAGCGGACGCGATCCATGCCCATTCTGGTAGAGAGGGATATCGATTTTCTGGCTGCCAAGCTGCACGGCTGGCGCAGCCGGCTGGCCGAGGACGAGCGGCTTGACGAACTCAGCCGCATCCGTACCGTGGCCGAACTGGCGCGCCGGATCGCACCGGAAGGCTCGTTCCGCGATGCTGCCCCCTTGCAGCGACACCTGATCGAGGCGCATGTCCGCGAGCTGGGGGGACTCGCCATCGCTGTGGGTGGCCCCGCCGGCGCACTGCTCAACTGGCAGCGCACGCGCTTCCAGGCGGAGAATCTCAAGGTGCTGGCAAGGGGAGCAGCCCGCCGCATGCCGCTCGACTCCCTGACGTCCCGGCTGATCGCGCTGCCCGAAGACCTGCCCTTGGACCTGGCTCCCTATGCCGATCGGCCCGATGATGAGACGCTCGCGGCCTGGTTGCGGCGCTTCCTGCCGCCCGGCTCGTCCCTGCGCAAGGCGCTGGAGCAGGACGACGAGGCGTTCCGCGAGGCCACGGAACCCTTCCTGGCCGAGGCAGCCCTCGACCGTGCCTACCTGCTGCTCCTGCTGCGGCACGCCAGGGCCGTCCGCGGCGAGGATGGCGACGGGGTGCGTCGGCTAGTGCGGCACGAGATCGCCATCTTCAACACCATGCTGGCCATGCGTGGCCGTCACCACTACCAGTTGCCGCCGGAGCTGCTGGGCGCGGCCTTCGTGCCGGGCGGCTCGCTGGAGCGGGCAACTTTCGACAAGGCCATTGCCTGCGAGGAGCAGGCGGCGGCGTTCAGGCTGCTGGCCGCGCCGCTCGATCCGCAGGGCGCCGCCGTGGCGCAGCCGGAGGCGTCGGTGCTCGAGACCATGGCCTGGAACCGTTATCTCAGACTGGCCAATGCGCTCTTCCGGCAGAGCCGCATGTCAATCGGCGTGGCAGTCGGCTTCGCCGCGATCCGCCGCATCGAGCTGGCCAACCTGATCACTCTCTGCGAGGGCATGCGCATGGGAATGGAGCCGTTCCGGCTCCGCCAGCGCCTGATCCCGCGGTCGATTCTGGAGGATGCACATGTTTAGTCCGGTGCCGATGCGCCAGATGCGGGTGGTGATCATGGAGCGCGACAAGCGCACTGTGCTGCAGGGCCTGGGTAAGCTGGGCGTCATGCACCTGACGCACCATTCGCCTGGCGATAAGGAAGAGGGCTCCCTGCTCCAGCCGGTCGACCGCACTGTCGAGCGTGAGCGCTGCCGCGCGCTGCTGGCCCGCATCAACGACCTGCGCACACATCTGGCGATCCCGCAGGAGACCGGCGACGCGGCGGTGCCTGCCGACGTGCCGGCCACCGCCGAGGCACCCGCCATCGGGCAGATCGAGGCGCAAATCGCGCAGTACGAGACCACCCTCGCCTCGATGGACGAGCGGCAGCGCGTCTCCCAGACGCGCCGCGGCCAGCTCGAGACAGTCATCGAGCAGCTCTCCTCCTTCAAGGATATCGCGCTGCCCTTCGAATCGCTCGACAGCTTCTCCTTCCTCCATTTCGCCATCGGCTCGCTGCCCGGGACGCAGTGGGATGCACTGGAAGACCGCCTGCCGGAGAATGTCGTGCTGGTGCCGCTGCCGCGCGCCGGCGACCGGCGCGCCCTCATGGCCGTCACGAGCCGCACCGGACGCTTTGCCCTCGATACCGCGCTGCGCCAGTCCGGCTTCCAGCCCGAAACCGTGCCGGCCTCCTCCGGAACGCCCGCCGCCATGCTGCTGGCGCAAAGCCGCGAGGAGCAGCAGCGCCTCGAGGAGAGTCTGCGGCAGGTGCAGTTGGCGCGTGTCGGCCTCGCCAGCAGCCTCGCCAGCCCGCTGGCGCATTTCGAGCGCGTGCTCACCGCCGAGCAGCGCATGCTCGAGGCCGAGGAGCAGTTGCCGCGCACGCAACTGACGGCGCTGGTCACCGGCTGGGTGCCGGAGGATCAGGCCGGCAGCCTGACGGCGCAAATCCGCGAGTGGACCGGTGGCCGCTGCGTAGTCGAGACTACCCCCGCCGACGAGATACCGCCGGAGCAGGTTCCCGTGCTGCTGCGGCACTCGCGCCTGCTGCGCCCCTTCGGCATGCTGGTGGCCGGCTACGGCCTGCCCGGCTACCAGGAGATCAAGCCCACCCTCTTTGTCGCCCTCTCCTACATGCTGATGTTCGGCATGATGTTCGGCGATGTCGGCCACGGCGCGGTGCTGATGCTGGTCGGTATCCTGGCGATTGCGCGCGGCCGGAGCACCAAGGTGAAGGATGTCGGCACGCTGCTGACGCTGGTGGGCTTCTCCAGCGCGGTCTTCGGCGTGATCTACGGCAGTTTCTTCGGGCTCGAGTGGTTCCACAAGTATGGTCTGTGGCATGACCCGCTCGAGGGCAATCCCCTGGCCCTGATGGCTGCCGCCATCGGCATGGGCGTGCTGATCATCAGCATGGGGCTGATTCTCAACATTGCCAACCGGATCCGCCGCCGCGACTGGGTGGGCGCTTTTCTCGACAGCTACGGTATTGTCGGAGCCATATTCTACTGGGGCGTGCTCTATCTGCTGGTCAGGTATGCCTCCCTGCGCGAGCGCGGTATGCTCGGCCTGGTGATCGTGCTGGTCATCATTCTGCCGATCATCGGCTGGAGCCTGCGCGAGCCCCTGCGGTATGCGCTGCGCCGCCGCAAGGCCGGGGGCGGGGAAAAGGAGAAGGGCGGCTTTTTCGAGGCGGCCATGGAGTCGGTTGTCGAGGCCTTCGAGGCCATGCTCAGCTACATGGCCAACACGATCAGCTTTGTCCGCTTGGCCGCCTATGCCATGAGCCATGCCGCCGTCCTGATGGCTACCTTCGTCATGGCACGCGAGGTCGAGAAAATCCCCACCGGCGGCGGTTTCCTGCGCGTGCTGGTGATCATCGGCGGCAACCTCATCGCCATCGTGCTCGAGGGGATCATCGCCGGCGTGCAGGCCCTGC
Organism: Lentisphaerota bacterium; assembly: GCA_012521875.1. Taxonomy (GTDB): domain Bacteria; phylum Verrucomicrobiota; class Kiritimatiellia; order RFP12; family JAAYLN01; genus JAAYLN01. Next base: position 2,627 of record JAAYLN010000366.1, on the reverse strand, counting down.
GACTCGAATACTACGAGTTCTTCAGCAAGTTCTTCACCGGCAGCGGCGAAGCCTACACCCCCTTCAGCCTTGCGGATAAGCCCAAGGGCGGGGAGTAGCCGCCGCCCCCGGCGGGCGCGGCGGCAGTGGCAGTAGGCAGTGGCAGTAGGCAGTTATTGCGACCACACAGTGGCTCGCAATTTAAAGGGTAAAAGCGCTGCGCTGCCCTTTCGCCGCCCGGTGGCACACCTTGTCCCCACACCTTGTCTCCACACTTTGTCCCCCACACTTTAGCTCCACGCTTTGTCGGCTACACTTCGTCCTCACACTATGTCCCTACGCTTTGTCTCTTTACGCTTCGTCCTCGCACTCGCCCCTTCAGGGCTGTCATCAGCGTCCGCCTCGGCATCATCTTCCGCGCCACATGCGCCTGCGAAGCAGGGTATCCGCGCCATCCGTAGCTAAATATCAGTCGCCGCAACTGCCCCGCGCATGCTTCAGCGCGCAGCATCCCCCAAATCACAAATCACAAATCTAAAATCCCCTGTCCCCTGTCCCCTGACTCCTAGTCAGAGACAGCTATGGCAATCTGCGCCAATCTGCGTTGACATATGCGCCTGCGAAGCAGGACATCTGCGGTTAAACCAATTCTCCTCTTGGCGTCCTTGGCGTCTTGGCGGTTCAAAACATCTTCCCTGATTCATAAACCATCCTCCTCCTCCCCTTCCGTGCAAATCCGCGCCCTCCACGTCAGCACCCCCACCACCAAAATCATGTAATCCTGTAATCCTGTCAAAAAAACCAGTCGTGGTTGCCGAGGACGAGGACGAGGACGAGGACGATTACGAGGACAATTACGAGGACGGGCAGCTCCATCCGCCCTCTACCCGACCAGATCCGCCAGCTCGAACCCGCCCAGGTCTGCCAGCACCAGATCCGCGCCGTCCACCTGCTGTGCCGGGCGTCCCGGCACCGCCAGCGCCACGCAGTACATGCCGGCGGCCTTGGCCGCTATCACGCCGACCGTCGAGTCCTCGAACACCAGACACCTCTCCGGCTCCAGCCCCAGCCTGTCCGCTGCCAGCAGGAAGCAGTCGGGCGCGGGCTTGCCAAAGGGATAATCCTCGGCCCCCACGTAGAAATCAACCGCGTCGCCGATCCCGAGATAGTCGATCGAATCCTTGATGTCGTGCCGTGTGGAACCCGAGACGATGGCCACCGGCATGCTCTGCGCCAGACGCCGCAGCAGGGCGATCGAGCCCGGCAGGGCGATCGAGGTGGTCGAGCGCTGGCGCTGGTAGTAGTCCCGTATGGCCTCTGTCGTCGCGTTGAGCCCCTCGTACACCAGCGCCGGCACGAGGCGCGCCATATCAGTGAAAATCTCGTTCCATCCGCGACCATAGACTATCCCCATGGCTGTGTCGGTCGATACGCCGGCACCACGGTCATTCAGATAGCACCGTACCGCCTCCACCCAGAGGATTTCAGAGTCTTGCAGGGTACCATCGAGGTCGAAGAAGCAGGCCTTGATCATGTGTTGTTTTCTGTGGCTGTCTCTGCGTTGGCTTCCAGCGTGGCGCAGCATTTCTTGTACTTCTTGCCGCTGCCGCAGGGGCAGGGGTCGTTGCGCCCGATCTTGGGAGTCTCGCGCCGGATCGGCTCCGGGCCGATCACGTCGCCGTCAATGAAGCGCCACTCGCCGCCGACCTTGGCGAACTGCGCCTTCTCATGGTGGTCAAAGGGCGTGTCCTTGATCGTGTAATGGGCGATGAACTCGATCATGCCGGTCTCGTCCTGCTCGCCGCCGTTCTCGACCGCCAGAATCTCGATACCGTTCCACTCGGCCGACTCCGCCCACTTCTTGCTGCCCTCGGCATCGAACTCCTTGCGCACCCGCGGGCCGGAGGTCTTGTAGAGATAGTCGATACTGCACAGCGCGTATGCCGAATAGCGCGCGCGCATGAGCGCCTCCGCCGTGGGCGCCGGCAGACGCTCCATCAGATAAGGCTCGCAGCAAAGATCAAAATCGCGGCCGCTGCCGCATGGGCAATTGTTGTCGGACATAACGGAACCTTGGTGAAATGGCGCTAGCTTAGCCTATTGCCGCACATCGGGGCAAGCACCAACGGCAGCGGCAGGTAATCGGCTAGCGACAGGGGAGCACGGGGAGAGCATGGAGAGAGCAGGCGGTGGCGATCCCCGCTTTGTCGCGAGCCTTGTCGGTTACTTTGTCGAAAGCAAAAGATTAAGCTGGTGGATGAAGTGTGCCGTTTAAGAGCGGGATTAAGTGCGGGTTTAAGTGGGTGCTCCGCACTTACACTTTGTCACCATCACCCATCCCGCCTGTGCCACCCGATCAAATCTGCGACATCTGCGCAAATCTGCGGTTAAACCAATTCCCATCCTGGCGTCCTTGGCGTCTTGGCGGTTCAAAACATCTTCCCACCAATCCTTCCGCGCAACATGCGCCTGCGAAGCAGGACATCCGCGTCATCCGTAGCTCTCTTCTTCCTGCTGCGGGACATCCTGTAAAAATGCGCCCGCGCAGCGGGAAATCCTGTAATCCTGTCAAAAAAACTCCCGCGCGCTCTGTTCCGCGCTTCCCGCGCTTCCCGCTTGGAATCCGCGTCCCAATCCGGTAGCATACT
>JAAYLN010000365.1 GCA_012521875.1 Lentisphaerota bacterium | reverse complement strand
GGAGCGGCATGCGCTACCGTGCGAGGTATTAGGCACTTGAAAACGGTAATCAACCAACTGCGGCAGGCCGGCGAGGTCTATGCGGCGGCACTGCTGGAAAACCCGGAGCGGAGTCCGCTCTGGCGCTACTCGCGTGCCACGGCGGAGTTTTTCAAGATCGCCACGCTGCCCAGGTATGACGGCGGCCGGCTCTATCCCTGTGGCCACTCGTTCTCGATCTCCTCGCCGCAGGCCGTGAAACCGGAGTTTTCGTACACCTGGTCGCTGGAGACGGAAAAGCTGCGCCAGAGGGTTCCCGAGGCCGTGGCGCCGCTGCAGGCCGAGAAGGCCAGGGTGGCGCCTATCAACACGCCCCACACGATCGGCGGCGCGGGCTATACCCATTCGTTCATCAATTTCCGCCGGATTCTGGCCGATGGTCTGGACGGCTACCGCGCGCGGGTGGCGGCCCTGCCGGCAGGTGATTTCCGCGCGGCCATGGAGATGCTGCTGGAGGGTATCGAGGTGCTCCGCCAGCGGTGTGTGGCGCATCTGCGCGAGGCGAAGGCCCCGGTGGAGCTGATCGCGGCGCTGGAGTGGGTGCCCAACCGCTCGCCGCGCAACATCTACGAGGCGCTGGTGGCCTGGAACTTCGTCTACTATGTGGACGGGTGCGACGATCTCGGCGGTCTGGACCGCGGCCTGCTGCCCTATTGGAAGGGCGAGGATGTCACGGAACTGCTGCGCGAACTCTACAGGCATGTGGACGACAACAACGGCTGGTCGATGCCGCTTGGCCCGCGGTACAACGGACTTACCCTGCAATGCATCCGTGCGTCGCACTACTCGCGCCGTCCCTCGATCCAGTTGCTGGTGACCCGGGACATGCCGGACGAGGTGTGGCAGGAGGCCTATGCCTCCCTCGCCACCAGTTGCGGCCAGCCGGCCTTCTACAACTGGGACTCCTACAAGCGGGAGATCGGCGTCCGTCTGCCGCAGGTGACGGAGGAGGATCTCTACTACCTGGCCTTCGGCGGCTGCACCGAAACCATGATTGAGGGGCTCTCGAATGTGGGTTCCGACGATGCGGGCCTGCATACGGCTCTGATTTTCGACGATTTCTTCCGCAACCACCTGGGCGACTACGAGACCTTCGACGCCTTCATGGACGGCTATGCCACCGAGGCGGAAAAGGCGATTGACGAGGTCTGCGCCATTCTGGAGAACCATCGCCGCACGCGTGCCATCCACCGTCCGCATCCCATCCGCACCCTGCTGGTCGACGACTGCATCGACCGTCAGACCGACTTCAACGCCGGCGGCGCGCGCTACAACTGGAGCGTCATCAATGTGGCCGGGCTGATCAACGTCATAGACTCGCTAGCGGTGATCGAGAAGCTGGTTTTCGAGGAACGGCGCTACACCCCGGAGCAGTTCATCCGGTTGCTCGATGCGCGCGATCCCCGCTTCCTGGCGGCCTGCGAGGCCTGCCCCAAGCACGGCAACGACGATCCCGCCGTCAACCGCATTGCCGAGGCGGTCTCCGCGCGCATCTACGGACGTTTCGAGACCCACACCTGCACACCGGGCGGGCGCTACTTCCCGGTGTCCAACCAGTTTACCACCTGCGAGAATGCCGGGCATGCCGTCCGCGCCACCCCGGATGGCCGGGCGGCGGGCGATCCGCTCTGCGACTCCTGCGGCGCCATCCGCGGCCGCGACGTGAGCGGCCCCACCGCCATGCTGAACAGCGTGGCGTCGCTGAGGCTTGCCAAGGCGCTGGGAACGCCCATCACCAACCTGCGCATGAAGAAGGAGAGCCTGCCGACGCTGCTCAAGCCGCTGGTGCAGGGCTTCTTCAGGCAGGGCGGGGTGCAGTTGCAGATCACCTGCGCCTCGCGCGCCGAACTGCTGGATGCCGTCGCGCACCCGAAGAAGCACGAGAATCTCGTGGTGCGTATCGGTGGTTATTCGGAGTACTTCAACCGCCTCTCGCCGGTATTGAAGCAGACGGTGATCGAGCGCACGGAGTATTGACGCGGCCCGCGTGCCGCATGGAGATGAGTTGTAATGAAGAGATTTGCCACGCTTGCCACGCTTGTCGCCCTTGCGGCCAGTGCCCTTGCCGCCAACGGCCCCGTGCCGGTCGGCAGCCGCCAAAACGTAAAGCTGATCCATGCGGGCTGGGTGACGCCGACGGTCGCAGAACTGAAGGAGAACATTGAAAAGATCGAGGAGGAGGCGCCCTTCGACGGGCTGATCCTGCACATGGGCGTGACGGATGTCATGAACGCCGCCAGCCCCATGAAGTACGACGCCGCCCTGCGCCGCCAGGCCAGGGAGTTCAAGTCCATCAAGTTCAAGCAGTACACCGACAACTTCCTGGCCGTGATGATCGACCAGCGCAAGATCGACTGGTTCTCGGATGAGGAGTGGAAGGTTCTCGCGTCCAACTGGGGCGTGGCCGCGCAGGTAGCGAAGGAGGCGGGGTTTGTCGGACTCTGCTTCGACCCCGAGTGCTACGGCGTCTATCCCGTCACCTCCTACTGGCTCTCCTCGTACTATCTCAAGACCGACAAGGAGCGCAAGGCGGAGGACTACCTGGAGGCCGCGCGCCGCCGCGGCCAGCAGGTGGGGCGCGCGATCTTCAAGGAGTACTACGATATCAAGTTCTTCAGCTTCTACTTCTGGAGCATGGGCGCGGATCTGCTGGGCGCCTTCTGCAACGGCGTGCTGGACGTCATGCCCTCCAAGGCGGCCATGATCGACGGCGACGAGTGGCGCGGCTACTGCGCGAAGAACGAGAAGGCCTACGAGAATATGGCCAAAAACCAGCGCACCGGCTACGGCATGCTCGACCGCAAGCACTCCAGGCTCTACCGGACGCAGGGCCAACTGGCGCCGGCCTTCTATCTCGATGCGTATGTGAATCCCAAGAACGACTGCCTGATGCCGACGATCAGGAATGAGAAGCCCATCAAGATGTTCTCCAGCAACCTCAAGTATGCCAGGAAGCATAGCGACGGCTATATCTGGATCTACGGCGAGCGGGGGACATGGTGGGACAAGGGCGAGGCCAACAAGTTCAAGCCCTGGAAGGAGCAGTTCCCCGGCGTGTGGGATGTGCTGTTCGGGGGACGCCGCGCTGCCGCCCCCGCGGGGCGGCGGTAGTAGCAGTAGGCAGTGGCAGTAGGCAGTGGCAGGGACGATTATTGCGGCCACACAGTGGCTCGCAATGTAGAGGGTAAAAGCGCTGCGCTGCCCTTCCGCCGCCCGGTGGCAAAACGCCAAGAGCACCTGTAACATCCCCAGCCGGAGTACCGCCTTCAGGCGGAAGTGGTTCAGGGGCTTCAGCCCCGTTACCATGACCCTTTTTTCCAGGAAAAAAGGCATCGCGGGCCTGAAGGCCCTTGTTGGCTTCCGGCTGAAGCCGGTACTCGTGCGCGGCTGCGGCCCCATGCAAAACAGCGCGCTCCACGTTCCGGCCTCCCCGATCATACGACTGGGTCGTATGATCAACCTTTCGACAGTGGCACAGGATTTGCTTTTCAAAATGGCTCGAATGTCGGAACATCCTGATTGCCCGCCGGTTAGTGGCCGGCGGGATGATTTTGCCGAGAAGAGGAACCAACACATGCACAGCAAACTGCACCCGATTCTGCTTGTCCTTGCGCTGGCGGTGATGCCCGCGCTGCTGCCGGCCCAGAAGGCGGCACCCCTCACGGTCACGCGCGGCCCGCTGGTGGCGCCGCCCGCGCTCCCCGAAAACGCCTTTGTCGTCCATGATGTCCTCGAATCGGTTTCCGTTCCTCTCGAGGGGTGGAAGGTGGTCTGGCCGGGCATGGAGGCGGGCAAGGAGAAGGAGGTCACCTCCGGCATCGCCATCCACCAGACGAATGTGGTCGTCCGCGGGGCGCTGCTTCCGGCGCTGCGGATAGTCTGCACGCGCGGCAGCTTCCAAAGCCCGCAGCCCGTCATCGAGCTCGACTGGGCCTTCAATGCCATGACGCACAACCTCTTCTCCTTCATCGGCAAGGTTGATGTGGACGAGGGGCTCCTGCCGCTGACCGGCGACTCGCAGGGCATCAACACCGGCTGGTTCTCGAGCGCCTTCAACCGCTACTTCGACACCTTCGGCGTGGCGGCCGACGATGGCCACTACCAGTGGTCCGCCGCGGGCGTCCCGACCACCCACTTCCATTTCCACGACTTCCCCGAGACGCGCGGTGAAGACGGCTATGCCGACTTCATCTGGGACATGCGCTACCAGGATCACACCGGCAACAAGGGCTTTGCCCTCGACCGCGCCCGCGCGCTGCGCTTCCACTACGACACGCGCAAGATCCCCGAGGGCAAGCGCGTCGTCATCACCATCGCCCAGCCCAGACTCACCAGCGGCGCCCACATGGTCTTCGCCGAGCCGGAGCGCTACGCGGCCTGGACCAACTTCGTCGCCAACTACACCCCCGACTACTCCGACTCGACCGCCCACTACGGTCCGCCCGAGACGGGCCGCATCGCGCGCCCCATCCGCATCACCGAGAACGGCAAGGCCAGGGCCGAGATCGTCGTAGACTACTCCGAGGCCATCCGCATCGAGAACTTCTTCACCGACAAGTCCAAGTGGCGCATGGAGCTCAAGGCCGCCCGCGGCCACGAGGTGCCCGTCGCCCGCCGCGCCACCCACGAGCTTGTCACGTGGATGAAGAAGCTCACCGGCGCCGAGCTGCCGGTGGTCCTCGCGCCTACCGCCGCGAAGAACGTCAAGATCTTCCTCGGCGCCACCTTCGCCAAGCCGCACTTCGCCGCCGACCTCGCCGCGCTGACCGCCGGCCCCACCACCGACGGCTACGCCATCCGCGTGAAGAACGGCAACATCTACATCTTCGGCGCCCGTCCCGCCGGCACGCTCTTCGGCGTCTGCGCCTTTATCGAGAACAACTCCGACCTCATCTGGGCCGTCAGCGATGCGCACTTCGGCACGGTCTATACCGAGCGCCCGACCCTCGACGTGGTCTGGGCCGACGTCCTCGAGGTGCCGGCCTTCATCCAGCGCGGCTGCTCCGGCGATGAGAACTGGCGCGTGCGCAACTCCATGAACTTCCCCGGCTCGGCCGACGCCGGCATGTTCGCCACCCACGGCGGCCACTTCCTCTGCCCGCAGTACTACGACAACGCCGAGGGCCTCAAGAAGTTCAACGCCATGATCAACGGCAAGCGTCCCGAGAAGTGGTCGGAGTATTACTGCCTCGCCTGCCTCGAGGATCCTGAGTTCATCAAGCACTCGCTCGAGGTGGTGCCCAACGTCAAGCACATGCGCTACAGTTGCCCCCGGGGCGTCCAGCTCATGGGCACCGACGACAACTACGGCGTCTGCGAGTGCCCGCTCTGCACCCGCCCCTACACCAACGCCGCCGGACGCGTCATCTCGCCCGAGACCGACTATCTGGCGCACTACGGCATCTGGTTCTACCGCTACCTGAACAAGGTTGACGACGCGATCCAGAAGGTCTGGCCGGGCTTCGTGACCTCCACCTACGCCTACTTCTTCGCGGCGCCCTATCCCGGGATCCCGGTCAACAAGACCATCTCGCCCCAGCTCTGCCTCTACGTCCGCAAGTCTATGAACGAGCCGGTCTTCGCCCCCGCCAACCAGCACTGGTGGAAGCACTACAACGACTGGGCGCGGCACACCGACCAGCTCATGCACTACGACTACTACAACCTCGGCTTCATCCTCAAGCCGCATGCCGACGTACACAAGTTCGACCTCCAGGCGCAGCGCGACATCGGCTACCTGCGCAACTACTCCGAGGGCTTCAGCTCCAACGAGTATCTCGGCGCCGCCGGCGAGCGCTGGGTCATGGCGCGCCTGAAGTGGAATCCCGACCAGGATACCGAGCAGCTCCACCGCCGCTTCAACCGCCGCACCTACCGCGAGGCCGCGCCCTGGATGGACAAGTTCCGCGGCACGATCCGCGAGGCCGTTTACAAGCACGGCAACCGCTCGTGGGAGTTCGAGGAGACCCACGACATGGCTCGCATCTTCCTCGATCTGGGCATCACCCAGACCCTCAAGGGCTATCTCGACGAGGCGCTCAAGGCCGCCAGGCACCCCTCCTCCAGGGCGCTGATCGAGCGTGCCGTCGCCGACTTCGAGCACTACGCCGTGCAGTTCAAGGCCGAGCGCGATTTCCCCTCCCGCGCCATGAACAAGCAGGCCGCCGAGGATGCCAAGGCCGCGGCCGACCTCGTCACGGTCGCCTTCCGGCAGCAGCGCGACGCCAGGACCTTCGACGGCAAGCCCGCCATCTGGCGTTCCCTCGGCTGCAACAACCACTTCGATCTCGCTGCCCCCGCTGCCAAGGCCGCCGAGTCGGAGGTGGTTTTCCTCTTCGCGGTCGACGAGGGCGCCTTCGCCCTCAACGGTGCCCCCGCCGTGAGCTTCCGTAACGCGAAGAACGAGGAGACCGCCTGCCAGTACGCCTGGAAGGACAACCGCGACGGCACCTGGAGCGCCACGGTACGCTATCCGGCCGATGCCGGCGACAAGTGCGCCTTCCGCTTCCGCTTCACCCCCACGGAGCCGAAGATCAACTGGGACGGTACCGTCGCCTTCAAGCTGCTTGATGTGACCCTCGCCAAGCGCGGCGGCGGTACCCTGGCCGCGCCGGCGCTGCCGCTGGCCAATGACGCCGGGTTCAAGGCCCTGCTCGACAACCTCAAGACCAATGGTATCGACCGGCTGGCCACCGCCGCCACCAATGCCGCCAACGCCACCGTGCGTCTGGCCTCCGCCGTGGGCGCCGCGCCGCGCCACGGTTTCGAGACCTTCGTCGATATCAACGTCGGCAAGATGAAGCCGTGCGGTGCCCTCTGGAGCGCCTCGCTGCAGCGGGTGATCGACCGCCGCATCCGCGACAAGGAGTACGCCGCCGCCATTCCGCTGCTGCGCGAGCAGATGGCCTTCATCAAGCCCGATGGAAATGCGGAGTGGGACTACCAGCCCCTCGAGAAGCTGGTGTTCTGCCTCGGCATGACCGGTGCTGCCGGCGAGGCCGACAAGCTCGTCGCCGACCTCACCGCCGGCCTCGAGGCCGAGTCCGCCGCCCGCTTCCAGATTCTGCGTTCCGTCGTCTCCGGACTGGCCCGCAGCGGCAACCACGACCCCGCCATTGCACACTTCAAGACCGCCATGGCCGACCGTCGCATAGACGATGGTATCCGCGTGCGCTTCATGAACGAGAACTTCTTCCAGCGGCTGATCGAGTCGCCGCGCTCCTTCCCGGTTGATCGGATTGTGGCGTTCATCCGCGAGTACGCCGACGACTGGTCCAAGCAGCACGGCTGGACGTCCGAGATGGCCCGCTGGGGCTTCAATGGCCGCTTCAGCCCCGTCGCCGACTACTACGTCCGCCACAAGGGCGATTACGCCTCCGCCGCCCGCATCTGGGAGATCGCCGCCACCTGGGACGGCCCCCAGACGCCGGTGCTTCTGCGCCACAAGGTCTATTCCGCTGCCAAGGACTTCATGCGCAAGCAGCTCGGGAACCTCCAGGGCGATCTCGACCGCAAGAGCGCCGAGTACGACCGCCGTGCCGCCGCCGTCGAGGCGGCCAACGAGGCCGGCAAGGCCGCAGCGCAGAAGGCTGCGGCGGACGCCAAGGCGGCACGCGATGAGGCGCAGGCGAAGTTCAACCGCTGCAAGGCCGCCGCGGATCCCACCGTCGACCGCTGGGTACGCAGCCTGCGCGCGGTGAGCATCGAAGGGCCCGCGGCCCGCGACCGCGGCGGGGCGCTGCTGGATCTCGTCACCGAGGAGTGGGATACCCGCAACCACGCCGCACGGCAGGCCGACATAGACAAGGTGTTCATGGACGAGTACCAGCATCCCGATGTCCGCAAGCGCGCGGCGCTGATGATTCCCCGCCTCTACAGCCAGCCCGCCAGCACCAACTGGGTGGCGCTGGCCGACCACGTGGCGCGCGCGGTCGAGTCCGGTGACTGGTCGAACAACGGCCGCAACAGCTACTTCCGCGGCCGCAATGTTGACAACCGCCTCGACGTGGTCGAGTCGGTCGCCCGCAACATGCTGGCGCAGAACCAGAACGCGGTGGCCAAGGGCTTCCTCGAGCGCACTGCTGCGGCGATGGACTACTACGCCGGCTATACGCACGAGAACGAGCCCGGCACGGGCGAGAAGGACTACAAGGCGCGCACCGACCGCCTCGAGGCGCTGATGAAGCCCTGCGGTGCCACGCGTCCGCCGGCACCCAAGCCCGCGCCGTAGGCGGGGCTTCAGGGGCCAGCCGCAAATGGCGGCTGGCCCTTTTTTTGTCACTTTGTCGCGAGCTTTGTCGGTAACTTTGTCGAAAGCAAAAGAGTAAGCGGGTGGATTAAGCGTGCCGATTAAGAGTGAGATTAAGAGAGGGTTTAAGTGTGTGCTTCGCACTTGCACTTTGTCCCCGCACTTTGTCCCCGCACTTTATCTCCACGCTTGGTCTCTTTACGCTTCGTCTCCGCACTTTGTCCCTACGCTTTGTCTCTTTACGCTTCGTCTCCGCACTTTGTCCCTACGCTTTGTCGAAGGCGAAGGAGAGGGCGGCTGGTGGTGTCTCAGGCCAGTGGCGCCACCGCCCCCGCAGGGCGGCGGCAGTGGCAGTGGGCAGTGGCAGTAGGCAGTGGCTGGGACGATTATTGCGACCACACAGTGGCTCGCAATTCAGAGGGTAAAAGCGCTGCGCTGCCCTTCCGCCGCCCAGTGGCAGAACATCTCCCACACTTTGTCTCCACGCTTTGTCTCTTTACGCTTCGGCTCCACACTTTGTCCCTACGCTTTGTCGAAAGCGAAAGAGAGGGGGGCTGGGTGGTGTACCGCCATCGCGCCAGCGAAAGCTCACGGTACAGTCATGGCATGAGGGTCGCAGTCGCGTCGGAGTACCGGCTTCAGGGAGTGTTGATTAATTCCCCGCGCTGATTAATCAGGAACTCAAGAACTCAAGAAATGTGCAAGAATGCGTGGTTTCCACAAACAAATTCCTGATTTCATGAGTTCCTGATAAAAAACAGCAGGTATTTGCAATAAGTCAACACTCCCTTCAGCCGGAAGTCAAAGAGGGCCTTCAGGCCCGAAAACAGACGTTTTTCCTAACAAACAGGGCCATGAGGACGGGGCTGAAGCCCCTACATAACTTCCGCCTGAAGGCGGTACTCCGACCAAGGGGCAAGCGCTTTTTATTTGCAGATAATCGGACAAGTTGAATCTGTCGAATTACCCGATTCTATCGATTCCATCGAAGCCCCCGGCATCCCGTTCACTCCAGATGCGCCCTGAAGCCCGCGGTCTCCGCGGTGTATTGAAGAGCGCATGGGGTGGCGAACATCCCGCCGGGGACGGCGGTATCCAGCGTTCCGGCCTCGCGTTCGCGGCTCACCGTCTGTACCGCAGCCGCATGCAGCAGGCATCTGCGCAAGTTCACGGTACAGTTTCTGCATCGGGGGCGCAGTCGGGGCGGCTCAAGGGAAAGCGCACGCTCTCCAAAATCTAAAATCACAAATCTAAAAACACAAATCCAGCCCCTGCCTACTGCCCCTGCCTACTGCTACTTCCTTCCTACTCCCCCCGCGCCGCGATTATGCAGCGCTTGAGCTCGTCGTGCAGGCTGGTGCCGTTGGAGGCGAGGAAGGACATGCGGTAGCGGCCGTGCCGCACCAGCGTCTCGCTGGTGCCGCCGGCGCGTGCCAGAATCAGCGCGGCGGCGGCGACATCCCAGAGGTAGATGCTGTGCTCGAAGAAGCCGTCGGCGCCGCCGCGGGCGACCATGCAGATATCGAGCGCCGCGGCACCCATCACGCGCGGGCGCTGGATGAAGCGCGCCAGCGCGGTGAAGTAGCGCAGCGCCTGTGCCGGGTCATGCGACCTGTCGCTGCTGGTGAGCACCAGCGCATGCACCGGGTCGTCACGCGTGGAGCAGCGGATCGGCTGGCCGTTGCAGTAGGCCGGGCTGTCGATGGTGGCCTCGAAGAGCAGCCGCATCTCGGGCGCATAGACCACGCCCGCCTGTATCACGCCGTTGCGCCGCACGGCCACGGAGCAGCACCAGTAGGGCAGGCCGTGGAAGAAGTTGACCGTGCCGTCGATGGGGTCGATGATCCACTCGTTGCCCTCGGGAGCCGGCAGCTCCTCGCCGGCGGTCTCCTCGCCCATGATGGCGTCGCCGGGGCAGGCCTCGCGGATCGCCGCGGTCGCCACCTCCTGGCACTCGACATCGAGCACATGCTTTACGTCGTCCTGCGAGATGGCGTTGACCTCGTCACGGCGGTGCATGTTGTCCATGGCATGGTGGCCGGCACGCTTGGCGGCCAGCCGCGCGATATTAAGCAGGGCATCAGGTGTCATCGGAATCTCTCTCCTTCGTGGCGGGGACGGTATCCTCTGCATCCCCGGTATTCTCGCTCTCCTCAAGATCCGCAGAGTCATCCGGTTCCGGCAGATCGGCCTCATCTGTCTCATCCGGCCCATCCGTTTTATCTGCCGACGTGGTCTTCTTCTTCTTCGCCGTCTTCTCCTCGGTCTTCTCCTCCGTCTTCTTGCGCCGGCGGCGCTTGGGCGGGAGCGTGGGCGGGGCCTCGGGTTGCGGCTCGGCGACGACTTCGAGTTCGCGGACGCCGATGTCGGGCAGGCGCATCGAGAGGATGCGCGAGACGCCCTTCTCCGGCATGGTCACGCCGTAAACGATGTCGGAACTGGCGATGGTATGCCGGTTGTGGGTGATGATGAGGAACTGCGACTGCGCCAGGAAGTCCTTGAGCGCCTGGACGAAGCGGCCGATGTTCGAGTCGTCGAGCGAGGCGTCGAGCTCGTCCAGCAGGCAGAAGGGACTCGGCTTGATCATGTAGATGGCGAAGAGCAGGCTGACTGCGGTCATGGTGCGCTCGCCGCCCGAGAGCAGGGAGATGGATTGCAGGCGCTTGCCGGGGGGGCGGGCGATGATCTCGACGCCGCACTCGAGCGGGTCGTCGGGATTCTCGATCAGCACCAGCTTGGCCGTGCCGCCGTTGAAGAGCTTGGTGAACATGTGCTCGAAGTTCGTGTTGGCCTGCTCGAAGGTCTCGCGGAACATCTCGGAGGTCTTCTTGTTGATCATGCGCAGCAGGTCGAGCACCTGCTCCTTGGCCTTCAGCAGATCCTCCTCCTGCGCCTTCAGCAGGGCGAAGCGCTCCTCGAGCGTCTTGTACTCGTCGATCGCCACGAGGTTGACGGGCCCCATCTCCTGGATGTCGCGGTTCAGGACGGCCAGGCGCGCCTCGGCCTTCTCGATCGTGGGCTCGCCGTCGGTGCCCCATTTCGGGTCGCTTTCGGCCACGAGCTGCGCTGGGTTGAGCTGGTAGTCGGCCAGCAGGCGGTCGAGGTGGTTCTGGCGGCGCAGGCGCGTCTCGGCCTGCTCGACCTCGAGCGCCCCGTGGCTGGCGCGCAGCTTCTCCAGCGCCTGGCGCCGGGCGGCCAGCTTGTTCTCGGCCTCCGCGAGCGCGCCCGCCTTGGCATCGCGCTGCCTGCGGAGCGCCTCGAGCTTTTGGCGCGACTCGTCGGCGCGCTGCCGCATCGGTTCGAGCTGGGCTTGGGTGTTGCTGATCTGCTCCGTGAGGCGCCTGATACTCTCGTCGTAGCTCTGCACGCCCTGGCTGCGGCCCTCGAGCTGCCGCTGCAGCTCGGTCACGCGCGCCTCGTAGATCTCGGTCTGGCCGATGTGGTGGGAGAGCTGCTGCGCCAGCGCCGACTCGCGGATGCGCGCCTCGGCAAAGGTCTGGTTCTGCGCCTGGTAGCCGGTCTCGCGCTCCTGCAGTGCATTCTGCAGCGCGTGGAGGCGCTCGCTGAAGGCGGCGCGTCCGTTGACCAGCTCCTCGAGCTCGCCCGCCAGACCGGCCTGCTCCTCCTCGGCGCTGCGCGCCTGGGCCACGGCCAGCTCCAGCTCCTTGCCGACCACCCGCTGCCGCTCCTCGTCGCGCTTGACGTCGCGGCAGACGCTCTGCCACTCGCCCTCCTTCTGCGCGGCCTGGCGGCGGCTCTCGTCGAGGCGCTGGCGCGCCTGCGTCTGGGAGCGGGCTTGCGTCTCCTGCTGGCCGACCAGCCCGTCGAGGCGCTTCTTGAGATCCGCCAGCTCGGCATCAATGGCCTCGATCTGGCCGGTGGCATCCTCGATGGCCATGCGGCGGGCGAGGGGACTGGCCGACTGGCCTTCCGGCATCCAGTGCTCGCAGAAGCCGTTGGCGTGGAAGACGGTGCCCGCAAGGGTCACGACGGTGATGCCCCGGGGCAGGGGAGAGGGCACCTGCTCCAGAGTCTCGGCGAGGAAGACGCGCTTCAGCAGGGCTCCGGCGGCGGGGGCGAAGGCTTCGGCCACCTCGAGATGGTCGGCGAGAGGCGTCAAGCCCTCCGGTGCCGGTGGAGCGGGCTGGTTCTCTACGGCGGGCGCCTCGGCGGCGATCAGGCGTGCCGAGGCGGGGCCGCCGCGGGCGATCAGGCGGCGCAGCACCTCGGTGGCATCACCGGCACTGCGCAGCACGATGGCGTCGATCCAGGCGCGCAGCACCGCCTCCAGGGCGGGGCGGAAGCGGGCCGAGACCTTGAACTGCGCCGCCAGCGTGCCCAGCACCACGCCGGGATCGAGCTTAAGGGGATTTTTGGCGTCGAGCAGCAGGCGCGAGCCGCCCGGGAACGACTCCGCGCGCGCCTCCTGCTCGGTCAGCAGATCGATCTGCGCCCGCTTGGCGGCGCGCTGCGAGCTGAGCTGGCCGTGCCTCTCGCGGATGCCGCGCAGTTCCTCGTCGGTACCGCGGCGCTCCTCCTCGATGGTGGCGAGGGCGGCGGCGTCCTGCTGCGCCTGCGCGCGCAGCTCCTCGAGCGAGGCCGCGAGGGCGTCGCGCTGCTGCAGACGCGAGGCGCTGGTCTCGGCAAGATGCGCCTGCTCGGCAGCCAGCCGCTCGCGCTGGACATGGGCGGCGCGCTGCCGCGCCTCCATGCCGGTGAGGCGGTTCTGAAGCTGTGTGGCGCGGCGCTCGCGCTCCAGGCTCTTGTCGCGCTCGCCCTGGAGCTCGCGGCGCTGCTGATCGATCGCCTGGCGCTCGGCCGTCACGCGCTGCTGGAGCTCGTCACGCTGGCCGCGCGCCTCGCGAAGCTGCTCCTCCAGCGTCTGGCGCTCGGCGGCCATGGCCGTCAGGCGCTCGCGCAGCGAAGTGAGCTGCTCGCGGGTCTCCGCCGCCTCGCGCGTGTCGCGCGCCGACCACGTCTGGTACTCCGCGATGCGCTGCTCGCTGACGGTGATCATCTCGCGCGCGTGGGCCAGCTTGGCGGCATCCTGGGCCGCGGCCTCGCCCATCTCGCTGATGTGGCGCTCGTTCTCGACAATCTCGGCGCGGATGGCGGCGGCGGCCTCCTCGGCCGTGGCGACGGCCTCCTGGCCCGCGGCGTCGCGGCCGGCCAGTTCGGCCAGCTCGGCCACCAGCTCGCGGAGGCGCGCATCGAGCACCGTCAGACGGCGGCGGATGACGAAGAGGTCGAGTCCGCGCAGCTCCTCCTTCAGCTCCTGGTAGCGCCGCGCCTTGCCGGCCTGGCGCTGCAGCGAGCCGATCTGGCGCTTCACCTCGCGGATGACGTCGGCCAGGCGCAGCAGGTTGGCCTCGGTCTGGTCGAGCTTGCGCATGGCCTCCTTGCGGTCGGCCTTGAACTTGGTGATGCCGGCGGCCTCCTCGAAGACGCCGCGGCGGTCCTCGGGACGCGACGAGAGGATGGCGTCGATCTGGCCCTGCGCCATGACCGAGTAGCTGGTGGTGCCGATGCCCGTGCCCATGAAGAGGCGCTGGATGTCGCGCAGGCGGCAGGGGTTCTTGTTGATGAAGTAGGCGCCCTCGCCGGAGCGGAAGATGCGGCGCGAGACGGTGATTTCGTTGAACTCGGTGTCGAGCAGCTTGTCGCAGTCGGCGAAGGTGATGCTGACCTCGGCCATGTTCATCGCCGGGCGGGCATCGGTGCCGTTGAAGAGCACGTCGAGCATCTTGGTGCCGCGCAGTGCCGTGGGGCGCTGTTCGCCCAGAACCCAGCGGATGGCGTCCGAGACATTGCTCTTGCCGCAGCCGTTGGGGCCCACGATGGCGATCAGTCCGGGCTCGAACTGGAGTTTCGTACGGTCGGCGAAACTCTTGAACCCGATCATTTCCAGAGACTTGAGATACACGTTGGGAGACCTGTCGCGCCCTCCTGGTTCGTCCGGGCGCCTGGAACACATTGAAATCGGTTATTAAAGCAGAGCCGTCCGTTGGAGTAAAGAACGCACTTCGGGAAGGACAAGGTGTAAGCGTGAAGCGCCCACTCTAAAACCACGCCTTTTACACTCCTCGATCATACGACTGGGTCGTATGATCAACAATCGAAGCCTGAAACAGCACACCGCACATAGTGTCATTTTTGCGAATAAAAACGCCAAACAATCACAAGTGCGCTTAAATCGAAAAATACGAAAGCAAGC
>JAAYLN010000364.1 GCA_012521875.1 Lentisphaerota bacterium | reverse complement strand
TGCGCAGGAATCGAATAACGCATTGCTTTTGTTCACGACCAATCAACGAAGCGATTCCTGACCCAGTTGTTTGCCGTTTTTTCGGTGTTTTCGTCGTAATGCTGCCTAAGTCCGACAGGCTGCTAGGCGCTGCAGGCGCTCCGTGACATCGGTCTCGATGTTCTTGATCAGCTTGCGGATGTTGCGCCGCCCCTTGACGGTCTGGTTGGAGGGCGATTCGCGCAGCTTGTCGCTCACCCGCTGCAGGCGCTCAATGGCCTGCTGCGCCAGAGTCTCGGGTGTGAGGGTGTCGTCCATCTCCGGGGGCGCGGTGAGCCTGGCGAGATCCTCGAGTGTCTTGGCATCGTCGAGATCGGCCTGGTGCAGGGGAGCCGCATCCGCCGGCGAGGCGGCTGCGGCGGTGTCGGCGTCCAGAAAGCGCCGGATGGCCGCCGCCGAGGCGTCCGATAGCCCCGTCGCCGGCTCCTCATCCTTGCCATCCTTGGCAACGACCGTCTCGTGCTCCGCCACGCGCTGGTAGCTGAAGCCGATGGTGCGGATGCTGGTCAGTCCCGCGGCGTCCAGCAGGCCGGAGAGTCCGTTGGCCTGCTGTACCTGCTCCTCCTTCAGGAAGAGCATCTCGGCAAAGGTGGCGAGTTCCTGCGCCGTGATGCCCTCCCGGAAGCAGAGCCCCGGCGCGTTGAGGCTGGTCAGGCAGTGGGCCAGCGCGATGGTGCTGGGTATCGGCGGGCCGACAGAGGCACCGTCGACGCGGAAGTCGTCGTCCACGACGGCCAGCTCGAATTCCCCGTGGCGCTGGTGGTAGAGAGCGAGAACCTTGGCGGCGTCGCGGATCGACTCCTGCGTGATCTTGTGGTTCAGCCCGTAGACCTGCCCGTTGGCCAGGATAAAGGCTAGCCAGCGGACGACCATGTAGGCGTCGGCGTTGCGTGTGGCGCTATAATCGGGTTTTCCATCCATGTGGCAGCCTTCTGGAAAACAGGGAGGAGTGGTTATTCAAGGGCGTCGCGGAGCGCCGGGGAATATCGGCGTGTATATACGACGAGCGAGTAGAAATTGATCACCAGGCCGAAGGCCTCGAGCCACAGCATGATGCAGCGCGACGGGATGCCGTAGGCGATGTGGAGGTAGAGCAGGCAGCCAATGGGGAAGCTGATGGCCGTGCGCACCTTGCCGACCCAGTTGGCGCGCATGTCGGCATCGCGTCCCGCCGCGAGCGCGCGCAGGAAGGAGACCCACTGGTCGCGCAGCAGGTAGCAGACGGTGAAGACGAGCATGACCACGGCATGCGCGCGCTGCGCGCCGCCCTGCCAGGCCAGCAGGAAGGTGAGGGTGGGAAAGACGACGATGAAGAAGACCTTGTCCATCAGCGGGTCGGCCAGTGCGCCAAAGCGGCTGGTGACCTGCCAGCGGCGCGCGAGCATGCCGTCGAAGAGGTCGGTCAGCGAGGCCAGCACGAGGAGGGCCAAGTTCAGCGGCGGCAGCCAGGGCGGCTGGTGGAACAGCGCCACCAGGGCGCCTGCCATGAAGAGCAGCACCAGCGGTACCCGCGCCAGCGTCAGGCCGTTGACGATGATCTTGGCGGCCATGCGGCCGGATGGTTGTGCCTCGCCTAACATGCGGCTATCGTAACACAGGCGCGCACCTTTCGGCAATGGTACATTTTATGTGTGCTGTGCTGTAATCGGCTAGCGACAGGGGCGCGGATGATTTTAGATTTGTGGGGCAGGCATTCCTGCCTGCCCGCGCAGCCCCGCGCAGACAGGAATGTCCGCGCCACCTTTGGGGTGCAGTCGTCGTCACCAGTCGATACCTGTCGATACCCGTCGGCAGTACCGGCAGTACCGGCGCGCTCGAGGACGAGGACGATTGGTCTGGTCTTTTGCGCTTCTGCCGCCCCATCTTTCGCTTTCGACAAGGTGTGGGGACAAGGTGTGGGGACAAGGTGCAAGCGCGAAGCACCCACTCTAAACCCTCTCTTAAACTCACTTAAACGGCACGCTTACTCCACCCGCTTACTCCATTTTCGCGTGCATTGGCGTCCATTCGCGGTTCCATCTCTTGGCTTGCATTGGCGTGCATTGGCGTCCATTCGCGGTTCCATCTCTTGGCGTTCTTGGCGTCTTGGCGGTTCAAAACTTCAAAACTTTAGAACTTTAGAACTCCCGAACTTTAGAACTTACCCCGCGTCTTCGCGCCTTCGCGTGAGCCTTCCCTGCTGCTTTCGACAAAGGCGACAAAGTTACCGACAAAGCTCTCGCGACAAAGTTTAGGATTTCCCTGCCACTGCCTACTGCCACTGCCTACTGCCACTGCCTACTGCCACTGCCTACTGCCACTGCCGCCGCCCCGCTCGGGGCAGCAGCGCCCCTGCCTCCTGTCTCCTGTCTCCTGCCCCCAATATGGTATTGGCCGCGACCGGCCAATATGTTACAATATTGAATATTCGCCTCTCCTTGGGAACATGCCGGCTGTCGGCGGCCCGGCGGGGGCAAAGGGCAACACATCATGGCAGAAAGCATTTCGACAAAGATGGCCGATCCGGCCAAGGTTTACAAGGGCAAGAAGCTGCGCGTGGCGATCATCGGATGCGGTGGAATTTCGCAGACGCACCTGAACGCCTTCAAGAACATTCCCGAGGTCGAGATCGTGGCGGGCGTAGATATCAAGCCCGACCGTCTGGACATCATGCACGAGACATGGGGCGTGCCGCGCGAGGCGCTTTTCGATGACTGGAAGGTCATGCTGAAGAAGATCAAGCCCGACGCCGTCGACGTCTGCACGCCCAACGGCGTACACTGCGCGCCGGTGGTGGATGCCTGCAACGCCGGCTGCCACGCCTTCGTCGAGAAGCCGATGGCCATGACCCCCGCCGAGTGCGAGAAGATGATCGCCGCGGCCAAGAAGAACAACGTCAAGCTCAGCGTGGGCTTCCAGTGGCGCTACACGCCGAACACCGTGCTGCTGCGCGCCGCCCGTGAGAAGGGTGAGTTCGGCGATAGCATGTTCGTCAAGTGCCAGGCGCTGCGCCGCCGCGGCATCCCCAACTGGGGCGTGTTCGGCCAGAAGGCACTACAGGGCGGCGGCCCGATGATCGACATCGGCGTACATATCATCGAGTGCGCCTACGCCTTCATGGGCTCCCCCAGGCCGATCGCCGCCAGCGGCAACATCTGGACCTATCTGGGCGACAAGCCCTCGACCGTCCGCAACGCCTGGCCCAACTGGGACTACAAGACCTACACCGTCGAAGACCTGGCCATCGGCCAGATCCGCTTCGATAACGGCGCGCTCCTGCAGATCGAGTCCTCCTTCGCCGCCCACATCGAGAAGGATGTGATGAACTTCACGGCGATGGGTACCAAGGCCGGCTGCTCGTGGGAGACCGCGACGATCTTCACCGATATGAACGACATGATGGTCAACGCCGTTCCCGCCTACATTGGCGATGGCTCCTGGGGCTACCTCTTCACCGAGAAGCTGCAGAACTGGGTGAACGGCATCATGAAGGGCACGCCGCTCAACGCCTCCGGCGAGGATGGCCTGGCGGTCCAGAAGATGCTCGACGGCATCTACCGCTCCGCGGCGGCCGGCAAGGAAGTCACCATCAAGTAGCGTGGTGATTGCGATTTCGCGGCGTTAGCCGCGAAATGCTGGCTAGTAGAGGCCGGTGCTGTGCAGGCACCGGCCTTTTTTGTGCCGCTGCGGCGGTGCGGGGCGGTCGGTGCGCTACCCGCTGTAAACGGCGGGCACAGGACTGCCTCGCGGCGGGGACGCCGCGTATGCAGGACGGAGGCCTGGTGCTGGTGCAAGACGCGCTGTACGGTGGTCGGAGTACCGCCTTCAGGCGGAAGTGGTCCAGGGGCTTCAGCCCCGTTCCCACGACCCCTTTTTTCAAGGGAAAAAGGGCATCTCGGGCCTGAAGGCCCTTGTTGGCTTCCGGCTGAAGCCGGTACTCCGGCCCGACCGCAACCCCCATGCAGGAACTGTACGGCCAAGACCGACCGCAAGGGTGTCACGGTACGGCGGGCACAGGACTGCCTCGCGGCGGGGACGCCGCATCTGGTGTGCCTGCCCCGCCTTAAATATGGCATGGTGGCGGGTATGGGGCGCCAGCTACCGGTAGTCCCGGTAGTCCCGGCAGGATCGGCAGTTCCGGGCTCGAGGACGAGGACGAGGACGAGGACGAGAAGCAGCGGCTAGCCGCTGCTCACTTGGGGGCGACCGTGGCCACGGCCATGGCCGCGATGCCCTCGCGGCGGCCGATGGCGCCCAGCCCCTCGACGGTGGTCGCCTTGACCGAGACGTTCGTGGCCGGGATGCCCATGGAGTCGGCCAGCCGCGCGCGCATGGTGGCGATGTGCGGTGCCAGGCGCGGCGCCTCGGCCAGAATAGTGGCATCCACGTTGCCCACGCGCCAGCCGTTCGCGGCGAGACGCGCGACTACCTGACGCAGCAGGGCCAGGCTGTCGGCACCCTGCC
>JAAYLN010000363.1 GCA_012521875.1 Lentisphaerota bacterium | reverse complement strand
TAATGGCCGGACTATGTCACGCCCCTACAGGGCTACTCGTTTTTTTGCCTATTCCCCAGGGCGTTGCCCTGGGCTGGTATGTTTCGCCCTTTCAGGGCTGTCATCAACTTTGTCGCGAGCTTTGTCGGTGACTTTGTCGCCTTCGTCGAAAGCGACAGGAAAAGCCCATGCACGCGAAGGCCCGAAGAACCGGCACCGCGAATGGACGCAAATGCACGCGAATGCACGGAAAATGGATTAAGCGGGTGGAGTAAGCGTACCGATTAAGTGTGGGATTTAGCGCGGGGTTTAAGTGGGTGCTCCGCGCTTTCACTTTGTCTCTACACCTTGTCTCCACGCTTTGTCGGATACACTTCGTCCCCACACTTTGTCCCTACGCTTTGTCGAGTCGCCGGACACGGAGGTCCGGCGCAACGAGAATGGCTCGGCGGAGCTGGGCGGGGAGCGGGGCGCTTTCTCGTCCTCGTCCTCGTCCTCGTCCTCGAGCCCGGTACTGCCGGTACTGCCGATCCTGCCGGTACTGCCGGTGGCTGCCGCCCCATATCCACTACCCTGCCGTATTACAGGCGGAGGAAGATAGCGGCGGGCAACCAGACAGACAGACGGCCTACAGCAGCTTGAGCGCGATGGCGGCGCAGGCTTCGGCATCGGCCAGGGCGTGGTGGTGATCCTTGAGGATATAGCCGCAGTGGCGCGCCACCGTCTGCAACTGGTGGTTGGGCAGCTGGCGCCCGAAGTGCCGCCGCGAGGCGCGGCAGGTGCAGGCGAAGCGGTAGTTGGGATACTTGAGCCGGTAGTGCCTGTGTACCGCCTGCAGGCAGGATTCGTCGAAAGGGCTGTTGTGCGCCACCAGCGTCAGGCCCTCGATCCGGGGCGCGAGCTCCTGCCAGACATCCGGAAACCTGTGCGCGCCGTCGGTGTCGGCGGCCGAGAGGCCGTGGATCTGCGTGTTGAAGGTGAGGTAGTAGTCCGGCGCGGGGCGGATGAGACGGTAGAACGTCTCGACTACCGCCCCGTCGCGGACGATGACAATCCCAACGCTGCAGACGCTCGAACGGCACTCGTTGGCGGTCTCGAAATCTATGGCGGCGAAATCAAGCATCGGCGTTTCTGCTAGTTGGCCGGCTTGGCGGTGTGCTGTTCGAGGAAGGCATCACGCCGCTGCAGCAGCTCGCGCCGCTGCGCATCGAGCTTGCGGATTTCGGCCATGCTCTCGCGCGACTTGCGGATTTCATCCTGCAGGGCGGGCACTTCCTCGAACTGACGCCTGAGCAACTGCTCGGCCTCGAGCAGCTCGGTCTTGAGCTGCTCGATGCGCGCGCGCGTGACCTTCATCTCGGGCGTGTCGTGGGTGCCCTTGGCGAGGGCCTGCGCGAGACGCTCCTCGCGCCCGCGCGTGTCGGTCTGGAGGGTGAGCTGCCTGTTGGCGGTCTCGTTGATCGCCTTGCAGATCTCCTCGTAGGTCTCGGCACGCGCGGCGGCGGCCAGCCCGAGAAGGGCCAGCGCCGCCACGCGGAGGGTCGTCGTACCACTCATGAGCACTCCCCTAGCCTTCCCGCTTCCGCAGGGCCGCCTGCGCGGCGGCCAGACGCGCGATCGGCACACGGTAGGGGCTGCACGAGACGTAGTTGAGGCCGAGGTCGTGGCAGAAGGCCACGCTGCGGGGCTCGCCGCCATGCTCGCCGCAGACGCCCATCTTGAGGTTCGGGCGCGCCTTGCGTCCGCCCTCGACCGCGATGCGCATCAGGTGGCCGACGCCCTCCTGGTCGAGAACCGTGAAGGGATCGTATTCGAAGATGCCGCGCTCGACGTAGGTGCCGAGGAACTTTTCGGCGTCGTCACGCGAGAAGGCGCATGTCATCTGCGTCAGGTCGTTGGTGCCGAAGGAGAAGAAGTCGGTCTCCCTGGCAATGGCATCGGCCGTCAGCGCCGCGCGCGGCACCTCGATCATCGTGCCGATGAGAATATTGAGCTTGGTCTTGTTCTCGCGCTCCACGGCGGCGATGGCGGCCTCGATGATGGCCTTCTGCTCCTGCAGTTCCTTGACCGAGCCGATGAGCGGCACCATGATCTCGGGACGCGACCCCTTGACCTTGACAGCCGCCTCGCAGATGGCGCGCGTCTGCATCTCGGTGACCTCGGGATAGCTGATGCCGAGGCGGCAGCCGCGGTGGCCCAGCATCGGGTTGACTTCCTGCAGGCTCTCGACCAGCCGCTTGACCTCGGAGAGCTTGAGATCCATGCGCTTGGCCATCTCGCGCTGTCCCTCGGCATCATGCGGCAGGAACTCGTGCAGCGGCGGATCGAGCAGACGCACGGTGCAGGGGCGCCCCTTGAGCGCCTTGAAGATGCCGATGAAGTCCTCGCGCTGCAGCGGCAGGAGCTCCTCCAGCGCCTGGTTGTACTGCTTCAGCGGTGCGGCCAGCTTGCGCTCGATGGCCGCCTTCTCGGCCGCGCTGCCCGCGGCGGCCAGTTGCGCCTT
>JAAYLN010000052.1 GCA_012521875.1 Lentisphaerota bacterium | reverse complement strand
CCACCCTTAATCGGATACGCTTAACCGACGCACGTGATCGAGATTAAGCGGGACAGTCGTTCTCATTGAGGCGCACGGAAGCACCGACTTGCCTCGGGAACCCCGCGCCCCCCCGTGAACGGCTACAAATGGTTTTCCGGCCAGACAACGAAGACCGGCGGCTTGCCGGCTGCGAAACGGCAGTTGTCGAATACGAGGTTCCGCACATAGTCGACGGGCTCGGTGCGATGGGCGTCGCCGAAAACCAACTGGAGCGGCGCGTCGTCGCTCGTGGTGTCCAGATTCGTGAAGCGGAGGTTCTCCACCGCGAAGGGTAGACGGTTCTCGGGCGGCAGCAGCGGCAGATCCGGCGTGCGTGGCGGATCGTTGCAGCGGTCATGATTCAGCGGTGGCAGAATGATCTGAAACGCGCTCCACGCATGCCGGCAGACAATGTTGTCCACTGTGATGTCGCGGATGGCGTAGTCTCCCGTCCAGCCGATGCGGATGGCCGCGGAATGGTTGGAGACGGAGCAGTTGGTGATCGCCACGCGTTCAAGCGCGCGGGGCACGAGCATCTGCTCCTGGCTGGCACGCAGGACGATCGAGTCGTCCTGGCTGTCGACGACACAATCCGATACCGCCACGTCACGGCAGCCGCTCAGATGGATGCCGTCGCCGTTGGGAAAGTCGGCATGGCAGTCGATGGCTACCTTCCGGATCTCCACGTGGTCGCAGTCGAGGAGCCAGGTCGCCCAGCCGGAAGGATGATGGATGGTGATGTCGCGCAGCGTCACGTCCTGGCAGGCGACGAAGAAGACGCAGCGTCCGGTGATGGCCGTATCGCTGTTGCGCCACATCCTTCGGCGCTCGGGATGCCAGGAGTGGAACGCCTCGGCGTTGCCGTCGATCATTCCGCCTCCCGTAATGGCCACCTGCCGCTGGCCGACGGTGTAGAACATCGCCCGTTTGTTGAACCGGGGGGCGTGTTCGGGACGCCAATGCGCCGACGGGCCGAACTCCGGGTACTTCAGTGGGTCGGGACCGCCCTTGAGCGTCGCCCCGCGGTCGATGCGGAGTTCGACGCAGGACTGGAGGTTCAGCGTGTAGGTCAGGTAGACACCGGGTCCCGGCACGCGCACGATGCCGCCGCCCTGCGCGGCGCAGGCGTCGATCGCTGCCTGGAGCGCGGCTGTCGAATCGTTGGCGCCGTCGGGCCGAGCCCCGAAACGCGTCACGTCGAAAACGCGGCATTCGCAGATTGGCTCTCTGGCGGCCATGGCTTTAGACGTCCGCGTAGCGCGGGCCGAGAATGCGTCCGCCGTCGATCGTGTAGTCGACGCCGGTGATGAACGAGGTGTCGTCGGACGCCAGGAACACCAGCAGATCCGCGACTTCATGGCCCAGACCGTAGCGCTCGACCCAGGTGGTCTTGGTTGGATTGGGTGCGTCGCCGATCATGCCCGGCGACACGCAGTTCACGGTAATGCCCTGCTTGGCGAGCTCCATGGCCAGCGTCTTGGTGAAGATGATCACGCCGGCCTTGGCGGCGGCGTAGGCGCCGAAATAGGGCAGGCCCACCTCGCCCGCGATCGAGGAGAGGTTGATGATGCGTCCGTATCCGGCGGCCTGCATCCCCGGCAGAAACGCCTTGGTTACGCGGAAGGTGCCGGTCAGGTTCAGGTCGATGTGCATGGTCCAGAACGCCTCGGACATCTCCGAGAGGAGCTGCCGTTTCCAGACGCCGGCGTTGTTGATGAGGATGTCGACCCTCCCGAAATCGGCCAGCACACTCCGGGCCATGGCGTTGACGCTCTCCGTCGAGGTGACGTCAAGTGGGTACGCCCGCGCCTGGCCGCCCCGCGCGTGGAGAGCCGCGGCCAGTTCCTCGGCCTTGGCCAGATCGAGGTCGGCAATGGCCACGGCGACCCCGTGGTCGCAGAGTTTCTCGCAGAGCGGGCGGCCGACACGGCCGGCGCCGCCGGTCACCACGGCGGAACGATTGACAAACTTCATGTGCGGTTCTCGGTTGGGGTGGGGCCTATACCGCGGCCTGGCGGGCGGCCGCAACCTGTCCGGCGAAGCGCGAGCAGCGCTCGAAGGCGTCGCGGGCGAAGGCGAGACGGTTTTCGTAGGGCTGATCACGGATTTCGACTCCCTCCTGCACGAACGGCGTGTTGCCCATGGACATCTCGAAGCTGATTTCGCGGCTATAGGAGGAGGTGGCGATGATCTCGGCCAGACGTTGCCAATCGACCGTGCCGTAGAATGGCGGCTGGTGCTGATCGCCCTCGCCGTTATTGTCGTGCAGGTGGAGCGCCTCGAGGCGACTCTTGCTCTTTGCAAGCGACTCGATGCGCTTGTTGCAGTTGGCGTTGGCGTGGCCCGAGTCGTAGCAGATGCCGATGCGGTTGGCCGGATAGCGCTCCAGCAGCGCCTCGATGGTCTCCCAGGAGTCGCGCCACATGTTCTCGACGGCGATGAGTGTGTCGGTGCTGTCGAGCAGCGGCATCAGATCGTCGATCGAGCGGCAGAGCGCATCATAGAGCTGCGTGACGGCTGGACGCTCCTCCGCGGGGAGGTCGATTCTGTAGGTCGGTATGTGCATCATGATCGTGCCGGTGCCGTCGAGCTCACGGAGCATGCGGATGCGGTTGGCAACGAGATCAACACCTTCGCGGCGGCGGTACTCGATGGGCGAATACCAGCACTTCTCAACGCCCTGCGAACCGTGGATGTCCAGCAGTCGGAGATTGTACTGCTTCAGCAGGCTCTTGATATAGGCGAGTTCGTGCTTTCCGTAGTGGAAGTCATCGCACCAATGGTGGCACCAGTGGAGGCTGGCGAAGCCTGCCTCGGCCAGAGCGCGGAGAGACAGGTCGGGGTCGCCGGTCGAACCGGCGAAATCAGTGGCAACGGCGATGTCCATGTCGGGGGTATTCCTTTGTGACGGGTGCGATGGTCAGCCGCGGAGATCGCGGACCGACAGCCGGCGGCGAAGCGCGGCGACGGTGAGTGGGGTGCCGGGAACGTAGCGGAAGGTGCGCCGGCCGCGCAGCAGGGTGACCAGATTGTCGTCGAAGCGTCCGAGCGGATCGTCCGCGACGCAGAGCCAGACGAAGAAGGCCGGCGCCTGGGCCGAGAGGGTGATGCTGAACGAGCCGTCCCTGTGCTTCGCCAGGGCGACGACCTTGACATCCGCCTCCGGCAGTTCGCAATGCTTGAAGGCGGTCAGGAACGCGGTCTCGGCATGCGCGTAGGTTTTGCCGTCGGCATCCGTGCCGGCCACTTCATGGGTGAGGTAACAGGCATTGAGGGCCAGATGCCTGCGGGCCTCCGCATTCCCCGCGAGGTCGGGAAGCTCCAGCGGCAGGACGCCCGCGCCCTTCAGGACGGCCGGCCGCGTCCATGAGGCGACGGCCCGTCCGTCCGCGAGGGCGCGCAGTGTGACCTTGACCGCGGCGTTCAGCCGTCCCGGGAGATCCCAGATGACATCGACCACAGTCTTGCCTTCGGGTTGCTCGGCGCGGAGCGAGGAGGTCAGCGGCGCGAAGAAACGTTTGACGGCGTAGTGCGACGGCTTCCAGCGGCCACTGTGCTCGATGGTTGACCAGCTCGACACGGGCCACCAGTCGTTCAACTGCCAGTAGAGGGCGCCGCGGCAGTACGGCATGCGCGCGTGCCAGCATTCGGTGACGGTCTTGAGGGCGAAGGCCTGCTTGACCTGCGACAGGTAGAGGGTTTCGGCGAAACCATCCGGCATCCGGAAATAGTTCGACATCATGGCGAACATCCCCGCCGTTTTTCCTTTGACAAGAAAGGTGTCATGAAATGCGGCAACAAGGATTTCGGCAAATTGTTCCCCGCCGTGACGATATTCTACGTAAAACCGCGATTCAAGCAGATTGACCTGACCCGGAGGGACCGGCGGAAAATCGCCGACGAAACAATGCCGGATTCGCTGTAGGTTGTGCGGTTCTCGACGGACCGGGATTATCGGCGCGCGACGATGAGCCGGGACACCGTATGCGTCACCAGCGCCGAGACGGCCGTGGCGACGGCGATGGCCGCCATGCCCCAGAGATGGTCGCGGCCAACGAGAAGGCGCGTGCAGAGGGCGAAGGACCCGGCGAAGAAGAGGACGTATGCCAGCTGGCCCGCCAGGACGGCGCGCGGCGCCAGCCGTACGGCGGCAAGCCCTTCGACGAATCCCCGGAGTCCGTAGAGGATGGTGACGAAGGCGCCGGCCGTCACCGCCGCTGAGGCGAGTCCGAGGGATTCGGGCGGAATCTTCTGGAAGACGCAGAGATACCAGTGGGCGAAGGGCGTCACATTGGAGACGGCCAGGAGAATCGCGCCGAGCGCGGCGCCAGCCGCGACGACAAAGACGGCGACCCGGCGCGCGGCCTCCGCCGTCTTGGCGAAGACCACGGCCACCGTCTGGAATCTGAGCGCGGAGGCGAAGAAGAAGGCGGCCAGTCCGTAGGTGACGTAGTGGACGAGGCGGAAGCGTTCGGGATCGGAAGAATAGGAGTAGAAATAGGTGGTGATGAATGCCGTCGCCGTCATGAGCACGGAGCCGAGCGAAAGGGGAATGGTGAAGCGAAGCTGCCGGATGACGGACGTCCCGTCGGTCTCGCCTGCGCCGGGCGCCGTTTCGGGAAGAGCCGCCAAATAGGGGCGGGCGTACCACCAGGTGAGCGCCGTCTCGGCGAGGCACGGAAGCGTCATGGCCACGGCCCCCCAGAGATAGCCCACGAGTCCGGCCCGCACGAAGAGCCAGGCGAGCGGGACGGCGATTGCGACGCGGAAAAGCGTCGCCACGTTGGCAAGGTCGCTTCGCTTGTTGCGGAAGAGCTGCGCCGTGTAGGCGTTCCGCACGTAGAAGTTCATCTGGACCGGGATGCAGGCCAGCAGCGAGTGGCGGGCGATGGCGCGCAGCGCGGGATTCTCCACGGCCAGAAAGCGCCCGAAAATCAAGTCCTCCGCCAGCGGCAGGCTGGCCAGGAGCTGGCAGAGGGCGGCGGCGAGGGCCATGTAGAGGTTGAGGCGCATGAAGGCGGCGCGCCCGCGCTGCGTCGTCGCGAAGACGATGCCCGTCGTCACCAGCCCGTGGCCAATCGACGACAGGAAGGTCACGACCTGCTGCCCGATGACATAGGCCTCGAACTCAAGCCCCTCCAGCGGACCGTGCGAAATCACGCTCGCGACGAGCGGATAGGTGAAGGTCTGCGAGAAGCTGATGACGACGAGCGGTAGGAAAAACCGCCAAAGCGCCCGGTACGACGGGCGCGTCAGTTCAGCTTCCATTTTATCGACAGGAGGTCGCCGTCGCGGTAGAAGACGGTGTAGACGGACCCGTCCGACAGCTCCACGGAGGCCGGGTAGCCGAGGTCCCAGGAAGGCTCGGAGTTGTCGAGGACGACCTCCTTCCAGCTCGTTCCCTCGTCGCGGCTGACGAGCGCGCGGATGCCGTAGGGCTTGGTGCGGTAGCCCTGCGTGCAGACAATCGCGCCCGACGAATGGCGAAGGAGATGGGGGGGCGAGCCTTCCCCGACGTATTCGGGGATGCTCCAGGTGCGGCCGCGGTCGTGCGAGAGGGACTTCCAGATTTGGAAATGCGGATTGCGATCGGCCTCGGTCGGCGCGGGATGGACGCGGAGGAGCGCGAGCAGGGAGCCGTCCGCGAGCTCAATCGCGTGGGGCTCGTGGCTGCCGGCGCCGGGGATCGCGGGCACATCGCCCAGCGGCTGCCAGGTGAGGCCGCCGTCGGCGCTTGAAAGCGCGCGGATGCCTCCGCCATGCAGCGCCTTCATCGACGGGCGGTAGACGCCGTTCTCCCAGTTGGCGTTGGCCTTGCCCACATAAAGCAACGTGCCGTCGCGGAGCAGGATCGGTCCGTGGGGGGCGGAGACCTGGACGGGGATGCGGGCGCCCCAGCGGCCCTCGGCGTCGCGGATGCGGACGAAGGAGCCGAGATCGCGCGCGACGTTCTCATCCTGCCAGGCGTCGGTGGTGGCGCGGAACATCCAGTTGCCGTCCTTCATCTGCCGCCACTGCGCCGGGTCGCCGCTTTTCTCGCGCCTCCGGTCTTCGAGAGGCTGGCGCTCGGCCAGGTCGACCGGCCGGTAGTGGGAGCGCATGTCTGCCGAGAACCAGGTGAGGAGCAACCCGCCCCCCGGAAGGGCGAGAAGGCCGGTGTCGCGGTCGTCGATCGAGGAGTCGTTGATGATGTCCGGCTCTTCCCAGGTCGCGCCCTCGTCGTGGCTTTCCCAGAGAACGCTCTTCCCCCACGGGCACATGTGGCCGTGGCGGAAGCCAGAGGCGGCGAGGGCGAGCGTGCCGTCCTCGAAGCGGGCCACGGTGGGCCAGCCGAAGTAGCGGAAGTAGAATGACGGCGGATACGAGACGATTGTCTGCGTTTCCAGATGGGCGGGCTTCGTCAAAGAGGTGTCCATTTTCCCAATCCTTTCGTGGTTTAGTGGGAACAGCATATCACATTTGCGCCGCCTAGCGCATGATGATGATTGTCTGCAGGTTCTTGTCGTACTTGCTG
>JAAYLN010000362.1 GCA_012521875.1 Lentisphaerota bacterium | reverse complement strand
CTGCTGCTGATGATCCCCAACATGTACAAGATCGCCGGCGAGCTGACGCCGACCGTCTTCCACGTCACCGCCCGCGCGCTGGCCTGCCAGGGCCTCTCGATCTTCGGCGACCAGGGCGACGTGATGGCCTGCCGCCAGACCGGCTTCGCCATGCTGGCCTCCAACAGCGTCCAGGAAGTCATGGACATGGCGCTGATCGCCCATGCCGCGACCCTCGAGGCGCGCGTGCCCTTCATCCATTTCTTCGACGGCTTCCGCACCTCGCACGAGGTGCAGAAGATCGATCAGGTCGACCGCGCGACGATCCGCGCCATGATCGACGACGATCTCGTCGCCGCCCACCGCGCCCGCGGCCTCAATCCCGAGAAGCCCATGATGCGCGGCACGGCCCAGAACCCCGACGTCAACTTCCAGGGCCGCGAGACCGTCAACCCCTTCTACCAGGCCACCCCGGCGATCGTCCAGAAGTACATGGACAAGTTCGCCAAGCTGACCGGCCGCCAGTACAAGCTCTTCGACTACGAGGGCGCGGCCGATGCCGAGCACGTTATCGTGGTCATGGGCTCCGGCGCCGAGACGGTTCACGAGACCGTCGAGGAGCTGGTG
The DNA here is from genome assembly GCA_012521875.1 of Lentisphaerota bacterium. Classification (GTDB taxonomy): domain Bacteria; phylum Verrucomicrobiota; class Kiritimatiellia; order RFP12; family JAAYLN01; genus JAAYLN01. Next base: position 2,052 of record JAAYLN010000362.1, on the reverse strand, counting down.
CGCAAGGGCGAGAAGGTGGGCTGCCTCAAGGTGCGCCTCTACCGTCCCTTCGACACCAAGGCCTTCATCGCGGCCCTGCCCGCGACGGTCAAGACTATCACGGTCCTCGACCGCACCAAGGAGGCCGGCAGTGTTGGCGAGCCCCTCTACACCGACGTATGCGCCGCGGTCGGCCAGGCCATGCAGTGCCCGAAGTCCGGCATCAAGAGCTGGATCCCGGCCTACGGCGGCCGCTACGGCCTCGGCTCCAAGGAGTTTACCCCGGCGATGGTCAAGGCGGTCTTCGACAACGCCCGCAAGGCGGAGCCGATGAACCACTTCGCCATCGGCATCAAGGACGACCTCACCGGCCTGAGCCTCGAGATCCCGGCCGACTTCACGCTGGCCGACGAGGGCCGCAAGGAGTGCATGTTCTACGGTCTTGGCTCGGACGGTACCGTCGGCGCCAACAAGAACTCGATCAAGATCATCGGCGAGGAGACCGGGAATTTCGCCCAGGGCTACTTCGTGTACGACTCGAAGAAGGCCGGAGCCATCACCGTCTCGCACCTCCGCTTCGGGCCGAAGCTGATCCGCAGCCCCTACCTCTGCACCAAGCCCGACTTCGTGGCCTGCCACAACTTCTCCTTCCTCGAGAAGTACGACATGCTCGGCACGATCAAGAAGGGCGGCACCTTCCTGCTGGCCTCGCCCTTCGAGCCGGAAGAGGTCTGGGAGAAGATTCCCGACGAGGTCGCGCGCCAGATCATCGACCGCGAGCTCAAGTTCTACGTCGTCAACGCCCTCAAGCTCGACCACGAGCTGAAGCTCGGTGGCCGTATCAACACCGTCATGCAGACGGCCTTCTTCAAGATCTCCGGCATCCTGCCCGAGGACGAGGCCATCGAGTCCCTCAAGAAGGCCGCCCAGAAGACCTACGGCCGCAAGGGTGAGGCCGTCGTCAAGATGAACTGGGACGCCATCGATGCCGCCGCCAAGGCCGTCAAGCAGGTCAATTACCCCGACCAGCCTGCCGGCAAGATCAAGATGCCCAAGGTGGTCGCCGACGAGGCGCCCGAGTTTGTCCGTACCGTCACGGCCGAGATCATGGCCCAGCGCGGCGACAACCTGCCCGTCTCCATGATCCCCAACGACGGCACCTGGCCGACCGCCACCACCAAGTGGGAGAAGCGCAACATCGCCACCGAGATTCCCGTCTGGGATCCCGATGTCTGTATCCAGTGTACGCAGTGCTCGCTCGTCTGCCCGCACGCGGCCATCCGCGCCAAGGTGTACGACCCCGCCTGCCTGGCAAAGGCTCCGGCGACCTTCAAGTCGGCCGATGCCAAGGGCATGATCGGCAAGGCCTTCGCCGGCCAGAAGTACACTATCCAGATCGCCCCCGAGGACTGCACCGGCTGCGGCCTCTGCGTCCAGCGCTGCCCGGCCAAGAACAAGGCCGACCCGGCGAGGAAGGCCATCAACATGGCCCCGCAGTTCGACCTGCGCGCTCCCGAGGCCGAGAACTTCGACTTCTTCCTCGGTCTGCCCGAGGCCGATCCCACCAGACTCTCCGTTGCCACCATCCAGGGCAGCCAGCTCCGCCAGCCGCTCTTCGAGTTCTCCGGCGCCTGCGCCGGCTGCGGCGAGACGCCCTACATCAAGCTGCTCACGCAGATGGTCGGCGACCGCCTGCTCATCGGCAACGCGACCGGCTGCTCGTCGATCTACGGTGGCAACCTGCCGACGACGCCCTACTGCCAGCGCAATGACGGCCGCGGCCCGGCATGGTCGAACTCGCTCTTCGAGGACGCCGCCGAGTTCGCCTTCGGCATGCGCCTGACGGCCGACAAGATGAACGGCTACGCCCTCGAGCTGATCGACCAGTGCCTGGCTTCCGACGAGGCACCTGCCGCCCTCAAGGAGATCGCGGCCAGAATCAAGGCCTGCGACCAGACGGCCGGCGAGGGCGTCGAGGCCATGCGCGGCCTGGTGGCCGAACTGAAGCAGCTCATCGGCGACGGCTCCTGCTGCGCGACCTGCAAGAGCCTGCTGAGCGTGGCCGACTACCTG
>JAAYLN010000361.1 GCA_012521875.1 Lentisphaerota bacterium | reverse complement strand
GCGACAAGACCGGCGACGGCACCCTCGATTTCGGCTAGCGCCGTTTTTTTTTACGGTCGCCGGTCTGCCGCCCCGCAGCTTCCGCCACCTCGAATATCTGCTCGAAGATCTCCTGGAGCCGTCTTCCCCGAAGATCCATGCCATGGTGCGGCAAGCCCAGATTCAATTTCAAAAGGTTTAACCACCTGCCACAAAGATTCTGATCCGTTATATCCAGCAGGCAAACCACGAGCAGACAAACTTGTGCCTGGGGGAGAAACATATCGCCCCGAAGTTCCACCCAAACGGCTGAAAATCTGCCCAGGTTGTGCTATCTCAACTTGTCTGGCGCCGAAAAGGAATCCATCCGCATATGGCGAGTTTGGAGCCTTGGGCCAAGGTTCGTATTTGATTAATGCTGTGTGTCTTTGGTGCCGCTGCATTTGCCTTGCCGAAAAGGCTTCCCACTGCTGTTGATATGCCTTCGCCGATGATGGCGAAGCCTGGAGCTGTGAACGTATTCACGACCATGCTCTTGGCCATGTGGTCGCCAAGCGGGGTGCCGATAGCGCCTTCGGGAAGTAGCATGTTTTTATGCATCAGGGTGCGGGAGCGCGGATCGAGGAGCGTGTCGTACAGTTCGCCGCTTGGCTGATAGGTATATGGCGGTGGCCGGTAGGCGACGCTGTTGTCCGCGCCGGATGGCCGGCTGGCGGCGAACGTGTATTTGTGGTAGCAATCATGCACGCCGCAGTCCGCAGTACGAACCATAGGTGTCGTAGCGCAAAGAGACAACGCGGCGATGACCAGTATCGTTGTAGCCGCAAGCTGTTGCCAAACTGCGATAACACGTTGCATCTTCACGCCTTACTGGCCAACCAGTGGAAATCAGGAATATCTACCAGTCCTTCGTTCAGAAGAGAAAACGCAAAGGTTATCTCTGTCTCAAGACGAGATCTACCTGACATGTCCGGTTTGTTTTTAAGTATCCAAGTGCGAATTTGCTCATTATTCAATAGGTCAGTCAAACTCCATCGTTTATTGTCCGCCGATGTGTAGATAAAGATTTCTGTAACATACTCGGCAGGACCATATCGAAGCTCTACTTTCCCGGATGTCCCTGCCGACATTGTCGCGGTAATGACATAACCCTCTCTCCTGAATGTGGGTTCACACAAACGCAATGTGTTTGCGTGTTTCCGAAAACAGGCGAGAACCTGGTATTCAAACTCGTTCTGCGTGGTTGTTGTCATTGGGTTCATTTGAGCATGTATATACTGTTAGAGACTCAATGAGTAGCAAAACTTCCAACCATAACCGACAATATCATTTGTCGAACTATGGGTGTCAGCGAGCTACCACACTTGAATTGGCCCGTTAAGGTAGGGAACGAAGTGCATAGCTTCCGAACCACGAAGATGACTGTTGTCAAGCGGAATTGTGATTTTGGATCCGTCTGTCGTAGTCACCTTCAACGCTTGGGACTCTTCCACCGTCACATCTCCAACCGTTGAGCCGATAAGCTTACAAAGAGCATCACGCGAACCAGGTTCAGGGAAGCGATGTTCTACGCCCTGAATCAAGATGATAGGATTCGACAGACTGCGAAGTATCGCGCCATCAAAATGGAATTCCACGTAATCACGCACAAAACACACGGCGGATATTTCTTCGCCGAGCAAGTCAAAAATGTGATTCATATTCATTCTCATCATGGATTCGGGTTGAAATAGAAATGTGCTGTTGGATCGCTATACGGCACGGTACGACCAGTGTATGGATTGACAGTCTGCCCGGCTTGGTTCATGTAGACTGCCCGCGCGCCTTGTTTGGCGTTCGCATCCATGAAGCGAACACCCATCACGCGAGCGTCAAGTCCGTGTCCGCCAGAGCCGCCGATAAACTGCATCCCAGGTGCCCGTGTAGCAAGTGGCCCGGTTGCGCCTTGCGGAACAGGAAAGACGCTCCCATCCGCAGCAGCAATAAAGTTTGGGCTTCTGCCTATCGCTGTTGCTGCATCGTCAGCAACACTTGCAACTGTCTTTGGAGCCGCCACAGCACTGGTGCCACTCGCCTTGGCGTGCGGTGCGGCGATGGTTGCGGCGATGATAAAGGCGTTGCCTGCGACTCTGCCTCGCCCCCTGTTTCCGCTGTTCCATGTTTCGGCTATGCCATCGGCCATAGCCTGGGCAGTTTGTACGGGATGCGCAACAGCATTGAACAACCCCGCCGCCGTCTGTATCGGATGACGCACAACATTATAGAGACCGCCGACCGTATCCGCAATTGCATCACCATATCCTAAAAAGAACTGCCCAACATCTCCGAGGTAACTGCCTGTCTCCCAATAGTTGTTTTCTGAACACAACCCCAGCGGATCAATGTAGCTCAGCGGGTCGCCCTCGGCGTAGGCGTAGAGGTTTAAGCCGCCGGCGAGGCCGAGGGGGTCGGGCGAGAGGAAGCGCTGCAGCGAGGCGCTGTAGAGGCGGTGGCGCGTGAGGTAGAGCGGGCCGAGATGCCCGGAAACGGCGACCTGCTGCACGCCGTGACCGCCGAGCCAGGCGAAGGGAGTGGGGTTGGCACCGGTGGTGCCCCAGTCCTGGCCGTTGGGGCCGTAGCAGGCGGTGTGGAGCGTGTTGCCAGAGGCGTCGGTAAGCGCGATGACGGAGCCGTACTCGTCGCAGTGGGCCACGGTGAGGGTGCCGGATGCGGCGTCTATGAAGCCGAGCAGCCGTCCGGGTGCCCAGAGGTAGTAGCGCAGAACGTTGCCGGACAGGTCACACTCCATCAGCGGGCGCTTGAGGGGGTCGGCATGGTCGGGGATGAAGAGGCGGTCGCCGGAGATGAGGCGGTTGCCGAGGGGATCGTAGGTGCATTCAACCACGAAAGGCACGAAAGGCAGGAAAAGAGAGGAGATCTGGCCGAGGGGGGAGTAGGAGGCGGTGAAGACGCTTTCGCCGCCGGAGACGAGGCTGGTCAGGGCGCCGTTGCCGTCGTAGTGGTAGGTCTCGGACACTGGGGCGTTGGTGTGCGAGCCGTAGTACACCTGCGCCGACACCAGGCGATCGGCGGCGTCGAAGGTGTTGGTGGCGTATCGCACGAAAACCGGTGCGGGGTGCGGACCGGCGGTGACATCCTCGCGGGTCTTGAGCCCCGCCGCGTCGCGGGTGACGGTGCGTCCGGCCAGCGTGCCGACCGACCACGATGCCAGACGTCCCGCCGCGTCGTAGCGGTTGGTGGCGGCGATACCGCCCGGCGACGTGCCGCCGGTAGGCTTGCCCGCGCCGTCCCAGGCGAAATGCCACGTGTGGCCGAGCCAGTCGGAGAGGGACACCAGCCGCCCGTCGGCATCGTAGGTGCGCGCGACAATTTTGCCGGGGGCATAGACGAGGTTGGTGACCAGCCCGCCCGCGTCGCGGGCGTAGGCGGCGGTGAAGGTGGCGTTGGAAACGGCGGTCGTGGCGGTGGCCAGCCGGTCCATCACGTCATAGCTGAACGAGAGGCGCGCCATTTCGTTCGAGGCGGTCAGGAGATTACCCACCGCGTCGTAGGCAAAGGTTTCGTGTTTTTCGTGCCCTTCTTGGCTGAACGCATCCCGCGCCACCAGCCGGTCGAGGGCGTCGTAGGCGTACCGTACCGTGTTGCCCGCGCCATCGGCGCGGTTGGTGAGGTTGCCGGCGGGGTCGTAGGCATTGAGAAAGACCTGCTGACCGAGGGCGTTGGTGGCGGCGAGGGGGCGCGACAGGGCGTCGTAGGACATGGTGTAGACGCGCCCCTCGGCGTTGGTGTGGGTGGTCCAGTTGCCGAGGCCATCGTAGCCGAAGGAATCAACCGCGCCGGATGGGCGGATGGCGGCGGTGCGGCGTCCGAGGGCGTCGTGGGTGTAGTGGCGGCTGCGCCCGCGCGGGTCGGTGGTGGCGGTGACGCGGTCTAGGGCGTCGTAGGCGGTCCACCAGCCGCGGTCCAGTCCGTCTACCGCCAGCACCGGGCGGTCGAGCCAGTCGTAGCCGTAGTCCGTGCGCACGGCGGCGGCATTGAGGACGGAGGTGGCGCAGCCGGTGGTGTCGTACCACGTCCGCTCCTCCCAGCGGGGGGTGTGGCGGCGCGTGATGCGCCCGGCGGCATCGCGGTCGAGGCTGACGCATGTGCCGCGCGTGTCGGCGAAGGAGGCCAGGCGGTCGACGGCGTCGTACGTGTTGGTCGTGAGCGAGCCGTCCGGCAGTTGGACGGCGGCGGGCTCGCCGGAGGGCGTCCAGAGGAGGCTGGTGGTGCGCCCGAGGGGGTCGGTGACGGCGGCGGGCATCCCGCGCGGACCGTAGGTGCGGCGGACAGTGTGTCCGGCGGCATCGGTGGTGTTGGTGAGAAGGCCGCGGGCGTCGTACCGGAAGCGGGTGACATGCCCGTTGGCGTCCTCGGCCCGCACAAGGTTGCCGGCGGTGTCGAATGCGGTGGCCGTGGTGACGGGGGACGGCAGGCCGCGGCCCTGCGTGGTCTGTGTGGCGGGACGCCCGCCGCCGTCGTATGCGAAGGTGGTGTGGCGCAGGGTGCGTCCGGCGGCGTCGAGGAGCGTCTCGCTGGCGCGCAGGCCGGCGGCGGTCCAGGTGCCGGAGAGGGCGCTCCCGTCCGGGAAGGTCGTCAGGATCAGGCGGTCGCGGTCGTCGTAGGCGAAGGTGGTCGCGAGGCCGAGGGCGGCGGCCGAGAGTCCCTGCACATGGCTGGAGCCGATGCTGCCGCCGGCGGTGGCCAGCAGGCTGCTCCGGCTGTATCCGGCATCGGCGAGGATGTCGCGGTGAGGCGTGGTCAGGCG
>JAAYLN010000360.1 GCA_012521875.1 Lentisphaerota bacterium | reverse complement strand
CTGTAAAATATGCCCGTCTTGTCAAATTAAGGATATCCTCCCGGATGTCTTCACCAAAACGGTTCTTAAAGACCCGTTGCTGCCCGAGCGTGAGGTCAAACATGCCAATCTGTTTCGCAATTGCCTCGACTAGCCTCGCATTATAGAATGGAACACCGAGCACCCTTGATTCGTACCCTACGACCAGCACAACACGACCACCAGGACGCACTACTCTGGCAATTTCTTGCAGGACGTTCGCCATGTCGATGCAATATTGCACCACAGTAAGGAATCTGTTTCCACGGTTAGCCCGGTTAGAGCCAATCTCAGAGCGGGCAACACGCAGCACATCCCAACCAAGAATCTCGACGGATCGGCGATAATTCTGGTGGTAATTGAAAACGTTTATGTATGGAGGCGAGGAAATAACGAAGTCGATAGACTGCCCTTCCAAAGGAAGGCATCGAGCATCTTGCAGATCGGCTTTTATAAACCTATCGGAGTACGGAAGCCCCCTGACCAGTTCGGCGAGTGCCATTAGCTTGCTCTGGACAAGAACCCCGGAAATACGGTTATTGAAAACATCCAGAAGCACGACAAGTGCGTTACAGAGAATCTTTGCAAGGTCGCCGATTGACGCGCCGATTCGGATTATCCTTGATTCGACCTCTTCAGGAGGAATGACATCATCCGCAAACAGCACAATGGGAAACTCGCGTTCGATTTCCGCCCGCAGTTCCGCAATTGCGGCCTCTCGCGATGACCGTGGAACATTGGCAAACTCGTAAAGCTTGCTGAAAGTCCATGCGGACGGATTCAACTCAAACCCATAGGCCGGGAAACCCATTCTAGCGGCTTCGCACAGAACTGTTCCGCTTCCCGCAAAAGGGTCAAGAATCGTCGCGTCCGCCGGACAGTATGCTTGAATCAGTGTCTCGATAAGCTGTGGAGAAAACTGTCCGCGCCACGTAAACAGGTTTGATCGGCTCTTGTCCTCAATATCAAGGAGCCGTCTCGGGATTTCCTTTGCGAAATCAAGCAACGCGGACCTTTCCGTAGAGCTGATCGGGGTATGCCTCTGACTAGATCTTGAAGCTCTGCCAGTAGGGGCTGCGCTCGAAGCTCTCGCGGTAGTAGCTGCGGAGCTTCAGCTTGCCCGCCGCCGCCTCGTCGAGGAAAACGCGCGTGTCGGGATGCAACTGGAGGGCGGAGGCGGGATTCATGGCCGTCACCGGGCCCTCGATGGCACCGGCGATCGCGTCAGACTTGCCTTCGCCGAAGGCCAGCAGGACGGTCATGCGGCTCTCCAGAATCGTGCCGATGCCCATCGTCAGGCAGCCGAAGGGCACATCCTCGAGCTTGTCGAAGAAACGCGAGTTGTCCTGGCGCGTCTGCAGCGTCAAAGTCTGCATGCGGGTGCGCGAGGCGAGCGACGAGGAGGGCTCGTTAAAGCCGATGTGCCCGTCGGAACCGATACCCAGCACCTGGATGTCGATGCCACCGGCAGCGCGGATTTCGGCCTCGTAGGCGGCGCAGTGGGCCGCGATGTCCTTGGTCATGCCGTCGGGCAGGCGGGTGGAGGACTTGGGAATGTTGATGTGGTCGAAGAGCTGCTCGTCCATGAAGCGCCGGTAGGAGGCGGGATGGTCGGGCGGCAGGCCGAGGTATTCGTCCAGGTTGAAGCTGCGGACCTTGCTGAAATCGAGCCCTTCCTCGCGGTGGCGGCGGATAAGGTCGCGGTACATCGGGACGGGCGTGCTGCCGGTGGCCAGCCCCAGCACCAGATCGGGCTTGGCGCGGATGGCGCGGTCAATGACTTCGGCACAGAGCCTCGAGGCTTTCTGGGAGTCGGGAAGAATGATGATTTCCATGTTGTTGTACTCTTTGACAGATGTGGGGTTATAGATCAGCGGGCGGCACGGACGCCGAGGCGCTTGACCACCTCGTCGCGGAAGCGGCCGATGGTGGCCTCGATCAGCGCGGCCGGCGTGAGCGAGTCGTCCTCCAGAAGCGGGGTGAGATCGAAGGCGAAGTTCTGCATCTCGATCTTGTCGACACCGTGCGACTCAAAGTAGGTCGCATGGGCGCGGCGGCGGCCGATGGTGGCCAGATCGTAGCGCTTGCCGCCGGCGATCTGCGAGTCGTACACGCCCATCAGCGCCATGGCGAGATGCTCGCGCTGGCTGACGTCGCAGACGACCTTCTCGTTGTCCGGCAGCCAGTCGAGGTCGCGCCAGACCTCGCAGCCGAGGAACTTCTTCGGGCGCTGCCCGCGGGGCAGGCGGCGCACAGCCTCGAGGAGGGCGAGCATCACGGCGACATGGGTGTCGTGCTTGTCGGCCGGATTGTGGGTGTAGAGCACTTCGGGCTGCGCGGCCTTGAGGATGGCCTCGAGGTCATCAACCACCGCAGTCTGGGTGGCGTCGCGGACCTCCTTGCTGGAGTAGAAGAGCTGCGCCATGAAGCCGTACTGGCCGATGCGCGCCGCCTCGTTCTGCTCCTCGCGGCGGATGGCCATCATGTCCTCGTCGGAGCAGTCGGCATAGACGCCGGCGCGCGGGCTGCCCGCGCCGTTGGTACAGGTGACGCCGGCAAACCACTTGTCCGGCTGGCGATAGCAGGTCAGGGCACCGTGGAAGGCCATGAACTCGATATCGTCCTGATGCGCGCCGACCGCCAGATGGGTGACGCGCGAGAAGGCCTCGGCTACCGGTTTTCCATCCGGAATGAAGAGGCAGGAACCTTGCTTGGAGAATTTCATTGTGTCCCAGTCTTTCCGGAGCCTGTGCGTCGCGGGAGACGTCCCGGACGCCGGGCTCCATAAGTTGTTAACCCTTGATCAGATCGTCGGAAGGCAGGCTCGCGGCGACCACGGCCTGGCCGTGGCGCTTCGACTTCTCGTCGGGCATCTCGATGCGGACGCGCTCGGCAATTTCGGGGAACTCCTCGCGGAGCACCTGCGTGCTCTCCTTCACAATGATGTCGCCCGCGCCGCCGGAAGTCACGCGGCCCAGCGCCAGGAAGCGCTTGAGCTTGTAGAAGCTGTCGGCATGCGCGACGGCATAGCCGAGGAAGCGGCCGACCGCGGTGAAGATGTCGCGGGCGACGGCATCCCCGTTGGCCAGGCGGCGCTGCATCTCGGCCAGACGCTCCGGCAGACCCGTGCAGGCAGCGTCGAAGGGGGCGTTGGCGGCAACCGCCAGACGGCCGACGGCCTGCTGCGAGAGGTACTGCGCACCGACGCCGAAGTCGCCCGACCAGTCATCCTGCGGCGCGCCGGTGCTGCGGAAATCGATGGGTACGAAGGCCAGCTCGTTGAGCCAGGCGGTGAGACCGCCGTCGCAACCGCAGTAGCCGCCGGCGAGGCTCGTGCCGAAGGCCATGCCGAGCACGGGATGATCCTCGAGGGAGAGCGAGCCCGCCAGCGCCGTGACTTCGCCGTCGTTCATCAGCACCAGCGGCACGTTCCAGGACTTCTCGATGTCGAGGAAAAGCGTGCGGACATGGGCGTCGAAGTCGGGCTTGGGAATCGAGCGGAAGAGCGAGGCGATGCGCGCCTGGTTGTTGACGTAGACGCCGGCCGCGCTGCCGCCGATGGCATCCACGCGCGGCAGATGGGCGGCGGCGCGCCGCAGCGAGTCCTCGATGCCGTCACGGTGGTACTTCCAGTCGGTCTCGGTCACCGGCGACCAGGGCACCTCTTCGGTATGGACGACCTTGCCATCGATCACGGCGGCGCACTTGCGGTCGCTGCCGCCGAGGTCGAAGCCGACGCGGCAGCCCTTCCAGCAGCCGCCCATCTTGTACTTGGGCTCATTGGCGGCGGGAAGCTCGCTCTCGGAGCAGGCCTTGACGGTGAAGGGGGCGCTGAAGACCGTCTCGCCCATGACGTCGGCATCGAAGGCGTGCGCGCCGCCGGCGCGGTAGTCGGTCGCGAGGCGTGCCGCCGCCTCGGGGCAGCCGGCGATCCAGACATTGCAACCGCCCTTCTGCCACAGCAGATACTTGAGTGTGCGCTCGATGTAGCGGTAGGTGGCCTCGGCCGTCTCCGCGCACCAGGGGAGGATCTCGAGCTCATAGTGGTAAACAATGCCGTCGGGGCGTCCCAGTGCAATCTGCACCTTGCGGCGTGCGGCGTTTTCCGCCACCAGTTTACGGTAGGCACGCGTCCAAAGCGCCGCCGGGCGGAAACCGGGATCATAGGGTACCGCGCGCGCGGGTACCGAGGCCTGTTCGAGTTGCGCAATCAGCTTATCCATGGGGCTAATCCTTATCGTTCGGGCTCAGAAAAACAGGAGTAAAAAAATGTTAAGCTGCATTATTTCATGTTTAAGCGGAAATGTCAAAGATTAGGGACAGGGCGGTAATTCGGCTGGTGGCGGGGAAAGGGTTCAGGAGTCAGGGTTCAGTATTGCCGACCGCCCCTGCGGGGGCGGTTGGAACAGGTGAGAGACACACTCAGTCTCCACACTTTGTCTCCACGCTTTATCGGCTACTCTTCGTCTTCACTTTGTCCCTACGCTTTGTCGAAAGCAACAGGGAAAGCTCACGCGAAGGCGCGAAGCCGCGAAGATTTCTAACCGCAGATGTCGCAGATTTGCGCAGATTTGAATGCGGTGTCTCAGACTAGTCGGGCCACCGCCCCCGCAGGGGCGGTTGGAACAAGTCAGAGACGCCACTTTGTTGCTTTGTCGGTAACTTTGTCGCCTTTGTCGAAAGAATCGATAGAGTCGATGGATTCGAGTGATTCGATTCTTTCGGATTGCTCGAATCTTTCGATTGGCTCGACCACCCCCACCTCGCGACGCCGTCGACACTGCCACTGCCTACTGCCACTGCCTACTGTCTCCTGTCCCCTGTCTCCAGCATCCTGTCCCCCGCCTGTACCGAACCACCCAGCCCACCACAACAGCGTCATCTCACGGTACGGCAACCGAAAGGTAGGGCGAGCCGTCCCCGTCAGGCCGCTATGCGGCGTGACCGGCAAGCCGCAGTGAAATGGATCCCGCGGATGGACGCGGATGGACGTGAAATGGGGAGTAAGCGGGTGGAGTAAGACGTTTAAGAGTGAGATTAAGAGTGGGATTAAGTGGGTGCTTCGCGCTTACACTTTGTCTCCACACCTTGTCTCCACGCTTTGTCGGCTACGCTTTGTCGGCTACGCTTTGTCGGCTACGCTTTGTCGGCTACGCTTTGTCGGCTACGCTTTGTCGGCTACGCTTCGTCGCCGCACTTTGTCCCTACGCTTTGTCGAAAGCGAAAGACGATGGCGGCTGATGGTGTCTCAGACTAGGGTGAAGCGTGCCTGTCATCCTGTCAAAACAACAGCCATGGTTGTCGAGGAGGAGGAGGACGATTACGAGGACGAGCGAAGCACCCCAATCACAAATCTAAAATCACAAATCTAACCCCCCCCTTCATCCTTCATCCTTCCTTTCACACCTTAAAGCCTATACAATCCCGGCTTACTCAAAACGACGACAGAGCAGATGGATAACGGGGCAGCATACGAACAGGTCAGGCAACTCCTGAACCTCCAACCGGGACGGCGCGCACATGCCATGGGCATCGGCGGTGTCGGTCTGGCCGGCGTCGCGCTCCTGCTGCAGCAGCGCGGCTGGCAGGTATCGGGCTGCGACTGCCACGCCACGGGCGAACTGCCCGGCTTCCTCCGTGGCCAGGGCATTCCCGTCGCGGCGAACCACGCCCCCGGACACCTGGACGCCGGCTGCGACCTGCTGATCCACAGCGCGGCCGTGGCGGATAATGATCCGGAAATCCTCCGCGCCCGGGAACTCGGCATCCCCATTGCACGCCGCGGCGTGGTGCTGGCGGCGCTGGTCTCCGAAGGCACCAGCGTCGCCGTCTGCGGCACCCACGGCAAGACCACCACCTCCTGCTTCACACTGCACCTGCTCCAGACGCTGGGCGCCGCTCCCAAGTGGTGCATCGGCGGCCGCACGACGGCCATGGGGCGTGTGGCGGACGGTTCCGGCGGCGGGCCGCTGGTCGTCGAGGCCGACGAGAGCGACGGCACCCTGGCGCACTACGCGCCGACCGTGCTCGTCGTCACCAACATCGAGGCCGACCACCTCGACCACTTCGGCAGCCTCGGCGCGCTCGAAGCCTGCTTCGCCGCAGCCATCAGGCGCACGCGCGGCGGAGTGGTCTTCTGCGCTGACGATCCCGCCGCCTACCGTCTCTGCGCTGCCCATCCCGGCGCGCTTGGCTACGGCTTCAGCGCCGCGGCACGGCTGCGCATCTCCGATCTCGAACTGCGGTCGGAGAGCCTCACGTTCCGCATCGCCCTCGATGGCCGCCCCCTGGGCGCGACCACCCTGGCCGTCACGGGCCGCCACAACGCCCTCAACGCCTGTGCCGCGCTGGGCGCGACGGTGGCGCTGGGCCATGATCCCGCCGCCGCCCTTGAGGCACTCAAGCATCTTTCAGAACTGCCGGGGCGGCGCTTCGAGCGTCTGCTGCGGCAGGACGGCATCGAGGTCATCTCCGACTACTCCCACCATCCGGTGGAGATTGCGGCGCTAATCGCCCTCGCCCGTCTCCAACCGGCACAGCGCCGCATCGCGCTCTTCCAGCCGCACCGCTATACCCGCACGCGCGCCCTGGCCGAATCCTTTCCGCCGGCCTTCGCGGGGGTGGACGATGTGATACTGCTGCCGGTCTATGCCGCCTCCGAGACACCGTGCGCAGGCGGGCGTACCGAGGATCTCTATGCCGTCTTCCGCCGTCAGGCGGCGGAGGGCGTGCCGGTACCGCGACTCGCGGCCTCGCTGGAAGAGGCCGGCGACTGGCTCTGCGCGACGCTGCGCGCGGGCGACCAACTGCTGGTCATCGGGGCCGGCGACGTGGTGCGCGTCGCGGAGCGGGTGGCGCAGACCCTGCGACAACGCCAGCCCTCCGCCGCCGACCGGCTGGCCGAAGCGCTGGCAGGGCGCGGGGATGTCATGCTCCGGCGCCAGGCCCCGCTCGCGCCCCTGACGACCCTAGGGGTCGGCGGATGCGCCGACGTATTGGCCGAGGTGGCCTCCGAGGAGGCACTGGCGGATGTGCTGCGGCTGTGCCGTGAACTCGGCCTGCCGTGCCGCCTGCTGGGCGGCGGCTCCAACATACTGGTGGGCGATCTCGGCGTGCGCGGTGCCGTTGTCCGGCTCGCCGGGGAGGCCTTCGGGAAAATCACCATCGCCCCCGGCGGCACGGTACGCGCCGGCTGTGCGGTGCCCGGCAGCCGTCTGCTCAAGCGGCTGACCGAGGCTGGGCTCGGCGGACTGGCCTTCATGGAGGGCATCCCCGGTACCGTCGGCGGCTGGCTGGCAATGAATGCCGGCGCGCATGGCGGCGCCATCGGCGACCGCGTGCGCGCGATTCGCGGTTTGAAAAAGGACGGCTCCCGCGCTATAGTGGTTGGTGACGAGGCGGGCTTTGCCTACCGGCAGTGCCGCGCGCTCGAGGAAGTGGCGGCGGTCGAGGTCGAGTTGCAACTCGATCCGGGCGATCCCGCCGCAGTGGCGGCGCAGCGCGGTCAGTACCGCGCCAGGCGGCTCGACCTCGGGGGCCGCCGCAGTGCCGGCTCGGTCTTCCGCAATCCGGCCGCGGATGCGGCGGGGCGGCTGCTGGATGCGGCCGGCTGCAAGGGTTTGCGCGTAGGCGGTGCCGAGGTTTTCGCGCGCCACGCCAATGTAATCGTGACAGAGCCCGGGGCGACGGCCTCGGATGTCCTGGCGCTGATGACAATCATGCGCGAGAGAGTTTTGAAGATGCAGGGAGCAGAACTAACCGCAGAGATCCGGGTATGGCAAGATTTAACAACGTAGCAGTCCTGATGGGGGGCGTATCGAGCGAGCGCGAGGTCTCCCTCCGCTCCGGCCAGGCCGTCGTCAAGGGGCTCGGGGAGGCCGGTTATGCGGTCACGCCCGTCGTCCTGACGCGCGAGGCGGTCGATGGCCTGCCCGCCGGTACCGAGGCCGTCTTTCTGGCACTGCACGGCGGCTACGGCGAGGAGGGCGGCGTACAGGCCGACCTCGACCGCCTGGGTATCCCCTACACGGGGGCCGGTGCCGTTGCCAGCCGTCTGGCCATGGACAAGATCGCCACCAAGCGGTGCCTTGAGGCGCATGGCGTGCCGACGGCGGAGTACGAGGTGCTGGCACCGGATGCCACAACCACACACCTGCCGCTGCCGGTGGTCGTCAAGCCGCCGCGCGAGGGCTCCAGTGTCGGCATCTCGCGGGTGATGCAGCCCGCGGAGTGGGCACCGGCACTGGCACTGGCGCGCAAGTGCGATCCCGAGGTGCTGGTAGAGCGTTTTATCGCCGGACGCGAAATGACTGTGGGCGTGGTGGGTGACGAGACACTGCCCGTGGTCGAGATCATCCCGGCGGGCGGCTGGTACGGCTACGAGGCCAAGTACTTGACCGGCGACACCGTCTATACCTTTCTTGATGAGTCTGCCGACGGCGCCATCGAGGCACGCTGCCGCGAACTGGCACAGCAGACCGTCGCGACCCTGGGCGTGCGCGGTCTGGGCCGGGTGGATTTCCGCGTGGATGCCACCGGTGGCTGCTTTGTGCTGGAACTCAACTCTCTGCCGGGCTTTACCGCCACCAGCCTGCTGCCCAAGGCCGCCGCCAGGGCCGGCTGGAGCTTTAGCGAACTCTGCGCACGCATCATCGAGACAGCGGCCTGCGATGCGCCGCCAACTGCCGGAACCTAGAGGGAACGCACGGAGATGGCCAGACGCGGCAGCAGGAGAGAAAAAAGACGGCGCCTGTACGCGCGCAGCGCCGGACGTGCCGTCTGGAGTCCCCGGCAGCGGCGGCTGGTGATCATCGTCACCCTGATCATCACACTGCCGCTACTGGCATGGGGGCTGGTGTGGGGCTACAAGCGGTTGAAGCGCTACTACCTCGAGGATAGCGGGCTCTTCGTCCTGCGCAAGATCGACATCCAGGCCGGCGTCACGATCACCAGCGACCTCGTCCGCGAGCACCTCAAGCTGCGCGAGGGCATGCCGCTCTTCGCCGGCGACCTCGCCGAGCGCCGGAAGAAATACATGGCCGATGCCCCAACGATCCACTCGCTGACCATCACGCGCATCCTTCCGGACCGCATCTCGGTGACGCTGGTCGAGCGCGAGCCGCTGGCCCGTCTGGCACTCCAGCCGCTGACGGTGGACCGCAACGGCTGTGTCTTCGTGCGCTACTATGGCATCGAGACCCTGCCCAGCATCTCCGGCTATCCATCCAGCTACAAGCCGGGCACACAGGTCACGGGCATGACGTGGGCGGCCATCGAGCTCTTCGATCTGCTCAAGAACCACACTTTGCCCCTGCAGATCGTCGATGTGGATGTCTCGCACGAGGATTATCTGGACTGCATCATGTCCGACCAGCGGCGCGTCAAGCTGGCCTGGCCGCGCATGGGCACCAACGATGCACGCTCGAACCGAATGCTGCTGGCACAACTTAACGGCCTGGCCACTGCCATGAACTCCGCGCGCGGCCAGGGAAGAGGAAATTGGGACGCGACCCTGCCGGGACGCGCTTATGCCCGGTGACGGGCTTTGACATTTGAAGGAAACTATGGCTCTTCCACCAATTGCCGCACTGGAGATCGGCACGACGCAGACGGTCGCGCTCGTGGGCGAGATCGACGACATGCGGCGTGTCACGATCACCGGACGCGGCGTCTACAAGACCTCCGGCGTCCGCAAGGGACAGGTATTCGACGTCGATCTGGCCAAGGCCGGCGTGGCCAAGGCCGTACAGCAGGCCTCCGAGGAGAGCAACGTCGATGTCGGCAGCCTGCTGCTGGCGGTCAGCGGCGGCCATATCGAGGCCAAGGTCAACCGCGGCTCGGTACCCGTGCGCGGACGCGACCGGATCGTCTCGCGCGAGGATGTCGAGGAGGTCACCGAACTGGCGCAATCCCTCGTCCTGCCGTCCGACCGCGACATCATGCACACGGTCAACCAGTCGTTCACCCTCGACGACCAGACGGGCATCCTAAAGCCCGAAGGTCTCTCCGGTGCCCAGCTCTCGCTCGACATGCTCGTGATCCACACCCAGCGCAACCGCATCGACAACCTGCGCAAGGTCGTCCAGTCGGTCGAGATGGATGTGGAGGACGTCGTCTTCAGCGGACTCTGCGTGGCACTCTCCTCCCTCACCTCGGAACAGAAGCGCAACGGCGTGGCGGTTATCGACCTCGGCGGCGGGACAACCAGCTTCCTGGCCTACGCCGACAACGTCATCGCCTGCGCCGGCTCGTTCGGCGTCGGCGGCGACCACATCACCAACGACCTGACCGTGGCCTTCAACCTCCCGACCGGCCGCGCCGAGGATCTCAAGCGGCGCCAGGGCCACGCCATAGTCAGTTCCTCCACGGGGCTCAAGCGCCTGATCATCCCGGAAGAGCTCGGCATGCAGGAGCGCAGCATCAGCCTCAAGGCCTTCCATACGGTGATCAACGCGCGCCAGGCGGAGACGCTGCGCCTCGTCCGCTCCGCGCTGCACGAGGCCGGCATCCTCACGCGGCTCAATGCCGGCATCATCTTCACGGGCGGCGGCGCCGCCCTGCCGGGCCTGACCGAACTGGGACGCTCCATCTTCGGACTGCCCTGCCTCATCGGCGAGCCGTGCAACGTCGGCGGCCTCGCAAATGTCGAGGCGCCCGCCGCCTATGCGACGGCGGCGGGTCTCGTGCTATATGGTTTCAAGACCTACCAGGAGACGGGCATCATGCGCCCGGTCAAGGAGTTCTTACAGGGAATCTTCAGGCGATGATCGAAAAACAGACCAACCTCATGCTCATCGGCGTGGGCGGCGGTGGATGCCACTTCGCCTCGGCCGCCGTGCGTGCCTTCGGCGGCGCGCTGCCGGCCATCGGCTTCGATACCGATGCCCTCGCCACCCGCGGTATCGGCAACATGCGCTGCATGATCATCGGCGCACAGCGCTTCGACGGCCATGGCACCGGCGGCGACTCCGTCAAGGGACGCCAGGCCGTCCGCGACGACCACGAGGCCATCCGCGCAGCCCTGGCCGGCGTGCGCCTGGCCGTGGTCGTCACCGCCCTCGGCGGCGGCGTCGGCAACGGCGCCACCCCCGAGCTGCTGCAGATCCTGCACGACCTCGGCGCGCACATTCTCTGCTTCGCCACCCTGCCCTTCGAGCTCGAGGGACGCGAGCGATGTCAGGCGGCGGAGCGCGCCCTGCCGCTCATCGAGGAGGGCAGCGACGCCCTCGTGGTGCTGCCGATGGACCAGCTCTATGCCGCCGTTGGCGTCCAGACCCCACTGGCCGACGCGATACGGCAGGCCGAGGAGACCTTCGGCGCCGGACTCACCCTCCTGTGGCGCCTGATCCTCACGCCCGGCTTCATCTCGCTCGATCCCGAATCGATCCTCGCCATGCTGACGGATACCAAGGGGCGCTGCCGCTTCTCCGTGGCCTCCGCCACCGGCGCATCCCGCGCCACCGAGGCCGTCGCCAAGCTCTGCTGCAGCCCGCTGCTGGGGCCTACGCCGGCCCTGCAGGAGGCCCAGGCCGTCATGCTCGGCATCCTCGCCGGCGGCGACCTGCGGCTGGCCGAGCTCACCGAAGTCTCGCAGCAACTGCGCGCCGCGCTGGCCCCGGCCTGCGAGCTGCGCCTCGGCACCGTACTGGACGAGCGCTACGCCGGCCATATCAAGCTCGTGGCCATCTTCTTCGACGTGCTGCGCGAGAAGGGCGCGGTGCCCGGCGCCGAGAGCGAGCCCGACACCCTGGCCGATGTCCTCGGGCCGATTCCCGGCGAACGCCGTACCTCGCGCCGCGCGCGCGGCAAGGCCGCCATCCGCCAGACGGGACAAGGCCGCTTCAAGGATGTCGACGCCACCTGGCTCAACGGCGAGGACCTCGATCACCCCACCTACCTGCGCCAGGGCATCACCCTCGACCGCTAGCGCCGCCCAACATGCCGGCCGTGCCGCCACCGCACCCGGCATTCATTTGCAACGTGGATAATCAGGAATTCGGGAAGGGAACAAGAATACGCGTTGTCTACAACAAATTCCTGCGTTCCTGAGTTCCTGATTCAAATTAAACAGGGAATTGCACATTTCAACACTCCCTCCATCCCTCTGCCTCGCACCGCTGCGGGGCGTCACCGGCCTTGTATTCCGCCGCACCTTCACACACCATTTCGGCGGTTTCGACTGCGCCGTCTCGCCCTTCCTGACCACCGTCGCCGGCACCCGCATCAAGGCCACGCATCTGGCCGAGATCGCCCCCGCCCGGAACCGCGACCTGCCGCTGGTGCCGCAGATCCTCGGCAAGTCGGCGCCCCAGTTGCGGACGCTGCTGCTGGCCATCCGCGATCTGGGCTACACGCGCACCGACCTCAACGCCGGCTGCCCCTGGCCGGTGATCGTCCGCAAGGGACGCGGCGCCGGACTCCTGCGCGATGCCGACGCGCTCCGCAGCATGCTCGATACCGGCTGCGAGATCATGCCCGGCGGCTTCTCCATCAAGGTGCGCCTCGGCATAGATTCGCCCGACCTGCTGCAGGCACGCCTCGAACTGCTCAATGCCTACCCCCTGCACGAGGTGACCATCCACGCGCGCACGGCACACCAGCGCTACGAGGGCGAAGTCAACCTGCCGGCCTTCGCGCAGGCCCTCGCCGCCTGCCGCCACCCCGTGCGCTACAACGGCGATATCCGCACCGCCGCGGATTTCGCCTGCCTGCAGGCCGCCTTCCCATCCGCGGCCGGCTGGATGGTCGGCCGCGGCGCGGTCTGCGACCCCTTCCTGCCGGCCCGGATTCGCGGCGACTCCCGCCCGCCCTCGGCGGAGCGGCTGCGCGCCTTCCTGGACGATTACCTCGATCAATCCGCCGCCGAGCTCTGCGGCCCCTCCCCGCTGCTGGGCCGCCTCAAGGAGCTCTGGAGCTACCTGCACCTGCGCTTCACCGATGGCGCCACACTCTGGCGCCAAATCCGCACCTGCCGCCGCACCGACGACTACCGCCGCGTGCTCGACGCCTGGTGGTCCGGCGCCCCCACCCTGGCGGATATCCCCAACGGTGTGGCACACCTGCTCCCCCACAGGTAATAAACCGCCAGGACGCAAAGGGAATTTTAGATTTGTGATTTGTGATTGGGAGCTGCGCTCTTCCTCATTCTCGACACGTCCTCTGTCTGTCCACACACCTTGTCTCAACACCTTGTCCACACGCCTTGTCGGCTACGCTTCGTCCCCACACTTTGCTCCTACGCTTTGTCGAAAGCGACAGGGTGGCAGGTGGGTGGTTGGGTGTTCGTCCTCGTCCTCGAGCCCGCCGGTACTGCCGTGACTGCCAGTACTACCGGAACTGCCGGTGGCTGGCGCCCCATCCACCCCCCGCCCCCGCGCAGAGCACAGCGCCGCGCGGTTTGGACTGCACGTGGCTCCACGCGCTTTCCACGCGGCGCCTGCGACGCCTGAAGGCAAAAACCAGCGATGGAGCGCGAGACCTTGCAGTCGTACGCTTGCAGTCCCCACCCGCTGCGCCTTGCGTTATAAGGCGCAGCGG
>JAAYLN010000051.1 GCA_012521875.1 Lentisphaerota bacterium | reverse complement strand
TCATGCATACGCTCCACCGCAAGGGCGGGTGGATGTGGGACGGCACCTACTTCAAGGATCATCCCGAATGGTACGGCGTGGCCCTCAAGCAGGACAAGGAGACCGGCGAGTGGGTGCCCGGCGACCGTGACCGCAGCATCCTCTGTCCCACCCATCCCGAAATGCGCAAGCAGCTCGTCAAGGAGGTCGACGAGTGGCTGGCGGCCAACTACCCGACCCGCAGGAGCGTCTCGCTCTCACCGGAGGACACCTGGCAGCACTGCAACTGCGAGACCTGCACCAAGTTAATCAACTCCGACGACGCGCGTACCGCATCGGTGCTCTACATCGATCTCATCAACCACGTCGCCAACGCCCTGCGCCCCAAGTATCCCAAGGCGCACTTCAACCTCCTCTCCTACGGCGCCGCCTTCACCGCGCCCAAGGACGTCAAGCGCTTCAGGATGGCACCCGGCACGGGCGTGGCCTTCGCCCACCACTGGCGCAACCACGGCCTGCCGATCGACTGCAACGAGCGCTTCCTGCCGCGCTTCCTCGCCTGGCGCGAGCTCTGCGACCGCTTCCTCTTCTGGGACTACTACAACAACTTCCACTGCACCGAGAACCCCTTCCCGAACTCCGACATCCTCGGCCCGGCCTTCAAGTTCTACCGCGACAACAAGTTCGACGGCGGCTTCTGCCAGATGCCCTTCGCGCGTCTCTCGCCCCTTTCGGATCTCAACTACTGGGTCAAGAACCGCCTGATGTGGAATCCCGACGCCGACGCCCCGGCGCTGATAGACCATTATATCAAGGGCGCCTACGGCCCCGCCGCGCCGCACGTGCGCCGCTACCTCGACATCATCCTCCACGCCAAGCGCCGCCAGCGCTGGGTCTGGATCGGCGACTATGTCGACGACACCAGCAACTTCCTCTCGGACATGGATGCCATCAACTGCATGCGCGCCATGGAGGCCGCGCGGCGCTCCGTCCAGAACGACCCCAACAAGGGCCGCCGCATCGACGTCGACCGCCTCCACTTCCAGGTCTACCATATCGGCGCCATGCGCTACCCCGACCTGATCGGACCCGCCAAGGCGGCGCGCTACAACCTCCGTCCCTGGCAGTTCTACGTGGACGGCTGGAAGAGGGAGGCCACCAGCTACTTCAACAGCCGGGAGTTTGTCGGCAACCAGCAGCTCTCCAACGAGAACCAGCAACTGATGTGGTGGACACGCTACTTCGACATGATCAAGGATACCGCCGAGACGCCCACCGCCTGGCCCAAGCGCCAGAACCTCTCGCACGTCATCACGCCCGCCGACATGACCGGTCCCGCGCGCTTCTCGGTCACCAACGATGCCGCCGGCGCGCGTGCCGGCGAGCTCGCCCCCAGCCCCTACTCCACCGCCACCGGTGAAGATGCCGGCCTGCGTGTGGGCTCCTCCACCAATGCCACGGCGCTCGGCCCGGCCTACGCCAGGCTGACCTACGGCTGGGGCAAGGGCGAGCCCAAGTTCATGAGCCCTAACTGGTGCGAGGCCGGCTTCACCGTGGAGTCCAACAAGTACGAAGGCGTCTGGTACGTCTTCTCCAACGTCCGCGTCTCAACGACCGCGACCAACGACCCTGCCGCCGCCTATACCGGCATCTACGCGCCGTGGCACATCGGCAACCAGCGCGTCAAGAAGAGCAAGGCCGAAATCTGCTCGATGCGCATCGAACGCACCGTCGGCGACCACGCCTGGCGCCTCGCCTGCCTCGGCCAGTGGCGGCTGCGGCCCGACACCCGTGTCTGGGTCATGCCCGGCGTGGTAAACCAGACGCATGACCTCGCGGTACGCAACTTCACGCTCGTCGCCCCCGAGGTCTTCGAGAAGGACATCACCCTTGAGAACGGCATAGGCTCGCGCCGTTTCGGCGCCAACCCCGGGCTCTGCACAGGTGCCGTCTCCAGGAAGCGCGACGACATCGACCGCTACGACTATCACGAGATCGACTGCCTCTCGACAAACCAGCCCTCCGCGATTGTCGCCGCGTTCCCCAACAAGAACATCCGCGACTTCGCGGCCAGCGGCGACAAGTATCTCTTCGCCCGTGTCCGCGTCCTCGCCTCCGACGTGCTGCTCGGCGACGCCGCCCGCATCCAGCTTGTGATGCCCGGCCCCAAGGGTACACCCGAGCGGGTCGTTGACGAGATCGCCATCTCCGCCTCGCGCGGTGACGAGGCCTGGCAGCACGTCTGCCTCGGACGCGAAACGCTCG
>JAAYLN010000359.1 GCA_012521875.1 Lentisphaerota bacterium | reverse complement strand
TCTGAAGAACGAGGCAAACGAAATCCTTTCCATGGTCGTTGCCTCCATAAAAACCGCCCGTTCCCGCAAGTAATCCGCAGTCCACAATCCGAAATCCTCAATCTCTCGTCCCTTTGCGCTCCTGGGGTATGAAGCGGAATTCGCTGTTTTCGATGGCCCGCACATCCTCGTGGCGGATGGTGAGCATGGTCATGGGCGGCACCTCCAGCTCGCGCCAGCCCTTCTCTTTGTCCACAGCAAAGTCGATGAAAGCGTCGTCCGAGGCGTAGAGCACCACCCGGTGCTGGCGGTGGATGCGCAGGCAGAGCGGCTTGTTGCCCTTGAGTACGGTGATGGTGCCGGGGTCGAGCCGTGAGGCCAGCACGGCGCTCATCTGACCGCGACAGAGGGCAAGCGCCTTCTTCAGGCCCTCCTGGTCGATGGGGCCTTCGGGCGCGAAGCGGTCGGCCAGGCGGAAGATCAGCTCGCTGTCCACCTCGGCGTAGCGCGGCAGCCCGAGGCGGCGGAACAGGTAATCGGCGTTGTAGATGGTGCCGTTGTGGGTGCCGATGACGATCCCGGCCCGGATGGGATGGTTGTTGCGGTTGTTGAACTCGTTGCCTCGGGTGCGCCAGCGGGTATGCCCCATGAGAACGGTGGTCTCGTTGTCGACCTGCCCGAGCAGCTCCTGGAACGGCTTCTCGTAGACCAGTTCGTGCGCCCGCATCGGCCGCTTGAAGATGCGGTGGCTGCCGTCGGCAGAGAGTGCGTCGGCGCGGGCCCAGTGACGGCGGTTGTGGTCGGTCGTCTCGGCCGAGTCGAAGCCCGCCCGGACGCGCCGCCGCGCCAGGGTGCGGATGTCGGCGCGCCGCAGGGCGGGCTTCTGGAAGGCGCCCAGGCGGACGGGGGCTTTGGGTGTCTCCAGGGCGGCGACCATCACGCACCCCCCGGTGGCACGAGCTTCGCGAGGCGGATGCCCAGGCCCTTCGAGCGGGCCGCCTGCTTGGATGCCAGGTAGCGGTCGGCTGCGATCTGGTCGGCCAGCGAGTGCTGTTCGACGCTGCCGGAATCGCCGGTCGCCTTCTTCGGCCCGGCGGCGTTGTCGCGGATCTGGGTGTCGAGATTCTCGGCCACGGTTTTCTCCCGTCGGCGGCCGACCATCGGCCGTCTACGGGTTACTTACGCGGCGAGATCGCAAAGTGGCGGGGCGCGAATGAAGATTTCTGCGGCAGGTTCTACGGGTAGAACATCTTGAGGAAGGCATGCTGTTCTGGACGATGAATACAGGGCCAACCCGGAAAGAAATCTGTCCCGGTCTGGCCTACCCCGGTAACGAATCTTTCCGGGCTGCTCACTGGCCAGACAACTCTGGGCGAGAAAAACGCGCCCGCCGCGTGCAATACGTGCCAGAAACGGCCTCGGACGTGCAAAACGTGCCCACGTGCGGCATCGGATGGGCAATGCGCAGCGAAAACTTGATTGCGTTGCTTTGAACACGTGGTATAGTACGGGGTATCGGCAATCATTATCAAGAGAGCCTTCGTCCCGTTCTTGCTTGATCATGTGCGCCATTACACGTTGTTGCACGGTGGGTTTCGACGAATGACTTCAAACGGAGGTCGTGATGAAAGCACAGGACATATTCCTGAAGCAGCCCGTCTTCACGCTGGCTGATCTTCGACATTCCCTGGACCGGGAACACTCCTGTAACAAGCGCTCGCGTGAAGCGCTGGTCTCCTACCACCTCAGACACGGACACCTGATCCGCATCCGACGTGGTCTGTTTGCGGTCGTGCCTCCGGGGGCTGATCCGGAAAGCTATCCCGTCGACCCCTATCTCGTCGCGGCAAAGTCAGCCGACGACGCTGTGCTTGCCTACCACACAGCCCTGGAGGTTCATGGGAAGGCCCATTCGGTGTTCGAGCGGTACTTT
>JAAYLN010000358.1 GCA_012521875.1 Lentisphaerota bacterium | reverse complement strand
GTTCCGTTTTCCATAACCAGGTAAGACGTGCCCGATCACCGGCGTTGTGGGTGTAGGTGTAGGTGTGACCGGCAAAGGGCGTATCTACGTATGTTGCGTCGGGCGCTGCCACGGAGAGGACGCCGCCGGTACAGGTATAGACGGTCGCATCCGCCAGATTGGTGATTACCGCCGTGTTGCTGAGTTCGATTGAACCAGCCTCAAGGTCTTTGGTGAGGCCGTAGGCGGGAACGGCGACTCCGTAGTTGGCGGGAAGGCCGAAAACCTGCAGCGTGTCGCTAGTACCGTCGACTGCGGAGTAGGCGTTAAAGGCGTCATTGACCACCGTATCGTATTCCGCGCGCACCCAGTCGGCGGATGCGACGGCGTCGAGCAGCCGGAACTCGTCGAAGCAGCCTTTGTAGGTGTATTGATCCTTGGCGCAGTTGTTGCCGAAGGCGAGTCCCAGGCCGTTGTCCGTGGCGGGGGTGATGTCGATATAGCGGCTGCCCTGCGCGGCCACGCGTACCGGTGCCGGCATTAGAAGTCCAAGGCACATTGGCAGGGTTGCCCATCTGGTGCCTTGCCAAAAGGCTTTAAACAATACGCTCCATGAACTCTTCCGCATGGCCACTCCTCTGATATCGCGTCTCAGTTCGTTTACTCTACGCCCCCCACCAGTATTGATGCAGCATAGAGCACGTGTAAAAGGGGTATTTCAGGGTCTCGTATTTCCACGGAATTGTCAAGTCAGTCAAGAACCTACTCGTAATCGCCCCAGTGACAGGGGTGCTCCCGAATGGATCGAGCTCTTTGTCTCCACATTATATCCTTACGCTTTGTCGGCTACGCTTCGTCTAATCACTTTGCGCCCTTTTGCGGCATGGGCGGCAAAAGCATTGACCCTTTATGCCATGATGGGTAAACTAATTTGGTCTGGAGCACTTGCCTAATAGTTGGCTTGGAAGTGATTCGGAGAGAAGCAGATGAAGATACGTTTCCTTACACTCTGGATGGTTCTTGCGTTTGCGGGCGGCGTGCTGGTCGAGGCGGCGGAACCGCCTGCGGAAAAGGATGCCGCTAGCGCCGGCCGTGGCGCGACGTTGTGTCACGTGGTGCCGTCTGACCAGCTTACCAAGGCCGTGCCGAAGCAGGCTTCGGATAAGGCCCGCGCGGACTGCAAATCGCTGACCGAGGCGATCAACAAGTGCGTGCATCTGGAAAACACCGTTATCTGGCTCGGGGTCTGGCAGCAGGCGCAGACCGCCGGGAAAAGCGTCTACACGAACCGTCTCGACTTCACGGAGTTGCAGCAGCGGATTGAAAGCCTCACCAGGGAACTCAACACGCATGCCGACCAGCTCCAGACCCTGATCCGCCAGCAGAACATGATGGGACTCTGAAGCCGACGCGAGGTTTGCGTTGGGGTAGGGGATTCTGCTATCCTTTTCACTTTTGCATAACCAGGATTACACATGGCAACCATACATCCGACCGCGATCGTGCATCCCGGCGCCCAACTTGGCGAGAATGTCGTCATCGGCCCCTATTCCATCATCGGCGAGCATGTCGAGCTCGGCGACAACACCGAGGTGCAGTCCCATGTTGTCGTTGACGGCCACACGCGCATCGGCCGCAATTGCCGCCTCTTCCCGTTTGCCTGCATCGGCATGCAGACACAGGATCTGAAGTATGCCGGCGGCACAACCTATGCCGAGATCGGCGATGGCACCACACTGCGCGAGTTTGCCACGGTACATACCGGCACGCGCGACGGCGAGGTCACGCGCATCGGCCAGAAGTGCCTGATCATGGCCTATGTGCATGTGGCGCACGGCTGCCGCGTGGGCAACGAGGTGATCATGTCCAACGCCGTCCAGCTTGCCGGCGAGGTGGAGGTTGACGACATGGCCATCATCAGCGGCATGACGGGTGTCCACCAGTTCACGCGCATCGGGCGCATGGCGATGATCGGCGCGGCCACCAAGATCGCGCAGGATGTGCCGCCCTACATGCTCGTGGCCGACAATCCG
Source organism: Lentisphaerota bacterium (assembly GCA_012521875.1). Classification (GTDB taxonomy): domain Bacteria; phylum Verrucomicrobiota; class Kiritimatiellia; order RFP12; family JAAYLN01; genus JAAYLN01. The sequence continues at coordinate 15,046 of JAAYLN010000358.1, read as the reverse complement.
GCCATGGTGCGCGGCCCCAACGTCGTTGGGATGCAGCGGCGCAACGTGCCCACCGAGTCGCGCTCCGCCATCAAGCAGGCCTACAAGCTGCTCTACCGCGAGGGGCTTAACCACTCGCAGGCTATCGAGCGCATCCGTGCCGAGGTGCTCGACTGCCCCGAAGTCCGCGAACTGACCAGTTTCGTGGAAAAGTCAACGCGCGGCATCGTCTGATCGTTGCGGAACCGCCATGCATGCTGCAAATCATAGCCGCCTGAATGTGATCACCCGTGGCATCGCCGCCGTTGTGCTGGCCGCCTGGTGCCTGACGGCAACGGCGCTGGAGAAGGGTACCATCGCCATCGGCGCCCTCGACCGTGTCAAGGTCGAGGCCTTCGCCCAGTTGCTCAGCGACGCCACCGGCCGTCCCTTTGCCGTGGCCGGCGATGTCGATGCCACCTTCACGGTCATCGTGCCCGGCGGTGACACCCTGACGCTCCCGGCGGACGATGTTTATGCCTTCGGCCTCTCGGTGCTGGCCTCGGCCGGTCTTAGCGTGGTGGACGAGGGCGGCTCGTACCGCATTGTGCGGCTGCCCGAGGGTGGCGGGCTCGCCGTGGGTGCCGCCATGCGCAATGGCTCATCCGGCAGCGGACTCGTCACGCGCGTCTTCAACCTCAAGCATGTGGCGGCCGACGATGTGCGCCGCGTGCTCGAGGGCGGTGGCGGGCGCAAGGGGTGGATCGCCGTGCTCGAATCGAGCAACCACCTGGTCGTGACCGACACGGCCCGCACACTCGAGCGCGTGGCACAGCTCGTCGAGGAACTGGATCAGCCGGGCCTCACGCGCGTCACCGAGGTGGTGCCGCTCAAGTTTGCCGATGCCGAGATGCTGGCGCGCCAGTTGAACACCACCATGATGCAGGCCGCCCCGCAGGAGGGCCAGCAACTGGCGGCGCGTCTCCAGGGCACACCCGCCGCCGCCCGCAGCGGCCTCGCCGTGGCCGCTCCGCACGCCAACAGCATCATACTGGTCGGCCCGGCCGCCCTGCTGACGGAATACAAGGCGCTGATCGCGCGTCTGGATGTCGACCTGCCCACCGGCCGTGGACACCTCCACGCGGTACCGTTGCAGTACCTCAAGGCCGACGAGGCAGCCAAGAGCCTCTCGGCACTGCTGGAGAAGTCGGCCGCCAAGGCCGCCGACGGCAAGGGCATCCGCCGCATTTCCGTCGAGTCGAGCCCCGCCAACAACGCCCTGCTGGTGGATGCCTCGCCCAACGACTTTGAAACCGTGCGCGCGCTGCTGGAGCAGCTCGACCGCGCGCCCGAGCAGGTACACATCCGCGTGCTGATCGCCGAGGTCTCCGACAGCGCCGGCTTCACCTGGGGCGTGGGCCTCACGGCGCTGACGGCCCCCGGCGATGCGGGCGATACCGCCGTCAGTGCCGGCAGCCGCATGGCGGCCGATACCGGCTCGCTGGTCGAGGACGCTGCGCGCGGCGTGCTGCCACAGGGTCTGACGGCCGCCATCTCCCACGCCCGCCGCAATGCCGATGGTACTCTGCGTATCGACTACCCGGGCATCATCAGCATCGAGGCGCTGCGCGAGAGCGGCGATGTCGAGATCCTCTCCGAGACCGCCCTGCAGGCCCAGAACAACACCGAGGCCACCCTCAGCATCGTCGATGAGATCCCGATCCTGAAGTCGACCATCGAGGGCGGCTCCGGCACGGCGCGCGACGTGATCCAGAACATCGAGCGCCAGGAGGTGGGCGTCAAGCTCAAGCTCGTGCCGCATGTCATCCCCGGCGGCCTTGTGCGCATGGATTTGAACCCGAGCATCGAGTCGGTCATCAGTTCCGGTTCGGGCACCACCGAGTTCACCCCGACGATTGCCAAGCGTACCGCCAACACCACGGTCACCGTACCCGACGGCCAGACGATCGTCATTGCCGGCCTCACCCGCAAGGATAAGCAGAAGATCGACCACCGCCTGCCGCTGCTTGGCGATATTCCGGTGCTCGGCTGGCTCTTCCGCTATACCCGCGAGGTCGAGAAGACCGCCAACCTGCTGATCCTCGTCACGCCCACCATCATCGCCGAGCCGGCCGACGCCGCCGGCAGCACGCAGGCGTGGCAGCTCAGGACGGGAATCCAAGATCATGCCCAAGCCCCCGCAGCCCAGCAGCCCAGGCCCTGACGCTGCCGCCACGGCGCGCGCGCAGGCCGACCGTCTGGGGCTGGCCTTCCTGCCGGCCGTGGACGACTCCATGCTCGTGCCGGAGCTGCTGGCCTCGCTGCCGCTGGCCTGGGCGCGCAGTCACGATGTCCTGCCGGTACGTATCGGCGGCGAGGCGTGCCTGCTGGTGGCCGACCCCACGCGCGTCGAGGTACACCAGCAGGCATCGCAAGTGATCGGATGTCCGCTGCGCTGCGTGGTCGCCAACGAGGAGGTGGTGCGCGGCGCGATCGCCCGCGCCTACGCCGCGCATACCGAGGCAGACGCCGGCGGCTACATCCGCGCGCTCGATGCGGCCGGGGGGGATAGCCCCGACGCTGCCGCCACCGTTACCGACGCCGTGCCGCGTACCGGCGACCTGCTCGAGGCGGCCGGAGCGGCTCCCGTCACGCGCCTGGTCAACCTGATCCTGCTCGAGGCCGTCAAGCAGAACGCATCCGACATCCATTTCGAGCCCTTCGAGTCGCGCCTCGCGGTACGCTACCGCATTGATGGCGTGCTCTACAACCGTGCCGAACCCCCCAAGCACCTCGAGGCCGCGCTGGTGTCGCGCCTCAAGGTGATGGCGCGCATGGACATCGCCGAGCGCCGCCTGCCTCAGGACGGCATGGCCCAGGTGCGCGTCGGCGACCGCCTGCTAGACATCCGCGTCTCGACCGTGCCGGTAGCCGACGGCGAGCGGGTGGTGCTGCGTCTGCTCAACCGCGAGGATGCCTGCCTGCCGCTGGAGTCGCTGGGCATGGACGCGGCGGAGACCGGGCGCTTCCAGCGCCTGCTGCGCCTGCCCAACGGCATGATCATCGTCTCCGGCCCCACCGGCTCCGGCAAGACCACCACGCTTTATGCCGCCCTTAACGGAATCGATGCCACGCGGCGCAACGTGATGACCATCGAGGATCCCATCGAGTACCGTCTCGACAACATCGGCCAGATCCAGGTCAAGCCCAAGATCGGTTTGACCTTCGCCAGCGGCCTGCGCCACATCCTGCGCCAGGATCCCGACGTCATTCTGGTCGGCGAGACCCGCGATGCCGAGACGGCCGGGATCGCCGTGCGCGCCTCGCTCACCGGACACCTCGTCTTCACCACGCTCCACACCAACGACGCTCCGGCCGCCGTCATGCGCCTGGCCGATATGGGCATCGAGCCCTACCTGCTGGCCTCCTGCCTGCGCGGCGTCCTCGGCCAGCGGCTGGTGCGCACACTCTGTCCGCACTGCCGTCGTAAGGTCGATGTTGCAAGGGCGGTACAGTTTGGCGATGCCGATCCCGCCTGGCGCGCCCGTCTGGCCGATGGACCGCTCTGGGAGGCCGTGGGGTGTGAAAGCTGCCTCGAGGGCTACAGCGGACGCAAGGGACTCTTCGAGCTGATGGTCTGCGACGAGACCGTGCGCGCGGCAATCCGCTCCGGACGCCTCGATGCCGCCGAGCTGCGCCGCACGGCGGTGGCCGCGGGCATGCGCCCGCTCGTGGATGATGCCCTTGCCAAGCTTCGCAGCGGACTCACGGATCTGCGCGAGGTCGTGGGAGCCCTCGCGGCGTGAGCGTCTATGCCTACACCGGGCGCGATGCCGCCGGACGCCGCCGACGCGGCTGGATCGAGGCGGATACCCCCAAGCTGGCACGACAGCAACTGGAACAGCAGGGCATCCTGACTGAACGGCTGACCGATGCGGCATCGGCACCGCCCGACCTCGATGGGCGCGCGCGGGTGTACCGCGAGCTGGGTGTGCTGCTGCGGGCCGGCTTCACACTCGAGCGTGCGCTGGGCCTGCTGCTGGAGGAGCGCCAGGCCGGTGTTCCGGTGCGCGGCTTTCTGGCGGGATTGCGCGACCGTATCCGCGACGGCCTGCCGCTCAGCCAGGCCATGGCCACGGCTGGGGCGCGCCTGCCGGCCTACGAGCGCGCCGCGCTGCAGGCCGCCGAGCAGACGGGACTGCAGGGAGCCATGCTGGAGCAGTTGGCCGACTTCATCGAGGCGCAACTGGCCTTGGCGGGCCGCCTGCGCGCCGCGCTGCTCTACCCGGTCGCCGTGCTTGCCTTGGCGCTCACGCTCCTGAGCCTGATGATGTTCGTTGTGCTGCCGCGGGCGGCGCGCCTCTTTGGTCAGTTCGGCGACGGCCTGCCCGCCACCGCGCAACGCGTGGCCGTCTGGGGACCGCGCCTGCTGCTGCTCATACTGCTGGCAGGTGCCGCCGCAGTGGTGGCGGTACTCTGGCTGCGCCGGGCCGCACGGCGTAACAACCGGCTGGCGGCACGCGTCGAGCGCGCGCTGCTGCGGCTGCCGGTGGTGCGGGGTATTCTGCCCCGGCTCTGGAGTATGCGCTTTGCCGGCACGATGTCGCTCCTGGTACAGGCCGGTGTGCCGCCGCAGGAGGCGTTGCCGGTGGCATGCGGCGCTACCGGCAGCCAGTGGCTCGCCATGCTCGGTACCGAGGCGGCCGCTTCGGTACGCCAGGGCACCAGCCTCTCGTCGGCGCTGAATGACCTGCCGCCCCTCGCGCCGCATCTGGCGGAATGGGTGCGGGTAGGGGAGTCGGCCGGCAATCTCAGGGAGATGCTCGACCAGGCGGCGATGCGCTGCCGCCAGAGCTACGAGAGCCGCCTGACCCGCCTGCTGGGGCTGATGGAACCGGCACTGATACTGGTTGTCGGCCTCGCGGTTCTGCTGATTGCCTACACCGTCCTCAAACCGATGCTTGACCTCGCCCGCGCGGCAACGGGGTGACATGCGATTCCAATGGGCGAGATACCCGAGGCGAAGATGCGTCTGGAGACCGTGCTGGCAGTCGCGCTGGCGATCATGGGTGCGGCAGCGCTGTTATACCTTGTTGCCAAGTTAAACTGGAGAACGACATGAGACTAGGTGGACGCATATTCACCGAGACCACCACCCCGGAAGCGTGGGTGGCAGCCGTAGCCGACGCCGGATATAGGGCGGCATACTGTCCGCTGACTCCTGATGCGGACGACAACACCATCCAGGCCTTTGCGGCGGCGGCGCGCAAGGCCGACATCGTGATTGCGGAGGTGGGGGTCTGGAACAACCCGCTCAGCCCCGACACGGCAGCGGCGGCGGAGGCGCTGGACAAGTGCAAGGCGTCGCTGGAACTGGCCGACAGGATCGGCGCCCGCTGCTGCGTGAACATCTCGGGCTCGCGCGGTCGGATATGGGACGGGCCGCACGCCGCCAACCTGACCGGCGAGACATTCGACATGATCGTTGCCTCTGTACGCGATATCATCGACTCGGTGAAGCCCACGCGTTCCTTCTACACACTGGAGCCCATGCCGTGGATGTATCCCGACTCGCCGGATGCCTACCTTCGCCTGCTTAGGGCCATCGACCGCAAGGCCTTCGCCGTCCACCTCGATCCGGTCAACCTGATATGCAGCCCCCAGCTCTATTTTGCCAACGGACGCCTGATCGAGGAGTGCTTCGCCAAACTGGGCGGGCAGATCAAGTCCTGCCATGCCAAGGATATTGTGCTGCGCGTCAACCTGACGGTACATCTCGACGAGGTTACGGCGGGGCAGGGGGGCTTTGATTTCCCCGTCCTGCTGAGGTGTCTGGCACAGTTGGACGCCGATGTGCCGCTGATGCTCGAGCACCTTCCGAATGAGGCCGAGTACCGGGCGGCGGCTGACCATATCCGGGGCGTTGCGCAGCAGGAGGGCATCACGCTATGAGTCACTATGCCATATCCGTCACATCAAGGGAGCAGGCCGGGTTGGTGGAAGTTGCCGCGCCGGAGGCGCTGGGCGCGAATCAGATCAGAGGCCGGACAGTTTGCACGCTGATCAGTCCCGGCACAGAACTGGCATGTAACTATACCGGCGAGGATTTCCCGAACTTCCCCGGCTACGCGGCGGTCTTTGCGGCGACGGAGACCGGGGCGGAAGTCAGGGGCGTCGCGGAGGGCGATCTGCTCTTCTGCATGGGTGGGCACCGGAGCTTCCAGCAGGTCGAGACCTGCGCGGCGCGGCCGGTTCCCGCGGGGCTGCCGCCGGAAAAGGCCGTTCTGGCGCGCCTGATGGGCGTCTCGATGACCACGTTGATGACCACGACGGCCAGGCCGGGCGAACGTGTCCTGATCACCGGGGCGGGCCCCGTCGGTTATCTCGCGGCGCAGATGTTCGCGCTGAGCGGCTACGAGGTGCTGGTCGCCGAGCCCGATGCCAAACGCCGACGGTATATCGTGCAGTCCGGCATTCCCAATGTCCTTGACAGGGTGCCTGCCGAGGACACGGACATAGCCGGCACGCTGGCGCTGGTGGTGGAGTGTTCGGGCCATGAGCAGGCGGTGCTGGAAGCCTGCCGCATGGTGCGCAGACGCGGGGAGGTTGTGCTGGTCGGCGTTCCCTGGCGCCGCCATACGGAAATCTTCGCTCACGAGCTGCTGTCGCTGGTCTTTCACAATTACGTTGTGCTGCGGAGCGGATGGGAGTGGGAGTTGCCGCGTCAAGCGACCGATTTCAACCCGCGCAGCATCCATACCGGGTTCGACACGGCGCTCCGCTGGCTGGCGGATGGACGCATCCGAACGGAGGGGCTGATCACGCAGACCGACCCGCGTGACGCGCAACAAGCCTATCAGGATCTGCTGCATCGCCGCGCGCAGGGTCTCTTTACGGTCTTCGACTGGACACGGCTGGAAACTGCCGGGGCGCGGAAGGTGCCCGGGCAGTAGGGACTGGTGACTCATTCCCGGATTAATCGGCAACCCAGGAACTGGTCTGAGACATCATCCCATTCGCTACGCTATCGCTTTCGACAAAGCGTAGTGACAAAGTGTGGAGACGAAGCGTATCCGACAAAGCGTGGAGACAAAGTGCGGGGACAAGGTGCAAGCGCGAAGCACACACTCTAAACCCTCTCTTAATCTCACTCTTAAACGGCACGCTTGTCTTACTCTACCCGCTTACTCTTTCGCTTGCTGCAATGATGGGACGAAGGGGACGAAGGTGTGGGAGATAAGGTGTAGGGACAAGGTGTGCCACCGGGTGGCGAAAGGGCAGCGCGGCGCTTTTACCCTCTAAATTGCGAGCCACTGTGTGGTCGCAATAACTGCCTACTGCCACTGCCTACTGCCACTGCTGCCGCCTTGCAGGGCAGCGGCCCCAGTCCCCAGGGCGGACGCTTCAGCGGCAGCCCGCGGCGCCCCGCGGCTAGCGTGGCTCCTCCGCCGTGGTGGTGAAGGGGGTCTCGATCTGGCGCTTGGCGCGTGCATTCTCGAACCAGGCCTTGACGGCGTCGGCCAGGCGCGCACGGCGCAGATACGCCTCCATCTCCCTGGCATTGGCGGGTGCTGGAGTACGCAGCAGGATGTGACTGGTCTGTACCGCCTCGGGGATTGCGGGTTCGGTTGCCGTGGCCGGCCTTGCGGCGTGGCGCACATCTACACGGATGATGTGCAACCCCTCCGACGTCTCGACTACCGGCCCGATCTCGCCCAGAGGTTGACTGAATGCCGCCGCCTCGAAGGCGGGGTGGCTCTTGCCGCGAACCAGTTGCCCTATGCTGCCTCCGCTGCGCTTGCCGCTGGGACATTGCGAAAACTCCGCCGCCAGGCGCGCGAAATCCTCGCCGGCTATCAGCCGCTGGCGCAGCGCTTCCGCCTTCTGGCATTGCTCGCGGCGCACTGTGACCCGCCGCTTGGCCTCGGCCATGAGATCCGCCTCGCTGATGGGGATGGCGGGTAGAATGGTGCGCTCGATGAAGACATCAAGCTCCAGTCCCTCCTCGAACTCGCGCCATGCGCGCGCTTCGCCGAAGGGCGACTCCCTGAAGAAGCGCTCGAGCGTCATGCCGTGCTGCTGCCTGACGGTACGAGCCATCCGCACCAGTCCGTTGGTGCGGTCGTTGGGGGTCACGATGGTTCCGGCCTTGCGCGCCTCGTCGAGCATGACGGTCTTGTAGATGAAGATATCCGCGGCACGGCGCTGGAACGCCTCCATGACCTCGGTCTCGCGCCCCTCGGGGATATGGAGCCGCCGGCTCTCCTCGACGTAGTAGTTGGTGGCGAGCGTGTTGAGTTCGCCCCACGTGAGTGCATGGGTATCGACACGTACCGCCACGGTGTTGGGGTCGGGACCCCTGGGCTCCGCAGCCGGGGGTGGTTGGTTGGAGCTGCGCGAACAGCCGGCACTCACGGCCAGCAGTAGTACGCCCGCCAGCAGTAGTCCGCATCTATCCAGCTTGTGTTTCATCGCATTCATGCTTCGTCTCCGGTTGTGCTTCCAGCCAGGCAAAGGCCGCCTGCCGGGCGGTCATGGGCATATCGAGATGGCATTGCAGGAACATCCCCAGGAAGCGCCGCACCATGGTCGTGGTCTCGGCTGTGGCCGAGGTTGGGGGATGATGCTCCAGTTCCTCCGTCTCCGGCTGCTGCCAGGCGCGCAGGGCGGCGAGCCCGGTCTCGTCAATGGCCACCGAGCTTCCGTCCGGCTGGTGTCCGCGCGAGTGGAAGCAGCGCAGACGACCGGCGGGTAGCAGGAAGCGGCAGGGACGGTTGCCGGAAGTGATGGTGCAGTCGGCGCAGGGCGCGAAGTCCGGCGCCAGACCGAGCGACTCCAGCAGGGCGAACTCGAAGCGCAGGATCACGGGGATGGGGGCTGCGCCTGAGTCGAGCGCATCCAGCGTCTGGTCGAGCAGCGCGAAGGCCTCCGGTGCGGCCAGCATGGGAACGGAAACCCGGTTGACCAGCTCGCAGAGGTAGCCGGCGGCGACCGCGCCGCGCCAGTCGGTACGCAGATGCGGACGGTAGGCGAGCGGCGAGCACTCGCGGGCGATGTGTACCCCTCCATGCTCGCGGCGGTAGAAGAGCAGCTCGCAGCGCATGGCCAGATCGTACTGGCCGAGGAAGGCGCTCTTGGCGCGGCAGGCACCCTTGATCACGGTTACGATACGCCCGTAGTCGGGCGTCAGCCAGGTTACCACGCGCGAGGTGCGCGAGTAGGGATGGAGGCGGAGCGCGATGGCTGTGGTCTTGATAATCACGTGAACACGGCTTCGAGCTGGATGTGTTGTCCCGGCGTGAGGGGATAACCACAGAGGAAGGCGTAGCCGCTGATGGCGCGGCCGCCGGCGCGCTGCACCTGGCGCAGGCGCAGCCAGCCCGCTCCCGTGGCGATCGCGGGGCCGCGGTCGTCAAGGTCGGCAACGGTGCCTGGGGCGTAATCCGGCGCGTCGGGGGGTGCCGGTTCGGCATCGGCCAGCAGCACCTTGAGGCGTTCCGGCTCGCTCTGTCCGTTGCGGCCCGACGGTATAAAAGTGTAGCAGGAGGGCCAGGGGTTGAAGGCGCGGATACGCAGGGCGAGGTCTTCAGCCGTTTCACTCCAGTCGAGCAGCCCCTCCTCCTTGCTCAGCTTGGGGGCGTAGGTGGCCTGTGAGGCGTCCTGCTTCTGCGGTATGATGGCGCCGAACGCCAGCAGTGGCAGTGCCCGCAGGATCAGCGCGGAGCCCAGCATCGTCAGCCGTTCGTGCAGCGAGCCGGCCGTGTCGTCGAAGAAGATCGGCTCCCGCTGCTGCATCAGGATGTCGCCGCTGTCCATGCCCTTGTCCATCTGCATGATGGTGACCCCGGTCTCTGTCAGACCCTCGGCGATGGCGCGCTGCACGGGTGCCGCGCCGCGGAGCTGCGGCAGCAGCGAGAGGTGGACGTTGATGCAGCCCAGCGGCGGGAGGCTCAGGATGCGCGAGCCCAGGAACTGGCCGTAGGCCACGACCACGATGACCTCCGGTGCCCAGGTGGTCAGTTGCTCGATAACCTCGGGGGTGTTGAGCTTCTCGGGGGTAAGCACCGGCAGGTTGTGCAGTTCGGCCTCGCGCTTGCAGATGCTGGGCGTCAGGCGGCGCTGGCGGCCGCTGGGGCGGTCGGGCTGCGTCACGACCCCGACGACATCCATCTCCGGCTCGTCGGTCAGCGAGCGCAGTATGGCGGCCGAGACATCGGCGGATCCCATGAAGACGATGCGCATGGCTAGGCCTCCTCCCGCGCCTTGGCAAGCAGGTGGCGCAGTCTGGTGCCGGACTCCTGTTCCACGCGCGTGAAGAGGCTCTCGCCGCGGGTGTCGATGGCGACGCGTCCGATGAGACCCTCGATGGTGAACTCCCACATCGCCTCGGTGGCGCCGAACTCGCGCTCGAACCAGACCCGCCCCACGCGACGGATGCAGCGGGCGGTCCAGGCCGCGGCACCGCCTACGGCCTGGATATAGACGCAGCCGTGTTCGCGACAGGCGTCCTGTGTGGCGCGCCCCATGCCGCCCTTGCCGATGATCACGCGCAGGCCGTGGCGGGCGATGATGGCGGCCATGTAGGGCTCCTCGCGGATCGAGGTGGTCGGGCCGGCCGCCACGACGCGCCAGCCGCCGCCTGCCTCGGGAACCACTACCGGGCCGCAGTGGAAAATGGCGCCGTCGCGGAGGCTTGCCGGCGGCGTGCCGCCATCGAAGAGGTAACGGTGCAGCCGGTCGCGGCCGGTGTAGAGCGTGCCGCTTAACTGCACGGTGGCACCGAGGGGCAGGGCACGGACGGTCTCCGCGCCGCACGGCACGGTCAGTTGAATGGCGGGCTGGGAGAGCGGTGTCTTCATCCGAGCCATCCTTTCACGACGCCGTCGCGCGTAGCCACGCAACCCCTGCGGCGGCAGGCCCAGCAGGAGTAGGCGATGGTGACAAAGTAGGAGGCGGGAAGCCTGCTGCGTGCAGCGAGCTTGACGCCTAGCAGTGTGGTGCCGCCACCAAGCCCCATGGGGCCGATGCCGAGAGTGTTGGCCTCTTGCAGCAGACGCTTCTCAAGTTCCGCCAGCTCCGGTTCGGGTGCGCTGTCGTCGAGGGGACGCAGCAACTGGCGCTTGGCGTGCAGGTAGCCCTCGGCACGGTCGCCGCCGATGCAGACGCCCAGCACGCCCGGCGCGCAGCCGAGTCCCTGGGCGCGCCAGACGGCATGCAGCACGCAGGCGCGGACACCCTCGAGGTCGCGTCCGGCCGGGAGTGAGGCGTCCGGCAGGCTGTATTGCGTGCTGACATTCTCGCAGCCGCCGCCCTTGAGCAGCAGCCAGAGGCGGACGTCATCGGTGCCGGGAACCGTCTCGACATGCATTACCGGCGCGCCCTCCGCCAGATTGTCGTCGCACGAGGTGCCGCTGAGCGTCTCGATCGTGTTGCGGCGCAGGTAGCCGCGGCGCGTGCTCTCGGCAACCGCGGCGCGGAGTCCGTCGAGCATCGGCGACGGATCAAAGCCGGGCGGAATCCCGATCCAGCAGGTCAGTGTGCCGGTGTCCTGGCAGATGGGGGAGGGCGCGGTACGGGCAAGCCCGGCATTCTCGATCAGCGTGCGCAGGATGGCGGTGGCGGCGGAGTCCTCGCGCGCATCGTCCGCGGCCCGCTGCAGCGCCGCCGTGATGTCGTCGGGCAGTTCGGTCGAGGTGCGGCGGAGCAGTTCGAGGCCGGTTGCGGCCCAGGCTGCGGGATCGCTTGGCGCGTGCGTGCAATTCATGGCCGCGCCTCCCTATGGTAGTGGGCTTGCGGCCCGAGGGCCGCGAAGATGGGATCGAGCAGGGTGTCGGGCACGTGTAGCTGTCCGGTGCCTGTGCCCAGCTCGGTGTCGGGGCGGGCCAGTTTGCCGTGGTAGTCCGAACCACCCGAGACCAGCAGACCGTGGCGTCTGGCAAGGCGCAGGTAGTCGATGGTCCGGGCCTGGTCGTAATTGGTGTAGTAGGCCTCGATGCCGTCCAGGCCCGTAGGCTTGAGTTCGGCCAGTGCGGCATCGAGCTCCTGCGGGTCGGGCATCCAGGAGTCGGGATGGGCCAGGATCGCGATGCCGTGCGCCACGCGGATCAGGCGCAGCGCCTCCTGCGGCGTGAGACGGTAGCGGTCGACATAGGCGGGCGCTCCCTTGGCCAGATAGCGGTCGAAGGCCTCTTGTGTGCTGGCAACCCAGCCGCGCCTGACCATGGCATGGGCGAAATGCGGACGTCCGATGACGTCCTCGCCGGCGAATGCCGCGATCTCGTCCCACGTCAGTTCGAGCCCGAGTTCATGGAGCCGTTCTAGGATGCGGTGGTTGCGCCAGTCGCGTCCGTCCATTACGCGGTCGAGCGCCTCGTTGAGCTCGGCGCAGGCCGGATCAATTCCCAGTCCCACCAGATGCAGCGTGCCCCTGGGCACGTCGGCGCTCAGTTCCACGCCGGCCAGACCGGTCAGGCGCTGGGCGCGGCAGGCCTCTAGGAAGTCGGGTACGCCGTGCAGGGTGTCGTGATCGGTCAGCGCCAGAGCCGTCAGACCCAGGCGGCGGCCGCGGCACACCAGTTGTTCCGGTGTGTCGGTGCCGTCCGAAAAGGTCGAATGGGTGTGCAGATCAATCATGGCGTCCGCGGCGTGCCAGCCGCTCAGTTGGGAAATTCGTAGGTCGCCCGCGCCTGCGCGGGGGTCAGGGAGGCGAAATGGTCGGCGATGGCGGTATCGTAGTCCGCTGTATGGCGGAAGGCCTTGCGCATGAGGTTGAAGCGGGTATCGAGTCCCAGCGTGCCCTGGTGTGCCGCCAGCTCGGCGGTCAGTGCGGCGTAATCCGCCGGATCGGTGACCGACGCCACGCGCAGGTAGTTCTTGGCGGCGGCCCGCACCATGCAGGGGCCGCCGATGTCGATGTTGGTGCGCGCCTCCTCGGGGGTGACGCCTGCCCGTGCCACGGTTTGGCGGAAGGGGTAGAGGTTGACCACCACCATGTCGATGGCCACGGCGCTGGTGCGCTTCAGGTCGTCCTGATGGGCGGTATTGTAGGTCTCGGAGAGCAGCCCAAGGTAGATCTTGAAGTCAAGCGTCTTGACCAGCCCGCCCTGCATTTCGGGCTGGCCCGTGTAGTCCGAGACCGCGACGAGGTGCTTGCGGGCCAGATCGTCGCCGAGGAGCGTGCGGATGGCGGTGTAGGTGCCGCCGGTCGAGTAGAGCCTGACCCCGGGCGCCAGCCTGACGAGGGCGGGCACGAGGGTGTCGAGCCCGCTCTTGTCCGAGACGCTGATTAGGACGTGGCGGACAGGTATGCGGTCATCAATGTTCCGGACAAGATTCAGGGCCATGGGAAAATCCTTGGGTGGGGACAAACGAACCAGTTGAAATGCCCACTAGATTCTCACATTCCTTGTTTAATGGCAAGGATACATGCACATTTTGCTTTCCATCCGGCACGCTGGTCGGTATCTTGAACCACGGTTGGCGCGGCGGCTCGCGCCCGCAGGTGAACGAGATGTAAACAATGCAGATTGTACTGATGTTGGACAGTCAGGCGCCTTCCCAGGCTATTAAGCCGATGGAGGGGCTTCAGTGCATTCCCGTGGTGGTGAACGACATTGCACGGGCTAGGTATGTGCTGCTCAATATGTCCATCGACCTCTGGATCTGCGACCTGAACCTTGACGATCTCGATTTCCGGCGGCTGCACTCCGAGAGCATGACGCGCAATGCCGCGGCACGGATACTCCTGACGGGAACACCCATCTCGCAGCATCTGGCCAACACCCTGATCAAGGAGAACCGGGGCGACCAGTTCATTGCCAAGCCCTGGAATGTGCTTGCCTTCAAGCGCGCGGTCAACACCCTGCTGCAAACGCCACGTTCGCCCGATGATCCGGCCGCGGCGCCTCCGGCGGCACCACCTCCGCGCCGCATCATCACGCCCAGCGGCATGCAATTGCGGATCAAGCCATCCATGACCGCGAATTTATCATCTACTCCGCCGGCCGAGGAGGGGCGCTACCAGCTTGATGAGCTGATCGGCGAGGGCGGCATGGGACGTGTCTACCGCGCCTACGACCGGCTGCTCGACATGGAGGTGGCGGTCAAGCTCCTCAACCACGAGTTCTCGCGGGACCAGGAGGCCATCAACCAGCTCAAGGAGGAGACGCGCATCAGCCTGCAGCTCCTGCACCGGCACATTGTGCGGTTCTACAACCTGGAGAAGCGCCAGAACCAGTTTTTGATCATCATGGAGTATGTCCCCGGTGTCTCCCTCCATAAGTACATGGCGCAGATGCCCCAGGGGCTGGTGCCCCTCGATCTGGTGCTGCAGATCGTCGGCGTTATGGCCGACGCGCTGGGATACGCGCACCGCAAGGGCGTGCTGCACAAGGACATCACGCCGAGCAACGTGCTGATCTCCGAGGACGGCGTGCTGAAGCTCATAGACTTCGGCATCGCCGACCTCATGAACCGGCAGCGCGTGATTCCCGACTACGTGATCGGCACGCCGGTGTACATGAGCCCGGAACAGCTCCGCGGTGATGAACTGGATGCGCGCACGGACGTTTATTCACTTGGTGTACTGACGCATCAGATGATGTCCGGGCGGCTGCCAAACGCGCCGGATCCCACAGTGGAGACGCTCGCCTTCATGCCGCATCCGCCGTTGGTGGGTTTCCCGCCGCGTGTGGGCAAGGTTCTGGAGTGGGCGCTGGCCTTCGAGACGGCCGGGCGTTGTCCAACGGTGCGTGATTTCAACATCAATTTCCGCGAGGCATGCCGCCAGGATTACGGCGCCGCGATCGCGCCGCCCGAGGCGCGGGCGGACGAGCCGGATGGGGTATAGGGTGGGCCACCGCCCCGGCGGGGCGGCGGCAGTAGCAGTAGGCAGTGGCAGTAGGCAGTAGGCAGTAGGCAGTGCCGCCGCCGTGGGCGGCGGGGGCGGCATGCGTGCCGCCCGTACAGGCGCTGCTTTGTCGCGAGAGCTTTGTCGCAAGCGGAGGAGCAAGCGAATGTTCCGGCCTCGCGTTCGCTTCGGATGCGCTTTGGAGCCCGCGGTCTCCGCGGTGTATTGATGCGGCGCATG
>JAAYLN010000357.1 GCA_012521875.1 Lentisphaerota bacterium | reverse complement strand
GGTTTCCCCGGAGGACAAGCCCGTTGCGCTGACCGTCGACCGCTCCGTCCTGACCGGGATTCAGCGCAAGGTGCTGGACGAGGCGATCACGGCACGCAAGGCCTTGGCCGGCAGGCGGGAGTGGGCCGCGCGTCTGGACGAACTGGAGAGGAAGATCGCCGATCTGCGGCTCCGTGCAACCTCCGATGCCGCGCAGCGCGAAGTCGAGGACGTGAGCAAGAACCTGATTCCGCTGCAGCGCATGGCCGCGATCGAGGCGCAGGCGGCGAAGGAGTCCGATTCGCTCCGCGAGCTTGCGGCATTCTGCCAGGTTTTCGCGCCGGTCATTGTCCTGCCGCTGCCGCAGGTCGCCGACTACGTCGCATGGAAGGCGTCCGGCAAGAATCTTGAAAAGAGCTATCCCGCCCTCTATCATGAGATCGCGACGGTGAGGTTCAAGGACAATCTGGAAGGCGCGCTCAAGCAGCTTGGACTCGGCCTGGTCAACGACACCGTCGAGTACGCCGACGCCAGGCATCTCGCGCTGTTGCGGGATAGGATTATGGAGATTCTCGGGAAGAAGTAGGGCAAGTTAAGGAGAGCACATCATGAAGGGCAAGATCATCACTGCGGTTGCACTTGCATTGGTAGTGGCAGGCACCGTTATTGGCGGTTTCAAGTACGAGACCACGCTCACCGTGGCGGGATACACCGCCGATGAGACACTGAATGATTTTCCGCTACTGGTTAGGATTTCCGCTGCGAAAATCAGCGGATTCTCCTATGACAAGTGCCAGGCGGACGGCAAGGATCTGATGTTCACCTCGCTGGACGGCAAAACGGTCTATCCGCATGAGATCGACGAGTGGAATTCCGGCGTCGGCCAGGAATCGCTCGCCTGGGTACGTATTCCCGCGCTCGTCGCGAACCATCAGTTCAAGATGCGTTTCGGTGATGCCGCCATCGCATCCGCGCCCGCCTACACCACCAACGGCACCGTCTGGAAACCGGCTGGGTACTTTGCGGTTTTCCATCTGAACGAGACGGAGAATCAGGGAACCACGGATTTCTTGGCTCTCGATTCCTCGTGCTACGGTTTCAATGCGACTCCAAAGAAGGGGGGCAGCGGGAATCTCGCACAGATCGTCTCCTACGCATCCGGCGTGATCGGTCGTGCACGAGGCCTTAACAATACGGCGCAATGGGCGGGGAATGGACTTGTCGGCTGTAACTACAACAACCTCGGAGTGGGCGACACTTTTGCGGTTTCGGGATGGTTCGATCTGGCGCAAGGCAACGGCAACCAGGTGTTTTTCGCGCGCAAGAGCAGTACGGGCGACCCCAACGGATGGCATGTGGCCAACGGCAACGCCAGCCAGATCTACGTTTACGGAGCAGGCAGCAGCGCGAAGAGCTTCCCGGTGGGCGTGAACATGGACACTGCCGGATGGTGCCATGTGACCGTTGTTTACAACGGCCAGAACGCAACGGTCTATTTCCAAGGTGAGAGCAAGGGGACGGGAGCGCTTCCCGCCGCACCAACGGAGAACAACCAGGAATTCTCGATCGGGAACGTCGTGAGCGTCAACACGACGACCGCGCTTTCGGGCTGGCAGGATGAGCTCCGCTTCCGGGATGCGATGCCCACGGAAGCCTGGGTCAAGGCGGACTACGAGAGCCAGGCTTTGAGCGGATACGTGACAGCCGCGGCGGTCGCGGAGAACGTTGTCACCGACACGATTACCGTGACATCCTCCTCAGCATATCAGGTCGGCGTAGTCTCGCCGGATTACGGAACGAGCGTCATTTCGGCGGGGACGGTGACATGTACCGCGCCTTCGACCAACATCGTCGTTTCTGAAACGGAACGATTCAGCTACACGGGCTGGAAACTCACTATAATTGCGGCGGATAACACTGTGACGACCACCACCGGCACGGGTTCGACGTGTTCATTCACACATGTCGCGGGCACTTCCGCCAACCTCGAATGGCAGCACAACCGCTATTTCCTGATCGACGCAACTTCGATGAACACTGACGCAGGCACAGTCACAGGTGGCGGATTCATTGGCGATGGTGAAACGGTCATGCTGACGGCGGTGCCGGCGGCAGGAAAGGAATTCCGGCGATGGATATCGCCCGCGAGCTTGACGGTGGATACCCTGAAGAATCCCTACGCGTTCAGAGTGACTGGGCCAATGGAGATCCAGGCGGATTTCTGTGACCTCCGTTACTGCTGGCTCAACCCCAGCCACGGTAATTGGAAGGACGCCGTCAACTGGATGGATCTCGATGACGATGGTACGGGTGACATCCCGCCGAACGACGGCACGGCGACCGTGATTCTGCCGGCAGGGAAGAGTGCCTACACGGTCACCCTTAGCGGTACCCATGCCGATATCAGCGTGAAGGGCTTCTATCTCCGGGCCTCGACGGTGAAAAACGACTCTAGCGGTAATGCCGTAACGCTTAGTGGGGGCTCGGTCACGCTCGGCGCGGGCGGCATCGAGATGGACGACACCGCTTACACACTTGGCATCAAGTTCAGCACCGATGTCTATCTCACCGCCTCGCAGACGTGGATGAACAAGAGCTATCTCGCAAGCGGTAATGACGTGAACAATAACACGCTCACCTTCTCGAGGAAGATTGCCGCGCCGGAAGACGTGGTCGTTACCGTTTCCGGAACAACGCCCTTCGCCCCCAACGCCAATAACGCGGCAGAGTTCAGGGGCAAAATCCGCACAAACTGCACTACCTCCTTTGTGAAGACTTCCCTATTCACACTGCTTGAGGCACCAGGACTTATTGAATTCTATCCAACGGACGAACCATATCCGGCACCTTCTTCCTTCAGAATCACTGCCGAAACCGCCAAAAACCCGTATGAGATCAAGATCGTCGCACCTATCAGGTTCGACTGGGCGGACACCACGCAACTCATGAAGGTGCAGCTCCAGGTCGCCGTCAATATCGTGGATAACGCCTGGAACTACGATTGGGCATCGCCGATGTCCGGAGCGTTTGCGAACAAGACACTCTCGTTCGGCAACGTGATGACCTCCTCTTCGCAGCACCGTTCGCATCACCCAGAAAAGCAGCGCAACTACTTCTCCGGCGACAACTCCGGGCTAGTAACCAACGGTCTGCCCGCCATCTGCTTCCCGAACGGTGTGTTCACGGTGGCACACTCCAACGCCCTCGGCACGGCCAATGTGCTTGGAGTGCATTTCGGAGGAGACACGGCTGGCTATTACACGGGTCTGACGGCAACGAACGGCATCACGGTCAACTCCAACATGACACTGGAACACAAGGTGCCCGTGCTGCTCGGCATGCTTGATGCCGGGGAAGCCTATTTCAATGGCAATCTGACGGGCAACACCGATCTGCCGATCTTTCTCAATGCGCCGGCAGGCGGGAAGGTGCATTTTACCGGCGCGTTCACAATGAACAATGACCAGAACCAGCCGCTAGAAATTACCGGCGGCGGAGAGGTCTATCTCGAAGGCAACAACGCCAATGTCACCGACCACGGTATCAATGTCCGTTCGGCGCGAGCGTATCTGGGGCACGACAATGCCGCTGGCACCAAGCCGATCAACCTCGGTGGGGTTGTGCCAACGCAAATTGTGGTGCGCGTCTATGCTGACCGCACTTTCGGCTACATAAATGCCAATATCAAGCAAGAGACGAACGAAAGACTGGCATGGACCACAAGTGATGAGATGTTCGTAATTGACGGCGTAACGCTGGTTCCCGGCGACAAGGTCTATTACACGCCGGACGTGGCGGACGGTTCAGTTGCTCGCATCTACAAGGTCGATGCGACTGCCAAGCGAATGGAGATTTGTGATCAAGACTACTATCTGCCCGGCGCTCGCATCCTCGTGACCGACGGTGTGGAGTATGCCGGACGCGCCTTCATGGCGACCAAGTCAGCTACGAACACGTCAAAAGGCTTTATCCCGGGCGTGAACGATGTTCCCGATCCGGATGTCGCGGTGCTGGCTCAAGGGGCACGGACGATTACAAACAGCATCGTCGTGGCCGATAACCTAAGTGCGGGAGAACGCATCATTGGTGGAGCCACGGCAGATTTCTCGGTGTTCACGGGCGACATTTCGCTGCAAACTAATGTAGCCTTTAGTGCCCCTGCGGGCGGCAGGGTGACGTGCTCGGGCGCCATCACCGGCACCGGCGACATCATCAAGGACGGGGCCGGCGAGGTTGTGCTCACCGGCGGCGTCTCCACCACGGCCGGCGGGTTCGTGATCCGCCAGGGCCGGCTTGATGTGGCATCCGCCGATCTCGCCGGACGCCCCATCACCTGGGTGGTAGGCGAGACCAGCGGCGTGCTGGCAATCTCCGGCGACTGTTCGCTGGCCACTGCCGATGTCTCTCTGCAAACCGATGGACAACTCGACCGCGAGCGGGAATACGTGCTGGCCACCTGCACTTCAGGGACGCTCTCGAACAAGCCGGATGTCAAAAATATCGAGGATGGCTGGAGCGTAAGGATCGATACCAATCGTCTGGTTCTCTTCTATCCGGGTGCCGCGACCGTCCTGTTGGTCAAGTGACCGAACTCTCAACGAATACAGACGGGCTTTTTCCCTACATGCTCATCCATAGCCACGCGCGGGAAGTGCGCGGGAATCCCGCGCCAGAACTTCCCGGCGATACGTCTGAGGAACTGGGCCAGCTTTGCTGTCGGCCTGCGTTGCTTGACAAATCACCCCGCAAAACCTATGTTCAATGTACGTGAGTTGTATTTCCATGGCAGAAGTGCGCTCAATAACACGTTGGGTCGCCAGAAGACATGAAATGGGACATAGTACGAGGAACGTCAATTGCCGGCATTGTTTTGACAGTATGCCTGGCCGGATTGCTTGCTTCATTCGTGATATGCGCCCGGCTGAACCTTTCGCATCCACTCGAAGGTGGATTGATTGCCATTGCGCTCACGCTAGGCAGCCCGCTAATAGTCGCGTTTCAAGTCCTCGCCATCATCATGACCCGAATGAGTGATATAACGGGGCTCCGGAGAATCGCGGCATACGTTATTAATGCCTTGGGAACTGCAATTGGAATCTATCTTGTTGCGATCCTCATCTTCCTGTGGAGAATGGGGCCAATTAACCCCGGATGAAAATGGAAGACCGAACCAGCACATTACGCAAGTATTCAGTCCAACTTATCCGAATTGATGACTGCAATGAACTCGACAAAAGGTTGGAGCATATGATGCAAGAGCACGGAAGGGACAAGATACACCAGACCAGGGCAACGCCCTGAGTAACGAGGCAAAGACAGACAAGCCCTGACGGGCCGGATACGGTTTTAGGAACAGGGGGCGATCTGCCTCTGTCTCGCTCGCGTTGATCATACGACTCTGTCGTATGATCGAAGAGTGTAAAAGGTGAGGTGATAGACGCGGTGTATGCGTGCAAAAGGCCCGGTACTTATACAAACCGCCCGGTACGATCACCCCGC
Organism: Lentisphaerota bacterium; assembly: GCA_012521875.1. Lineage (GTDB taxonomy): Bacteria > Verrucomicrobiota > Kiritimatiellia > RFP12 > JAAYLN01 > JAAYLN01. The sequence continues at coordinate 7,104 of JAAYLN010000357.1, read as the reverse complement.
GCGGCGCACTACGTGCGCCAGCGGTTTTGAGTCCGCCGCCAGCCGTGAAGCGACAGATCGAAGATAAGGTTGTGGCTGGAGACACGGGGCATATCCAATGGCCTAACGGCACAATGCTGATGTTGCATTGATGCAATGGGCTAGTGATAGGGGGTGGCGGCGACACACCTTGTCTCCACACTTTGTCTCCACACTTAGTCGCCTTACACTTAGTCGCTTTACACTTAGTCGTCTTACGCTTAGTCGCTGCACTTAGTCTTCCCCTCTGTCCCCACATTTCGACTAAGTGTTTGGACTAAGCGTAAGCGACTAAGTGTATTCGACTAAGAGTTGCGACTAAGTGTAGGGACTAAGTGTACCGCGAGTCACACCAGAACAAGCTCACGGTACAGCGAACCGCAGGGTAGGGCGAGCCGCCTGTCATACGTAGCCTTGGCGAAGTATGGTCCCTGTCACGCCGCTACGCGGTGTGACCGGCGAGCCGCAAACCAGGCCCTGTAATGGCCAACCCCGCCCATTTCGCCACCTATCCGCCATTGCGGGACCTATCCCAGAGTGGCGCGGACATTTCTGTCTGCGCAACCGTCTGTTCTTTGTGGAGTGCAAGACGAAGCGCCTCGACGGCGACAATCTGGCCGCCGCCGCGATCTACAAACTCGATGCCCTGCGCAAAGCCGGCGGCCTGCGGATCCGTGGCATACTCGTCTCGTTCCGTCGCGTCAGGGACGGGGACAAGCGGCGTGCCGAAGAGGCCAATATCAAAGTAATCGATCAGGCCGGTCTGCCGCGCCTGAAGGAATTGCTCGCCGCCGCCATCCGCTGACAGGAGCCACTATGCACTCCGCCTTGTCCTGAATCCGGCGTTCTGGTTGGTGGTTGATGGTTGGTGGTTGGTGGTTGGTGGTTGGTGGTTGGTGGTTGATGGTTGGTGGATTTTCGGAGGGAGACGGAAACCATCAAAAACCGCCCTCTGCCTCCGAAACCGCATAAACCATTGGCAATCAGCGATTTAGATGCGTTTTCGTCCCGTTTTCCAGTCCGCTTTTGAGGTTGACGCCACCCCCAAAACACGTCTCCCTCCGAAATGGCTTAAAAACACGCTTATTTCCATTGCAAAACGGCACTATTTTATGCTACAGTCCAAAACGTACCAACAGCCGAAAGGCGTTTGTGACCCTCCGCCGATGCCCTGCCTCGCAATGTGCGGCGCGCTTTCGTCCAAAACGTACCAACAGCCGAAAGGCGTTTGTGACCGCTTCGTAAGCAGGGGCTCCCCCTCTTCATCGAGGGCTGGTCCAAAACGTACCAACAGCCGAAAGGCGTTTGTGACGGGAAGACATGCTGTTGACTACATTGAAAGTGACTCGCTTCGTCGCACCACCCCGTCAATAGTGTCAGCAAGGTCGATTTATGCGCCCGCAAGGCGGGAAACCTCGTCAATAAGGTCAATAGAGGGGGAGGGGAAGCCGACGGGTTGTGAATGCCAGCCCTGAAGGGGCGCGATATACCAGCCCAGGGCAACGCCCTGGGTAAAGGTCGAAAAAATGACTAGCCCTATAGGGGCGGGATATAGTCTTGGAAGAAGGCACCCATCCGCTACTGATAGGCTGGGCTTTCAGCCCTCGTTTTTCCTTTGCCGTTGGTTTTGCGTGGGTGCCGCAGTCGCGTCGGAGTGCCGGCTTCAGCCGGAAGCCAACAAGGGCCTTCAGGCCCGCGCGCCCTTTTTTTCTTAAAAAAAGGGGTCATGGGAACGGGGCTGAAGCCCCTGAACCACTTCCGCCTGAAGGCGGTACTCCGGCCGGGGCGGCTAGTCGGAATATTGACTTAAACTTGGCGCTCTTGGCGTTTTGGCGGTTTATCAACTGTGTGCGGCTCGCCGGTCATGCCGCGTAGCGGCAGACAGGGACGGCTCGCCCTACCTTCCGGTGCTGTACCGTAAGCTTGTGCTGGTACGGCAGGCGGGGTGGTTCGGTACAGGTGCCAGCCCAAACTTTAGAACTTCCGAACTTCCGAACTTTAGAACTTCTCCAATTACTTTCTCCTCGTCTCTTGGCGCTGTTCTTTGTTAAACTCGTCATATCAATAAAGAGGCTGCCGTCATGACTGCACGATCATCGGTCTTCAGACGCATCACGGCGGGCGCGGGCGCCATTCTGCTGGCCTGCGCCGCGGGTGCCGGAATCATCTTCGAGGGTGATGGCTCTAATGAGCCGGGCTTCGTCCCGCCGCCGCGTCCCAAGGCCCCGCCGCCGCCACCGGCCAACATCAGCGGTGGCGAGACCTTCATCCCGTACCCCGGACCGCCGGCCCAGCCGCAGAGCCGCTCGGAGAAGAAGAATCCCCCCAGACCGCCGGTGATGTTCACCAAGCTGACCTCGGAGTATGGCGAGATCGACTGGAACGCGCGCCCGAACGACCTCAACAACCTGCTCAACGCCCTCAAGGCGATGGCCGATGTCAACTACGACTGCGATCACAAATCCTTCGCCGAGATCGATCCCGACCCAGCCAGGAACCCCATTCTCTACCGCTCCGGTCACTTCCACTGGCACCTGAACGCGCAGGAGAAGGCCAAGCTGCGCGAATACCTGCTGCGCGGCGGCACGCTGATCCTCAATGCCGGCATGGGCTCGAAGCCCTTCTACGACTCGGCCCTGCGCATCATGGGCGAGGTCTTCCCCGAAACACCCGTGCAGCGGCTGGCCGCCGACCACGCCGTCTTCCATTCCTACTACGACATCGACCAGGTGCAGTACCGCCCCGGCGTGCGTGCCTCGGGCTACACCAGCAGCGAGCCGTGGCTGGAGGGCGTGACGATCGACTGCCGTACCGTCTGCTTCATCTCGCGCTTCGGCATGGAGTCGGGCTGGGATCCATACGAGGACGACAACATCCTGGCCTACGCCCCGGAGTCGGCGCAGCGGCTGGGGATGAACCTCGTGGCGTATGCCTCGACGATCCAGAACTGGACGCGGCAGCTTGCCAGACAGGTGAAGTACGAGGATGCCGGCGATGCCACGACGGCCGGCAGCATGTCCATCGCGCAGGTGATCTACGATGGCGAGTGGAAAACCCGCCACGTGGGCCTCTCCATGCTGCTCAAGGAGTTCAACCGCAAGACGGAGATCCCGGTCAAGTTCGCGTCGCGCGAGCTGCGCCTGACCGATCCCGCGCTCTTCGATGTGCCCGTGCTCTACATCGTGGGGCACGACCGCCTGAAGCTGACGCCGCAGGAGATCGCCGCCCTGCGCGCCTACCTGACGGGCGGCGGCATGCTGATTGCCGAGGCCTGCTGCGGCCGCCAGGCCTTCGACCGCGCCTTCCGCGAGACGATGGCCGCGGTACTCCCCGGCGTGACTCCCGAGGCACCCCTGCGCAACCACCCCATCTTCACCATGCCCAACAAGATCACGCAGCTCACGCCTACCGACGCGCTGCGTCAGCTCAGCGGCAAGTCGCTGGTCGAGCCCGAGCTCCTCTTCTGGAAGCACGACGGGCATGTGGCCGTGATCTACAGTCCGCGCGGAATGGCGGGGGGCTGGGAACTGGCGCAGATACCCTACAGCCTCGGCTATACCGACTCGCTCCTGCTGGGCGAGAATATCCTGATGTTCGCCCTGACCCGCTAGCGTCACCTCCGCATGCCACGCACCATCTCCATCTTACCGTCGCCTTCCGCTGCCTTCCGCTGCGGCGGACTGGCGTTGCCGCTGCTGCCGGGACTGGTGATTTATTCCCCGCGCGCATTAACCAGGAACTCAAGAACTCAAGAAGGGTGCAAGAAGGCGCGGTTTACAAAAAAAAATTCCAGATTTCATGAGTTCCTGATTCAAAAAATCAAGGGATTCGTAATTAGTCAGCACTCCCTGCTGCTGCTTGTGATGCTCTTGTGTCTCGTGCCCGCCGGCGCGGCTGCCGCCCCGCATGATGATGCCTTTTTGCGGCTCTGGTCGCTGCACCGCCAGGCCACTGCCGACACTCATGCGGCAGTGATCACGGCCTGCCGCGAGGCGGCGCGGCATACCGGAGCGGATGGCGGTCCGTTGCTAGGACGCTATCTGCCGGCGGCGCGCACCATCGAGGCCTGGCACCTGCTGCAGGCGGGACGGACAGCCGAGGCGGTCGCGGCCTACGAGAGCGTGCTGGCCGGGCGCGCGCCCGCCGACCCGCTGCGCACGGCATCCGAGACCATGGCCCGCCGCTGGCTCACACGCCTCGACCGTGAAAAGGTTGTGGATGCGCTCACGGCACACTACCGCGAGGCGGTCGCCTATCCGGATGATTTGAAGGTTTTCGAGACCTGGCCGAAGGAGCGCCGTCCGCCTCTGCGCGACCGGCTGGGCGATGCCTGGATCTACCAGCTTCAGGCGTTCCGGCGGCTGCGGCTGGATAGCCCGCAGCGCTATATACTCTACAGCCGCGCCATCGGGCGCAAGCCATCTGAACTGGGCGCCGCACTGGCCCTGCGTCCGCCCGCGACGGAAGTCAGCTTTGTCCGGCGCGGCACTGGCGCGCCTGCCATGGCCCAGGTGCGGATTGGCGGTGCGGGTGGTCGTACCGCGACCATCCAGGAGGGGGGACGCGTCGGCGGACTCCTCTTCGCCGCCATCGACAGTGGCGGGCGCTTCGCCCTCTTCAGCGACGACGACTTCTGGCTGGTGGCGCTGCCGCCGGGGGAGGGGCGGCGGTGAGCGAGAGCGGCATCCGTGCCTTTCTCAACCCGGCGCAGATGGCGCGCCTCAACCGCCTCGTGCTCGGCTCGCGCTACGTGGTCGAGGGTAATCTGGCCGGACGGCACCGCAGTGCCCAGAAGGGCGCCAGCACCGAGTTTGCCGACCACCGCGCCTACCTGCCGGGCGACGACATCAAGCGTATCGACTGGAAGGTGCTGGGACGCACCGAGAAGTACTATATCCGCCGCTACCAGGACGAGACCAACCTGCGTGTCTATCTGCTCGTTGACCGCAGCTGCTCGATGGCCTACAGCGGCGATCCCGGACGGCCTACCAAGTTCCAGTATGCCAGCACCCTGGCGGCGGCCATCGGCTACGTCGTGCTGCGGGCGCGCGATTCGGTAGGACTCCATGTCTTCAGCGGGCAGCTCGATGTCAGCATGCCCTGCAAGAACGACTTCAACAGCCTGAACCATGCGCTCACCGTGCTGCAGCAGACCGAGCCCGGCGGGAAGACCGCCGCCGCGGCGGTCATGCACCAGATTGCCGAGTCGATCCGCCGCCGCGCGCTGGTGGTGATCATCTCCGACCTGCTTGACGATCCCGACGAGCTCGTCAAGGCCTTTGCCCACTTCCGCGGCAACCATCACGACGTGATCGTGCTGCATGTGCTCGATCCGGTCGAGCTCGACTTGTCGCTCAAGCGCGGGGCGGAGTTCCGCGATCTGGAGACCGGCGAGCGCCTGATCGCCGATCCGCGGGCGCTGGCCGATGCCTACCGCGAGGCCTTCGGGGCCTTTCTGGACACATACCGCCAGGCCTGCGCCGAGCTGAAGATCGACTACCGGCTCTGCCGTACCGACGAGCCCGCCGATACCTTTGTGCGCGCCTATCTGGAGGCGCGCCGCCGTGCCGCGCGCTGAGGCACTTTAATTTGTGTTTTGAGATTTTTGATTTGGGATTGATGTTGCGCGGGATCATGCGCGATGCGGAAGCTGCGACTGGTTTTATTTGACAGGATGACAGGATTTCAGGATTTCGTGGATGGGGGTGCGGGGGATTTTAGATTTGGGATTTGGGATTGGTGATTTGTGATTGGTGGTGCTGCGTGCGGGATCGTGCGCGATGCGGTGGCTGCGACTGGTTTTTTAGCTACGGATGACGCGGATTGGCGCGGAGTCATGCGCGATGCGGAAGCTGCGACTGGTTTTTTAGCTACGGATGACGCGGATTGGCGCGGAGTCATGCGCGATGCGGAAGCTGCGACTGGTTATTTTGACAGGATTTCCCGCTTTGCGGCCGCATATTAGCAGGATTACAGGATTTGTGATTGGTGGTGCTTCGCTCGTCCTCTTTCTCGACGAGTCCGCTGTCGTCGATGGGGGGCGATGGGGGGCGAGTGTTTGGGGTGTTTCCGCAGAAGTGCGCCAGCGCAGGTGGGGCGACGCCATCCCGGCTGGCCGCGGATATGAACGATTGCTGTAGCCTGACATTTGTGCATTATGGTAGGATACAGGCGTGAACATCAGCGAAGCCATAGCCGACATCTCCTCGACCGGCGATTTGCTTGAGCGTGCGCTCAAGCTTGCCGGTCTGGTGTCCGCCTTGTTTGCCGAGGCCGGGTACCAGCTCATTGTCGTCGGAGGATCGGCAATTGAATTCTACACCGAGGGTGGATACATGTCGGGTGACATCGATTTCTGCCGACGGGAACTCCGTATGCCCCTCAGGCTGGCGCAGGATATCATGGCCAGGGTCGGTGCCACGGGGGGGCCCAGGAGCTGGCGGGTGTGCGGTCTTTTCGTGGACATGCTGGGAGTCCTCGAGAACGAGTCGCGCGCTCCGTTTCGGACAATCGAGACCCCGTATGGCCCCGTGACATTGATGCCACGGGAATTGGCGCTGGTGGAGAGGGTGCTGGCGGCATATTACCCGCAACCATCCGGCGAGGCGCTGAAAGCCGCCAAGCAGATGTTGGCCTCCAGCCTTGATGATCCGTCCACGGATTGGGGAGAGGTCGAGCGTTTGGCAGCCATGCCCGACTTCAACATCCTGGGAGAACTCCGGCGTCTCAAGGCGGAGGTGGAGAATGGCTAGGGAAATCCGCATCACATGGGAGGAGTGGAAGGCGGGACGCGAGGCCAGACGCGAGACGCTCCGCAAGTACGGTCTGGACTCTCCTTCCCGGCGCAGTTCCAGCTCTTCCGACAAGCGCCTGCGCAGGGCGTTTGACGGGAAACGCGCCCCTGATTTCTCCGGTTCGCGGAACGGTGACAGGGGTGGGTAGTGAGTGGTGCCGCGGGATTTTAGATTTGTGATTTTTAGATTTGTGATTGGTGGAACTTCGCGCGGAGTCATGCGCGATGCGGAGGATGCGACTGGTTTTTTAGCTACGGATGACGCGGATTGGCGCGGAGTCATGCGCGATGCG
>JAAYLN010000050.1 GCA_012521875.1 Lentisphaerota bacterium | reverse complement strand
GCCGCAGCCCCCAAGGCAAAGGCCGCAGCCCCCAAGGCAAAGGCAGCAGCCCCCAAGGCAAAGGCAGCAGCAGCCAAGGTAAAGGCAGCCCCCAAGGCGAAGGCCGCAGCCCCCAAGGCCAAGGCCGCCCCCAAGGCGAAGGCCGTAGCGCCCGCAGCGCCGAAGGCTGTCGCCTTCACGGCCAAGAATGTGCCGACCACCAAGACCCAGATTTTCGCCGCAATTGCGGATGCGTCTGGGATCACCAAGGCACAGGCCAAGACCGGCTACGAGACCCTGCTGGCGATCGCCTATGCCGGCGCCAAGGCCGAGAAGGGCATCACGCTCCCGGGTCTGGGCAAGCTGATCAAGGTCCAGCGCAAGGCTGGCATGGTCCGCAATCCCGCCACGGGCGAGATGATCAAGTCCCCCGCCAAGACGTCGGCCAAGTTCCGCATGGCCAAGGCCTGCAAGGACGCGGTGCTGGCCAAGTAGCCCGAAGCGTTGCCTAAGTAAGGCATGACCGCGCCACCGGTTGGTGGCGCGGTTTTTTTATTTCTGAAGCCCCTTGCAATATCCCTCGTGTGTGTGCAAGGGGTTTTGCAAGAGCCTCTTCTTATTTCTGCTTGTGGACCAGGCCGCCCAGCAACCCCAGGGCGCGTTCCGGACCGGCGTCGAGAAGCTGGTCGGCCAGCTCGTGCGTGATGGGCGGCAGGGCGCCGACGGCCGCGAAGAAGTTGTTGCGGTCGGCCGGGTCGGCGAAGATCGCCTCGGCACGCGGCCCCAGGTAGGGCATGTCGGCATAGGTGGCCAGAATGGTGTGGCCCACCATGATCCGGGCACCCTTCATGAAGAGCTCGCGGTAGCGTCCCAGCACGGGGCCGTTGAGGTCGTCGGCAAACGGCAGACCCTTGCGGTTCATCTCGGTACCGATGTTGATCGGCAGATTGCGACGCGCCGCCTCGGTGATCACCTCTTCAAGCTTGGCACGCTTCAGCTCGCGTCCGGCGTCCGTCTTGTCCTTCCAGTTGCGATCAGGAATAATGTTCAGGCCCGCGCACCCCTTGGAGGTCAGCAGATCCATCATCGCCGCGCAATCCTTCTCGGCGCCACGCGTGCCGTCGAGCCAGGTGATCAGCGGAATGGCATTGCATTCACGCACCCAGTTGATGAAGCGCTCCAGGGGAGGGAACGACTCCGGCGTCGGCTGCACGTAACCGATCCCGCCCCGCTTGGCGAGGGCGCCACGGACACGCTCCTCGAGCGCCGTGCGATCCTCCAGCAGCGCGCGGCAGGCCGCCACATCCTCGCCGAAACCCAATAGCGGCGCCCAGAAGGCCGCCCGCTGTTCCACATCGGCAAAGCGCCGCTCGGCACGGGTAACGTAGGCCGCGATGATGTGGCGCTCGGTGGCCACACCGGCGGGGGTCAGGGGCTTCACCTCGCGGTTGAAATTGACGGCAATCTCCGGCAGGCGCTCGTTGATGCGTCCGATCAACCCCTCGTTGCGCGTCTGGGCACCCTCCCGGAAGGCCGCGAGCTGCTCGTCTGCCGCAGTACCGGGCTTGGGGCGCGCGGGAAAGCCGCCGCCCATGATGTAGGCCACGCCCGGCTCGCCGGGGGAGTTGATCTCGAGATCGCTCCATTCGCTGACGTAGGCGCGTGTCTCGAGATGCACGGCGGCGCGCAGTCCGACCACACGTGCGGCATCGAGGAACTCCTCCAAACCATCCAGCACGTCGAAATCGCAGAGGCCCGCGGCATACCACCCGGCCTTGTGCGCCTCCCAGACAATGCGGCTCGGCGACCACCCCTCCGCATTGTAGGAGAAGAAGGAGTGGCAGTGCATGTTGATGGCGCCATCCGCAGGCGGCACAATCTCGCCACGCATCGCCGCACACGCCGCCAGCGCATCACGCCGCACAGCGGAATCGAAATCGTCAAGCTTCGCCTCGAGGCGTTCCCATTTCTGCTTCGTCATCTTATCCTCGTCCTAGGTTAAAGGTACGGTTCACAGTTCGGTTAACGGTACGTGGTAATGATACCCACCCCACCCCCTGCAAGTCAATGGCGTCGAAGATCCGAGGGAGCAATCGATTGGTGACAGGGGGGGTGCATGAAGCGCGGACGGAATGCGGATGGATCGTCCTCGTCCTCGTCCTCGAAAGAGATTGAACCGCCAAGACGCCAAGAGCGCCAAGGGAATTTGTGATTTTAGATTTGTGATTTGTGATTGGGGCTCCGCTCTTTCTCTTCCTCTTCCTCGTCCTCGAGCCCGCCAGTACCGCCTTGCCCGCCGAAAGGTAAGGCGGGCCGACCCCGTCACGCCGCTACGCGGCATGACCGGCTAGCCGCGCACAGGATGGCTTCCGCATAGGCTTACGGTGCGGCTGCAGAAGGTGGGGCAAGCGTCCCGCTTGTCGCGGCGATGGAGCGCGGCAGGGCCTTGCAGTTGTGGGCTTGCAGTCCTGCCCTGCGGCTTTCGCTTGAGCCCCATCCGCACGCGGCGGGGGCGCCGCGTCTACCAGCCGTCCCCGCGTCACCATCACCCTTTTACACTCTCCTTTTACACTCTTCGATCATACGACTGAGTCGTATGATCAACAAGCACGACAAGCGACGCCAATCGACAACGGCTTGCATCCTGCAGACCGACGCCGTGTTACATGACTATATCCCGCCCCTTCAGGGCTTGTCTGTATTTCGCCCCATTCCCCAGGGCTTGCCCTGAGCTGGTATATCGCGCCCCTTCAGGGCTGGCAGCAACTTTGTCGCGAACCTTGTCGGTAACTTTGTCGCCTTTGTCGAAAGCTGCTTGTATTCTCTCACGGAGACACGGAGGCACAGAGGCACGGAGAATCGGAACCGCGAATGGACGAGTATCCACGCGAAAATGGATTAAGCGGGTGGTTTAAGCGTGCCGATTAAGAGTGGGTTTAAGCGGATGGTTTAAGCGGATGGTTTAAGTGTGTGCTTCGCGCTTGCACCTTGTCCCCACACCTTGTCTCCACACCTTGTTTCCACACCTTGTCTCCACACCTTGTCCCCCACACTTTGTCTCCACGCTTTGTCGTCTGAATCGAGGTCGAGGACGAGGACGAGGACGAGGACGAACCACCAACCACTAACCCGCGGTCAACGCCTGCTTGGTTAAACCACCGCAAGATACCGAAGACCTGCAACAAATACGGCAAATACAGCCAATGCGGCAAATGCACTAATGCAGAAAACCCACCGGGCCCATGACGCTTGCCTTGCCTTTCGCTGGTCAACGAACAGCCACACTAGAACAAGCGTGCCGAGCAGAAGAAGATATGGCATGGCAGACCATGCCTTGTGAATATAGGGGCTGTCATGCCACGCTGTCCGTCTGAAGATAAGCTCTGCAAGGGGCACGTGCAACATCAGGGCGAAAAGGCATAGATAGGCTTTCACGCTGGCCAACGAAACAAAGCCATGCATGAACGCAAAACCGGCCGCAATGCACCAGAGAAATACGGCAATGAACGGTGCAATGTTAACCGCCAACCCTAAAACATATTTATTCATCCCTAGCACCTGATTCCCTTATAATGGAAGAAGCTGACAGTCCCATGGGCAAAACCGGGTACAACCCGCATTCTGGCTTTGGTGATTATTGTACACGGCAATGGCAAGAGCTTCAATCCGCTATTGGCATCGCATTGCGCGCTGCCTAAAGCTACTTCCGCCTACGCCCCTTCCCTTCCTGAGTTCATGAGTTCCAGATTCAAACATCAGAACTCTTGGCGTCCTTGGCGTCTTGGCGGTTCAAAAACACATTCCGGATACTGGATTCTGGATTCGGCGCGATTCACGACAGTGCGATTCAACAGTGTTGAATCGCGCCGCGGAACCTGATACCCTTACGCTTTCACATTCTTCACTCTCCTGTCCGGATCAATTGTCATGAAGCAGATTGGGGTTGGCTTACTGGGTTTCGGCACCGTGGGTGCCGGCGTGGTTGATGGTCTGCAGCGGAATCGCGCGCTGCTCTCCGACCGTCTGGGCGTGGATATCGTGATGCGCCGCATCGCGGATCTCGATATCACCACGTCGCGCGGCGTGACCGTCGCCCCCGGCGTGCTGACGACGGACTCGCAGGCGGTCATCGCCGACCCTGGCGTGGATATCGTCGTGGAGCTCATTGGCGGTACCGGTGCCGCGCGCAAGCTGATGATGGCGGCGCTCGAGGCGGGCAAGCCCGTCGTCACCGCCAACAAGAAGCTGCTGGCCGAGCACGGCGAGGAGATCTTCGCCCTCGCGCATAAGCGCAACGTCGACATCTACTTCGGCGCCAGCGTGGGCGGCGGCATACCGATCGTCCGCGTCCTGCGCGAGGGACTGGTAGGCAACGCCGTCGTGCGCATCCACGGCATCCTCAACGGCACCTGCAACTATATCCTGACCCGCATGGAGCGCGAGGGGCTACCCTTCGACGAGGTGCTGGCCGAGGCCCAGCGCCTGGGCTACGCCGAGGCCGATCCGGCCCTCGACATCGACGGCTTCGACACGGCCCACAAGGCCGCCATCCTGACCCTGCTCTCCTACGGTTTCCATGTACCGATGGACTCCCTGCCCATCGAGGGTATCCGCGGTCTGGACGGGGTGGATGTGCAGTATGCGCGGGAACTCGGCTACCGCATCAAGCTGCTGGCCACCGTGGCACGTGTGGGCAACGCCGTCGAGGTGCGCGTGGGCCCGACCCTTGTGCCCTTGCACCACATGCTGGCCTCGGTCGCGGGAGTCTTCAACGCCGTCATGGTGCGGGGCGACATGTCCGGCGACACGCTCTACTACGGCCGCGGCGCGGGACGCGAGCCGACCGCCAGCACGGTCATCGGCGATATCGCGGACATCGCCCGCAACCTGCGTACTAACCAACCTCGCCACGTCCGCACCGCACAGACCGCGCTTGAAAAGCCGCGGCTCTGTACCGCGGAAGAGATGCGCAGCGCCTTCTACCTGCGCCTGATGGTCAAGGACCAGGCCGGCTCGCTGGGCCGCTTTACCAGTATTCTGGGCAAGCATGGGGTCAGCATCGCAGCCGTAATGCAGAAGGCCGCCAACGGTGCCGGGGCTGATGGTTTTGTGCCTGTGGTGGCCCTGACCCATAGCACGCCGGAGGCCAGCCTGAATGCCGCGCTGGACGAGATCACAGCCAGCGGCGTTGTCAGCACGCGCCCGGTCAGCTTGCGTATGCTTGAGGAATAGACCATGAAGAAAATCATCATCGAGGCACACCGCGGCGCACGCGCCGAGGCGCCTGAGAACACCCTGGCCGCCTTCCAGCGTGCGCTGGATCTGAAGGCCGATTCCATTGAGCTGGATGTCCATCCGGCAGTGGACGGCACGCTGATGACGATCCACGACAACACGCTCGACCGCACCACCGACGGCACGGGCCCGCTCACCTCGCTGAGCATGCGGGAACTGCGCAAGCTGGATGCCGGCGCGAAATTCCATGCCGACTTCGCCGGCGAGCGCATCCCCACCCTGGGCGAGGCCATGGGGCGCATAGCACCCACCAACACCCTGCTCAACATCGAGATCAAGCGCCCGGCACCCGGCTCGCGGGCCGCCGAGGGCGTGGTGCAGTTGCTGCGCCACTACGGCAAGGCGGAGAAGTATGTGGTCTCGTCCTTTGATCACAACGCCCTGCTGGCGGTGCGCAGTCTGGCCCCCGAGGTGAAACTGGCGCTGATCGGTAATGCGGCGGACGTGCTGGCGCGCGCCCGCGCGCTGCACCTGCCGTGGATCCACTGCAACCACACCACCCTGACCCCGGAAATTGTCCGCGAGGCGCAGGCCGCCGGCATCCATGTCGGCGTATGGACGGTCAATGATCCGGAGCAGGTGCGCTACTGGGCGGCAAACGGAGTCGAGCGCATGATCACCGACGATCCCCGCACCATGCTGGCGCTGGGGCTCGGGTAGCCGCCGCAGAGGCGGCTACCCGGAAGTTCGGAAGTTCTAAAGTTCGGAAGTTCGAGAGTTCGGGAGTTCGGGAGTTCGGAAGCATGGAGAACATTACCGCCGGGGACGGCGGGCTCCAGCGTTCCGGCTTTTCGTTCACCACCCTCCGTCTGTACCGTCAGCCACGTGCAGACGGCACAAGCATAAGCTCACGGTACAGCGAAGCGAAGGGTAGGGTGAGCCGCCTGTCATACGTAGCCTTGGCGAAGTATGGTCCCCGTCACGCCGCTACGCGGTGTGACCGGCGAGCCGCACACAGGTGATGAACCGCCAAGACGCCAAGAGCGCCAAGGGATTTTAGATTTGTGATTTTTGATTTGTGATTGGTTATGCTTCGCTCTTCTTCATAATCGTCCTCGGCAAGCCCGCTGTCGTCGAGATACGGGGAAGCTCCTGCGGAAGCGCGCCAGCACAGGTGGGGCGACGCCGTCCCGGCTAGCCGCAGTGATGGAGTGATGCATGGGCTAAGAGCCAAGTTTCACCTGTCCATACGTAAGGATTTCACCTTGCCAGAGTACCGCCTTCAGGCGGAAGTGGTTCAGGGGCTTCAGCCCCGTTCCCATGGCCCCTTTTTTCCAAGGAAAAAAGGGCTTCGCGGGCCTGAAGGCCCTTGTTGACT
>JAAYLN010000356.1 GCA_012521875.1 Lentisphaerota bacterium | reverse complement strand
CGTCGAGCAGCCGCTCGTTGGTCTCGAACTCGACCTTGATGCTCTCCAGCATGCTGCGGGCATGCCCGGCGTCCGAGCCGATCAGGCAGACGAACTGCTGGGCCCCGGTCAGCATCGCCCAGATGCAGGCCGTCTCCGCCAGCGTGGTCTTGCCGCTGCCGCGCGGCATCGCCATCGCAAACAGTCCGCCGCGCAGCACGGCGGTCTCGATCTTGGCGATCACCTTCAGGTGGTCGGGCGACCACGGCAGGCTGAAGGTCTCGGGGAAGTAGGCCTCGCAGAAGCTTACCCGTCTGAAGAAGGCGGCGTTCCGCTGGGAGGCGGGGCGGGTGGTTGACGCGAGGTGACCGAGTTCCGGCGCGAGGCCGTGCCGTTTATGAGACCGGCTGAGTGCCTAGGATCATCGATTCCAATTCCTTCACATCCGCCCCATCGCCAAGGCGGGTCACTCCATCCATTCCGAGATGGCAAATGGCTGACTCCAATGTTCACCGCCGGGGAGAACTTGGCGCTCAAGGGCGAGGGGTGCGCCACGACTCAGTCGCTGCCTCCTCAGCCGAAGAAGGGCCCAGTTGTTGGGTACGGTGCGACGGTTGACGATCCCCGCCTATAATTCGACCCCGCATTGACCAGTCATACACATTGCTCGATAGCACATTCCCAGTATAGTCACGGCGTATATTGAGCCATGTCTGTCCCTCAAGCCTTCTTGCATATTCGACACACGATTTGTCCTGGTGATTCCGGAAAATCTCATGCTTGTCTTTCCACCAAAACTTGCGCAGGGTTCCATCAAGGTCGAACTGCGCTTCAAAGCTGCGCACATCATCTCTCTCCAGCATCGCCGCATCCGCAAAGACAACGGCTTCCACCGATCCGACCACACTATTTGTGCCATGCGGGAAGACTCGCCAAGTTGTTGACCGCGACCTATCCTCGGCAGTGAGCCAAATGGAAGGACCGTGGGTATGAATCTGGTAGTGTCGGTCTTTCAGTATTCCATCGATAGCCAAGGTGGCATCCTGCACAACGGCCAGAATAGACTGCATCTCCGGCCCTGCAGCAGCCGTGATCGGCGCGACGGTAGTGAACGCAGACGGGACGGGGGGCGGCCGGCGCAACACATGAGCTTGGGTTGATGCTTCCGCTGTTTCCTGTCTTGACTGCTCGGCCACTGGCAATCGATCGCGTTCTGTCGGGCGCATTGAAAATGGAAAGGAGTCTGCCATCAAGCCATCGCTCACGGCTGGAGTCCCATTTCGTCGGCGGGGCTCGTTGACGTCTGCCTTTCGTGCCACGAAAAACAGCAAAGTCAGCAACACTGAAGCGGCCAACGTTGCGGCAGTAATTGTCACGCCTCGCTTCATAGAGATCATCTCAATGGTTGTTCAGCCATGCGGAAAATTCCCAGGGCGTACTCACGCCATCCGGGTCCATTGTATAAACGTAGACGATTTCGCCAATGCCAATTGCATAGTCCGTGCAGTTGTAGTTGAAAAGGTGATACCAAGGAGGGCTGTCATCACTCGCCTTGACTTGGGATAGAGCGAATGCAAGAGGAGCAAACCGGATAGGATACATCTTCTGACCTGAAGGCCAGTGTGCATCGACAGCAGCAACCCCCAGACGCACATCACCAACACAGCTCGGATTGCCTGCTATCGAAGGCCAGAACCCAATATAGTCAATGTAGTCCCGATGCTCTTCAGGCACGAGTTCCTGCGCGAATGCATCCAGCGAGTACTGGCCCCAGCTGTGTCCAACTTCCAGATTCTGCAAATCGCCTTCATCCGCGAAGAGTCCAACTTTGGCATCGTAGACATAGACGGTGGTGGTGAACCCGACGTTCGTACCTCCGCACGAGAATGTGAATTCGGTTTTGGAGGGTCCGGCCTGGGTTGTGCGACTGACGTACCGGGTGAGTTTGTCTCCGCCACTGCCGCCCTGAAGGGACATGCAGTCGGGAAGATCGCTTTCGTCCATGTTGGGACTGATCAGCGCGCGAACGACGACGGAATCAACGGGCCACTCCAGCGCTTGCGCGATCGGAACCACGAAAACACGCGTCCGGGGGTTGCCGTCGCCATCCTCAATCTCGTGGAGATTCGTCATAGCGTCAGGCTCGATGGCCAGGACCTCGAATGTAGACACCTCTGAAGCGGAAACGATTTCGGCATAGGCGTCGGTATGGTACAATCCATCGCCGGTATCGTACCGCAGCCGGACCGAGCCGTTGCTCCAGAACCAGACGTTGGTGGTGGCCTGCTCGTCCACCATCGCGCAGCCGTTGCCGTTGTTGTGGCCCTCGAAGAACGGGACTTCCGACTGGAGTTCGGTGGCGGTATATGCCCGCACGGACACCTTGTCGAACCCGGAATTGTGGTCCTCCACACGGCCTTCGACGGTCAGCGAAAGCAGATAGCCGCAGTGCATGAGCGGGCCGACGCTGAAGACGTCCTCGACTTCCTGCCGGTTCGGGTTGGTCCCGCCGCAGTTCTCCGAGTCCTCGACGTCCACCCGCAAGCTGGAGTCGCCCCGGCAGTGCATCAGGCGATGGATCAGCTGCGTCGCGTTGATGGCCGGGTTGGCAGGATCGCCACCCATCTGGAATTCCTGGAGGTTGGTGAACCCGTCGCCGTCGGGGTCGCCATCGGCCCCGTTGGCGCCGGTCGCGTCCAGAGGATCGAGCCCGTACTGCACCTCCCAGCCGTCGGGAAGCCCGTCGCCGTCCGAGTCGGCATTCAGCGCGGACGTGCCATGCACGAAAAGCTCGGCAAAGTCGGACAGGCCGTCGCCGTCGGTGTCCCACTGCAGCCTGTCGGTGCCGTAGAGCCGCACTTCGCGACCGTCCGGGATGCCGTCGCCGTCGCCGTCATGGTGCGTCCAGGCATCGTAGAAGCGCTTCACGTGGTTCGTCGATTCCGCATCCACCCAGACCACGCGATTGGT
>JAAYLN010000355.1 GCA_012521875.1 Lentisphaerota bacterium | reverse complement strand
GTAGTTGGCGATGGCGATGCCCTGCTTGAAGAACATGGGGAAGATGCCGCCCCAGCACATCCACAACTCCTCCGCCGTGTCGCAGGCGGTGGAGTCGCCCGCGATGAAGACCTTCCTGACCGGCTCCGCCAGGGGCACGATCTGCGGTTCCGGGGGCGGGGCGCCGTGGGTAAAGACATCAATGTGCAACTGGTCGTCCCAGAGCATCTTGCACCCATCCTCGTTGATCGGCGCAACCTTGCCGCCGTTGGGCATGTCGCGGTTGCGTACCGCCACGGTGAAGGTCTTCTCGACAAACTCGCCGGGCTTCGTGGCGACCTCGCCGAGCATCAACCGCTGGCCTTCGGCCTTCACCCAGTTGCGCGTGGCGTTCTTCTCGTCGCCGAACTTCAGCGTCACGTCGTAGCACCCCGGCTTAGCAGGGGTGAAGGTGCGCCCCGGATTCTCGATGACAACACTCTCGGCACCAAACGCGGTGATTGCCGCCAGGCCGCAAACCGGAACCATTTTCATTATACGCTCCATCATTAATCTCCAATCGCCTTACAGCTTTTTGTAAAAGACCAGTCTCGTCTGGCGCGCCTCGGGCAGGAAGACCGAGAGACAGCGGAGGTCGGCGCCCTTCATGCGGTTGGTAGTGCCGCGGAAGGTCTCGACCTCGTAGTCGGCGTCGGGAACGATGGCACGGAGCGTGAAGTTGCGCTCCGTGTCTTCGGGGTCGCCGCCGCGCTGGAAGGCGATGAAGAAGCCGCGTCCCTCCGCGGGAAGGTCGCACTGGTAGGCGTAGAGCCCCCTGCGCGTCTCGGGATGCTGCGTCAGCAGGAAGAAGTCGCCGTAGAAGCACTCCATCATGCGGCGCACGGCGGCCATGATCGAGCGGGCCCAGTCGAAGTAGCCCGGCGACTCCGCGAAGCGCGCGATGGGCGTGTCGACGCCGGTCGAGACGCCGGAGAGGATCGAGTAGTCGTCGCCCTCGACGGGCGTCGCGCCGCCGGAATGCAGCGGCACCCATTGCGCGAGGGAGGAGACCATGACCTGGTTGGCATCGGAACAGTCGTACCACGGACGGCCCAGCATGTCGGAACGGAAGAGGCAGATGCTGCGGGAGTTGGTCTCGATGTCGATGCGGCGGCCGCCCGAGGCGCAGTTGTCGATGAGCATGTCGGGGTGGCGGCGGCGGAGCTCGTCCCAGAAGGCGTAGAGACCCGCGATGTGCCTCATCTCGGATACGCCGACACGGTCGGGCGCGTCGTTAGCGTCCCAGACGGGGGCGGGGTCGCAGTTGAAGTCCTGGCGGTAGTCGGTGATGCCGTGCTCGCGGATCAGGCGGTCGACCTGCTCGACGGCCCAGGCGCGCGCCCCGGGGTTGCCGAGGTCGAGGAGCAAACTGTCGCCTCCGCCCACGGGCGCGGGGTAGAAATAGTCGCGGTGCTGCTCCGTGACGGGCGTGCCGATCATGGCGCGCTCGATCTCGAACCAGAGCAGGAACCGCATGCCGGCCTTGCGGGTGGCCGCGGCGACAGGACGGAAGCCGTCGGGGTGGACGACGCGGTTGACGTGCCAGAGGCCGACGGTGCGCCACCAGTCGCTGCCCTCGAACTCGTCCCTGGCGACGGGACGGTCGGTGCCGAACCAGCCGGCATCAACCCAGAACATGTCGTAGGGCAGCCGCTCCTCGACAGCCTTGGCGATGAGGCTGAGGAGCGACTTGTCGTCGGCTCCGCCCCAGGCGGAGAGGGGCAGCGGCGTGCGGACGAGCGAGCCGTCGGCCTTGCGCGGGCTGTGGTAGGCGAGCGCGAAGCGGCGGAACTGGTTCTGCCCCTCCTCGACCGAGAGATCCTTGCGGTGGTGGAGGACGATCGACGGCTGGCGCAGTGTCTCGCCGGGCAGTACGCGGAAGTGGGTCCTGGGCATGCCGCATTCGAGACGGAATCCTACCTGGAGGTGCTCGAAGTCGGCGTACCACCGGCCTGTCCAGCCGATGGCGATGTTGATGCCGCGGTCGGCCCTGAAGTCGAGCCCGAAGTAGGGCAGCCAGACGGCGGAGGAGCGGCCCTCGTCGGGCTCCATGTGCACACGGTTCGCGGGGAAGCGCTCGCGCAGGCGCACCGCCTCGGTCTCAAAGTCACTCTGCAGGCACTTGCTGCCGAGTGTGCGGCGCAGGACGACGTCACGGATTGGATAGCGCATCGGAAGCCCGAGACTGCAGGGGACGTAGCGGTGCGAATAGTCCACGAGCGGCAGGTTCAGCGAAAGGGGGCGGAAATCCTCCACGATCGCGCTCGGCCTGTCGCTGCGGTTGAGGAGTTCGGGCAACCACTCGATCACGGGGAAGTCGTGGTACACGGTCGCCGTGACGCGGATGGTGAGGAGCCCGTCGGGCGTCGTCTGCTCCAGCCGGTAGCGGTCGAGGGACGGCGTGGATTCGACGTGCTCGATCGTCCCGGGCTCATCGAAGTTGAAGATGCGGCCGTTGTAGCGGCAGCAGGCCATCGAGATGAGCGGTGCGCTGCCAAGGACCTCGAAATCGGCTTGGCGCAGGGTCGTGCCGTCCGCAAGGGTCACGACCGGCTCGCACCAGGCGGCGTGGGCAAAGCCGGGACACTCCAGTGTGTCGGCGGGGAAGCGGAGGTCGCGGGCGCGCAGGAAAACCCTTCGCGCGCCACCGAGGGCGGCGCGCAGCGCGTGGGGCGCGTCGCCCACGTGAAGCTCGGGCGACGCGGCCAGCGCGTTGCCGTCAACATCCTCGATCGTGAAGACGATGCGCGCCGCAGTCGCGAGCGGCTCATTCCCCCTGAGCAAATCCTGCACGCCGACGAGCACCTCGAACGCCTCGGCGGGCGACGGGAAGCGCAGTTCGAGCTCGCTTTGCGCGTGATCGCCCCAGCCTTCGCTGAAGGCCCGCCCGCCGACCTGCAGCGGCGCGCGGTTGATGGATTGACCCTCGGCGACCTTGCCGTCGCCCGACCACCCGATGCGGCGGGTGAAGAGCAGCGGGGCGGTGGTTTTGGGACGGATGAGATCCTGGAAGAAATCGAGGACGTTTTCGATATCGATGCTCTGTGTCATGGAGTCAGGGGTGGGTTTCATGGCTAGTGTCCTCGT
This sequence comes from Lentisphaerota bacterium, assembly GCA_012521875.1. Taxonomy (GTDB): domain Bacteria; phylum Verrucomicrobiota; class Kiritimatiellia; order RFP12; family JAAYLN01; genus JAAYLN01. The sequence goes on along the minus strand of JAAYLN010000355.1, from coordinate 165 downwards.
CCTCCCCGGGCTTGCCGGGGAGGGATGTTGTGTTAGGTGAGGCTCTTGCAAAACCATCGTGGCATGGGCGTCCCGCCCATGGACGGAACACGGGCAGGATGCCCGTGCCACGTGCTTGCGAGCAGGGTGACCGGCAGATGCGCCCGTGGCATGGGCGTCCCGCCC
>JAAYLN010000354.1 GCA_012521875.1 Lentisphaerota bacterium | reverse complement strand
GCTCGACGCTGATCGCGTGCGAGTAGACCGGCAGGCGGGCGTTCCTGATGAAACTCGACCCGCCGTACTGCGACGTGATCGTGAAGCGTTGGGAGGAGTTCACCGGCAAGAAGGCGGAGCGGATTCCGGGGCCCGAACTGAAAGAGGCAGCCCCGACCGAGGTCGAGGCTGCCGTGGAGGCGAATGTATGATCGAGCGCCTAAGCCTTGCGGCTCTTCGCCGCCTCCTCGCGCACGTACTCGCTGTCCTTCAGGGCGAACTTGCCGCGTTCGGTCTTCACGAACCGGCTCGCGTCGCCCTTGAGGGTGATCTCGCGCAGGATCGCGGCGTAGAGCGTGCTGGCGGGCGTCTTGCCGGTGCGCGGGGCCCAGAGGCCCCGCTTGACGGCCAGGTCGACGATGTCCTTGCAGCGCATCGGGTCGCCGGTGCCCTGGGACAGGATGTTGACCGCCGCGTCCATCAGACTCATGGCCTTGCCACCCTCGGCCACGGGTTGGCCGTCCTTCGCGCCACGTTCGCCCGTGTCGCGCCCGGTTCCGGCGCTGGCGTTCGTGGTCGCCTCCTTGGTCTTGGCCGCCCCGTTGGCCGCGTCATGCGTGGCCTCGGCGGCCTCGACCTTGGCGTCCACGTCGGGCGTGGTCGGCGGCACGCCCAGGCGCTCGCTCGGCAGCTCGCGCGGCGTGGCGGCCTTCTTCTTCCCGTTCTTCGGCTTGGACTCCTTCACGGTCTTCTCCTGCTTGCCTGCGTTCTTGGTTCCGGCCTTCTTCATCTCTCGCTCCTCTCGGTTGTGCCCGGCATCGCGCCGGGCGGGTTGTTACGCGTCCAACTCCTTCAGGAGCCGGGCGCACGCCTGTTTGCCGCCGAGGCGCTCGATCAGCCTTTCGGCGAACCACTGCACCTGGCGTTCGACATCGAGATCGCGGCAAATCGTGGGCTGGCGGCTGCGGTTGCTGCGCGTGGCGATGACCGCCACGGCCTGCGGACTCAGCTCGGCGGCGATGGCGTCGAGCATCGAGTCGTCGTTCTCGGGGACGGTCACGCGCCTGCGGCGGCCGTCGATGGTGGTCTGGTAGGTCTTCATGGCGGCGCTCCTCTATCGGCTCTGGACGATGGTCACCTGGAACTCGCGGCGGTCCTTCATGCGGAGCTCGAGGCCCTTGTTCATGGTCAGGACTCCGGCCTCCTCGAAGGTCTGGATCGAATCGACGCCCTCCAGTTCCTCGGGCGGCTCGATCTCGTCGCCGGTATTGATGCAGAGCATCACGTCGGCGATCAGGGCGTTCAGCGCGTCTTGCATGGTCTGTTCGTTCATGGCGTGGTCCTTTCAGTCGGCGATGCGCATCAGCTCGGTGTGGTACTCATCAATGTCGCTGTTCGTTCCGCGCACGCCGTCACAGCGGCGCTGGATCAGCTTGGCGATCTCCCAGAGGCGGGCGCGTTCGCCATCGTCAGCGGCGCGGAGCTTGGCAACCGATACGGTCTCGGTCGCCCAGGCCTGTTCGCCCTTCGGGTCGCGGATGATGCTGTCGATCCGTATGCTGTCGTCTTTGCGCTCAATGGCGGCGTGCCCGGCGCGTCCTTCGAGTTCGATGCGTTTGACCTTCATGGTGTCGTTCCTTTCTGGTTACCGGCTCTTGTTGATCATGGCGTTGACGATCTCGCTGCCCTCGACGCCCTTGAGGAACCCCACCGCCTCGCCCAGCAACTCGCGGACGTGGCCCAGGCTCCCGGCGACCGGCCAGGTGTCCTCGGTCATCTCGCGGTCGGCCAACTCGGTCTCGAGCATCTTCATGAGGCGGGCGATGTGCCCTCGCGTGGTGCGGCATACGGTCTTCGGCGTCTCGGTCTTCGTGGTCTTCGCGTTCATCGTATCTCCTTCTGTATGAGGGCCTTACGCTCTCTTTTTCTGGACACAACATTGCTCGAAGGGCCGGGAACATCAACTGGAAGGTTCGATTCTTCCGAACTTTCTGATCCCCGTAAGCCTTTGAAACAGCGCGACTTACGGAATCTGGCCGATTCCCCTATCAGATTTCTTACGCGGTGGGCGCGAAAGGTGGCGGCATGACGGACGATTCCACGCCCAGAATCACGGCGCTGACGCCCGCGCAGGCGGCGCGAATCCTGGCCGCCGCCGGGCAGAGGCGGATCACCGAGGCGATGGTCAAGGCCGACGTCGACGTCGGTGCGCCCACCAACGCCGACGGCACGATCAACCTGGTGCACTACGCCGCCTGGCTGGCGCGGGAGGCGGCTCATGGCGATTGACGTGCGCCAACTGCGGCCGTCGATGCTGACGCGGATGCTGAACTCCACGCCGCTCGGCGAGGTGCTCGGCGACCGGCAGTTGCGCCGTCACCGCAACCGGGCGGGCTACCGGATCGGCGACGAGAAGCACGTCGATCTGCTGCGCTACGCCGCGTGGCTCCTGTGGAACCGCCACAACCCCGAGCCGGAGCGGGAGCCCCGCGACTACGAGGCGATGAAGGAAGCCGCCCGCGCCCGCAACGCGGAGCTGTCGGCCATCGGTCGGGACATCGGCGTGATCCCCGAGGTGATCGATCCGAATCGCAAGGCGCGGGCCGCGACCGACTTCCGGTTCTTCAGCGAGGCGTACTTCCCCGAGACCTTCAGCCTGCCGTGGTCGCCTGACCACCTAAAGGTGATCGCCAAGATTGAGACCGCCGTGCTGCGCGGCGGGCTTTTCGCGATGGCCATGCCTCGCGGCAGCGGCAAGACCACGCTGGCGGAGACGGCATGCATCTGGGCGATGCTGACCGGGGCCCAGCAGTTCGTCTGCCTGATCGGCTCGGACGCCGGGCATGCCCGCAGCATGCTGGAGAGCATCAAGGTCGAGTTCGAGACCAACGAGCGGCTGCTCGACG
>JAAYLN010000353.1 GCA_012521875.1 Lentisphaerota bacterium | reverse complement strand
TGGGACCTCCCACTCCCATCGTGGGGGGGCTGGTGCATCAGTACTGCCTCGTCAGCGTGCGCGGTGGCCGCCTCAAGCTGGAATGCCGCGCCTTCAACGCCGACGGATCATACATCGGCGTGCTGGATTCGTTCGAGCTGAAGAGCAGGGCGCGTCCGCGACGCGGTCGGTGATGGGACATGGCGGTGGTAGACGCGGCGTCCCCGCCGCGTGATTGCCGTACCGTGATACCCTTGCAGCCGGCACGAACGGCTATGACGGTACAACCGTCGTGTTCGTGCCCCGCCTGTAATACGAGATGGTGGTGGGTGTTGGGGCGCCAGCCACCGGCAGTGCCGGTAGTACCGGCAGGCACGGCAGTACCGGGGATCGATGACGATGACGAGGAAGCGCCCCGCACCCCGCTCGGCTCCGCCGAATCATTCTCGTTGCGCCGGACCTCCGTGTCCGGTGGGGGACAAGGTGCGGAGACAAGGTGCAAGCGCGAAGCACACTCTTAAACCCTCTCTTAATCCCACTCTTAAACGGCACACTCCACCCGCTTACTCTTTCGCTTTCGACAACGTTACCGACAAAGCTCGCGACAAAGTGGCGTCTCTGACCCATGCCAACTGCCACTGCCTACTGCTACTTACCTGTCTCCTGTCTCCTGTCTCCTGTTCACGCCTTTGCACGTATCAGGCGCTGCGGGGTGGCGATCCAGTCCATGCGGATATCGCCGGGATCCTGCGGTACCTGCCCGACCACCTGCCAGTCGTAGCCGATCGCCACGCAGAGACTGCCGGCAGCGCGTCCGGCCAGCAGACGGTCGTAGCAGCCCTGCCCGTAGCCGATGCGCCCGCCGTTCATATCGAAGGCCAGCCCCGGTACCAGGAAGAGGGCGATCGTCTCCGTGGCGATCCAGCGCTTCAGGCGGGGTTCCGGCACACGCATCGGGCCGGCCATGAGCGGATCGCCCGGACGCCATGCCGCAAAACGGTAGGTCTGGCTCCGCAGTGACCAGACGGGCACCGCCAGGCGGCAGCCCCGCTCCTGCAGTGCCGCGTTGATGTATTCGGTCGGCAGCTCTTCCGGCAGGGAGAGAAACGAGGCCACGCACCCGCCGCGCGGCAGCAGGGGCCACTGGATTAGGCGCATTGCCAGCATGTGCCCGAGCGCCTGGCGCTCCGGCGGCGGCACGCTCCGGCGGCGTTCGCGCATCTGCCGGCGCCACGCGCGCTTGTCAGGAATCGCCGGATTGTTTTCCACGTGCCGCCTCCCATGCCTTCATGCGCTTGCCGATAGTATCCTCGTAGCCCAGAGTCCCCGGCTTGTAGTAGCGGGCCGAGGTGGGGATGTATTCCTGATCCACGTGATGGCCCTCGAAATCGTGCGGATACTTGTAGGCGGCGGGGGCGGCCTTGCCTTCGGCCTTGATGTGGCGGTTCTTGAGGTGCTCGGGTACCGGCAGGATGCGGCCGTTGCGGACATCCCCGAGGGCGGCCTCGATGCCCAGGTAGCTGGCGTTGCTCTTGGGAGCCGTGGCCAGGTAGGTGGTTGCGTGCGCCAGGATGATCCGCGCCTCCGGCATGCCCACGTATTCCGAGGCTTGCATGGCGGCCACGGAGAGCGTCAGGCCGCGGGGATCAGCATTGCCGACATCCTCGCTGGCGAAGATCATCATGCGCCGCGCGATGAAGCGCGGATCCTCGCCGGCCTCCAGCATCTTGGCCAGCCAGTAGAGCGCCGCATGGGGATCGGAGCCGCGCAGGCTCTTGATGAAGGCCGAGATGGTGTCGTAGTGCCCGTCCTCGTCGCGGTCGTAGGTGATCATGCGGCGCTGCACGCAATCCTCCATCACGGCGGTATCCACGCGCACGATGCCGTCGGCATCCGGCACCGTGCTAAGCACGGCCACCTCCAGCGCCGTCAGGGCGCGGCGGGCATCGCCCTCGCAGATGTCGGCGAGGAAGTCGAGGGCATCCGCGGCGACCTCCGTACGGATCGTGCCCAGGCCGCGGGTGGTGTCGCGCAGCGCGTGGTCGAGCAGCTTGCGCACGGCTTCGCGGTCGAGCGCGCGGAGCTCGAAGACGAGTGAACGGGAGGTGAGCGGGGTGTTGATGAAGACCTGGGGATTGTGCGTGGTGGCGCCGATCAGCGTCACGGTGCCGTCCTCGACGTAGGGCAGCAGCACATCCTGCTGCGCCTTGTTGAAGCGGTGGATCTCGTCGATGAAGAGCAGCGTGCCCTGCTCGTCGCGGAAGAGGCGCGCGGTCTCGCAGATGTTGCGCAGGGTGGCGACGTTGCTCAGGACGCCGCTGCAACGCTCGAAGCGGCGCCGCGTAGTGCGTGCGATGACCTCCGCCAGCGAGGTCTTGCCGCAGCCCGGCGGCCCGAAGAAGATGAGATTCGTCAGCCGGTCGGCCTCGATGACGCGGCGCAGCAGACGCCCGGGTCCCAGGATATGATCCTGCCCGACGACGTCCTCCAGCGACTCCGGACGCATCCGGGCCGCCAAGGGTGCGCGCTCCGGCACGGGGAGCACGGGTTCTTCCGCGGTTGCGGGCGTCTCGAAGAGATCTTTCTGTGCCTGCTTCACACACATATCGTAGCGCAGACTGCGTGCGCTGTCAAAAGCGCGTGTGCTTGTCGAACAGAGGCATGCGTGATATATTCCGGGATGTTCTATGTGCCATAGTGGCGGCAGCCCGCCGGGAAGGCGGCCACGGCACCTGGTTCCTGACTGGGACAATCTTACTTTTTCGGAATCGCTCCATGCTGATTATTCACAAATGGATCACCGGCGTCGGCATCCGCGAGACAGACGAGCTCGAGGAGGGATGCTGGGTCAACCTCTTCGAGCCCATGCCCGATGAGCTCACGCGGGTCACGCAGACCTTCCGTCTGCCCCCCACCTTCCTGACCGACCCTCTCGACAAGGACGAACGCTCGCGTGTCGAGCTCGACGAGGATGACAACTGCGTCCTGATCGTGCTGCGTGTGCCGTACCACGACACGTCGCTCGACTCCATCCCCTTCATCACGGTACCGTTCGGCATCATCATCGCCCCCAAGGCCGTCGTTACCGTCTGCGCGCGGCGCACGGCCCTGACCACCGAGTTTACCGAGCACATGCGCCGGGTCTGCCCGCCGACCGAGCGCTACCGCTTCGCCTTCCAGTTGCTGCTCTATGCGGCGCTGCTCTTCCTGCGCAACCTGCGGGAGATAAGCAACGCGGCCGACCTGATCGAGCGTGACTTGCACAAGGATCTGCGCAACGAGTCCCTCCTCGCGCTGCTCGACTTGCATAAGAGCATGGTTTATTTCACCACCTCCCTGACTGCCAACCAGATCATGATCAGCCGCCTCTCCCACATGCGGCAGCTCAACATCAGCGAGGATGACCTCGACTACCTCGAGGACGCCGACATCGAGTTCCGCCAGGCGCTTGAAATGGCCACCATCCACAGCAACATCCTGGCCGGCATGATGGACGCCTTCGCCTCGGTCGTCTCGAACAACCTCAACATAATGATGAAGTTCCTGACCTCCGTCACCATCATCCTGATGCTGCCCTCGCTGGTGGCCTCCATCTACGGCATGAACGTCCCTCTGCCCTTCGAGAATAATCCCCATGCCTTCGCCATTATCATGGGCATCTCCTTCCTGATCTCCTTCCTGACGGTACTTCTCTTCATCCGGCGCAAGATGTTCTGAAAACCCGCGAGCCATGACGCGCAAATCCGCCCCTGACTACTTCCGCTATGCCGACGCCCTGCCGGCGGAGACCGGACATGTCGACGAGATGGCCGCCGCCTACCGGCCCGGGGAAGTGCCGACGGAGCGCCACCTGCAGTGCCTCTGGTCGGATGCCAGGCTGCGCCCCGCCGATCTGACTAACGACCTTGGCGAGACGGTCGAGGTGCGCTCGCCGGGCCGCTGGAATCTCGAGGCCGGCCCCGACTTCCTCGATGCCGTGCTGCTTGTCGGCCCCGAGAAACGCCAGATGATCGGCGATGTCGAGATCCACATCCGCCCCAGTGCATGGCGGCAGCACGGCCACAACGACGACCCCAACTACAACCGCGTGATAGCGCATGTGACCTACACGCCCGGCCCGCGCGAGGGCGACACACTGCCGCCGCATGTCCTGCGCATCTCCCTGCGCGACATCCTGCGCCGGAATCCCGGCTTCTCCTTTGACGATATCGATCTGGAGGCCTACCCGCATGCGGTGATTCCGCCCGATCCGCGTCCATGCGCCCGCGCGCTGGGGGACGATCCCGACCGCTGGAGCGCGCTGCTGGCCGAGGCCGGCCGGCACCGCATGGAGCGCAAGCGGCGGCGCATGGCGGCACGGATCGCCCAGTTGAGCGACCCGCGGCAGGCCTTCTACGAGGCCTTCGTGACGGCCCTGGGCTACAAGCGCAACACCCGCGCCTGCCGTCTTCTGGCGCAGCTCCTGCCGCTGGCGGGATGGCTGCCGGCACCGCCGGTCGACCGCTATGCACGGCTGCTGATGGCGGCGGGCCTGCTGCCCGATCCCGCGCGGGGCGAGGACGCGGCGTCGCGCCAACTGATCCGCCGGCTCTGGAACCGTGCCTGGCGCCAGCCCCCGCCGGTGGCCGACGAGCCGCTGCCGTGGCGTTTCGGAGCCATGCGGCCCGCCAACCATCCAGTGCGCCGCCTTGCCGTGGCTGCCGCCCTCTTCGGCGATCCGGAACCTGTGGAGAGCCTCTGGAGCGACCTGCCGCTGGATCCACCACAACTCTGGTTCCGCAGACTGCGCCAGCGGCTCGTCGAGCGTGCCCGGCTGGAAATCTGGAATGACCGTCTCACCCTTACCCGCTGTTCCGGCGAGAGGGCCTCCGCCAACCTGCTGGGTAACGCCGCCGCGGCCATGCTTGTGACCAACGTGATCGTGCCATTTGTCGCCTGCGCAAACCCCGATCTCCTGTCGCGCCTGCTGCCGGGACTGCCGGCCGAGGAGATCAGCGCCCCCATGCGCGCCGCGGCCACCCATCTCTTCGGTCGCGACCACAATCCGGCTCTTTACGCATCGAGCGGCCTGTTGCAGCAGGGGCTGCTGCAGATCCATGCCGACTTCTGCCTCGATGCACGGGCCGGCTGCGAGGCATGCGGATTAGCCGCGGCGCTGGAGCGCGCGGGGCAGTAGGCAGTAGCAGTAGGAGACGGGGGGGTGGGGGATATTCGGGCGGAAGCCACCGGTAGTTCCGGCAGTACTGGAGCTCGAGGACGAGGACGAGGACGAGAACGAGAACGAGAATCCACCCATCAGCTCTCCTGTCGCCCCGTCTTTAGCTTTCGACAAAGCGTAGGGACAAAGTGTTGAGACGAAGCGTAGCCGACAAAGCGTAGGGACAAGGTGTTGAGACAAGGTGTGGGGACAAGGTGTATGTGCGGAGCACCCACTTAATCCCACTGTTAATCGGCACACTTACTCCACCCGCTTATTCTTTTGTTTTCGGCAAAGTTACCGACAAGGCTCGCGACAAAGTCGATGAAAGCCCTGAAAGGGCGTGATATACAGATCAGGGCAACGCCCTGGGGAATGGGCTAAAAACGACTAGCCCTGTAGGGGCGTGACATGGTCATGGAATAGGGCGTCTATCTGCCGGATGCAAGCCGTTGTCGATTGTCGTCGGCTGTCGTCGAGTGCCGTGGTCGCTCCGGCTAAGGCGCGCAAGCACAGGTGGGGCGACGCCGTCCCGGCTAGCCCAGCGATGGAGCGTGGCACTGTGGGGCAGACATTCCTGTCTGCCCTCGTGGACGCGCGCAGACAGGAATGTCCGCGCCACATTGGGGCAGCTCCAGCATAGGCGGATAGGTGGTGGAACGAGATGGGTTAGCGGTACAATGCCTTGTGTGCGGCTCGCCTGTCACGCCGCGTAACGGCGTGACAGGGACGGCTCGCCATACCTTCCGGTTGCCGCATCATGAGCTTATGCTGCAACCACTCAGACTGGTTCCACGCTGGTTCTGGCTGCCGCAGGCGGCGAGAAGAAAGCGCGCGGAGCCACGCGCAGTCAATATTCCCAACCAGTGCCACTGCCTACTGTAACTGCCGCCGCCCCGCTCAGGGCGGCCGCGCTACCCCTTGAAGATGACGAACCTCCGCATGGCGTAGTTGATCGCCAGCGAGGAGACCAGATTGGCACCGAAGGCCAGCGTAGTCTGCACGGCGAAACGGGCGATCAGCCAGCTCTGGATCGATGTGCCGAGCACCATGCTGATGCCGGAGACGCCGAAGAAGAGCAGGAGTTCAACCAGCCAGTAGTGCCGCCCCGGCTTGAAGACGAAGAGGCGGTTGAGAATGTAGCAGAAGAGGTTCGAGAAGACAAAGGAGACGGCATTGCCGAGACCGGCATTCCAGGCCCGCTGCGCATCGCTCACCTCTGGTACGGTGAGTCCCAGTATCTTCACAACGATGTCGTTCTGGGAGAGGCTGGGCAGAAAGAAGATGGCGCAGGTGTAGAAGACAAGCACGTGCGTGCCCGTGGCCATGCCGCCTACGATGGCATACTTGAGAAACTGCACTACGGGCGTTGTCTCATGACTCAGAAACTCTCGCAACCACTTGGGCATATGGCTCGTTCCAGCACACGCCGGCCGCCGATTGTCAGCCGGGATTAAACCAGCCCCGGCGGCGCGAACAGAAAAAAATGGCACGCCCACGGGGAATCGAACCCCGCTTACAAGGATGAAAACCTTGTGTCCTAGCCGATAGACGATGGGCGTGCAACTAAAATCGGGCGCATGTTATCAAATGTGAGGTGGTATGGCAAGGATTTTGGATTAAACAAGCTGATGCTTGTCAGCGGGGTGGGGGAATGATACACTTGGTGCGTATTTCTTACGGGTCAGCGGGTGAAAGGAACAAGCCATGTCAGAAGAGATGGAGACAGTGAACGAAGAAGCGGTTGCTGGTATCAGCAAGCCGAGCGCCTATATTTCTGCCCGTCACCGCCAGGACGCCGTGATGAAGCCGGTGGGCTCCTCCGGCGGCGACAAGGTGGCCGGCATCTGCGCGATTGTGACGCTGGTACTCTATGCGGTGATCCTGTTCATGCTCTACAGCGACTTCAAGGTTCTCGCCAGCGCCTGACAAGACATAGCTGGGCAGGGGCTGCGCCATGGGCTCCCCAGTGCCCGCTGAGACCGCGGTTCCCAGTGCGCGCATGTGAAGCGAACGGGTAGGCCGGCTAGTGGAGCCCGCCGTCCCCGGCGGTGCCGTTATCCATCCATGCGCAAAGCCCTGAAGGGGCGAGATATACCAGCCATGTCCATCGCTCATATCGCTACCTGTCGATACCCGTCGGCAGTTCCGGTAGTGCCGGCAGTACCGGTGGCCTCGAGGACGAGAACGAGGACGAGGACGAACAAACTGATCCGGGGACAGCCCCGCCCGCTCCCTCTTTCGCTTTCGACAAAGCGTAGGGACAAGGTGTAGGAACAAGGTGTATGTAAGCGCGAAGCACCCACCAATCACAAAGCTCGCGACAAAGTTTGGGTTTTCTGAACACTGAGACACCCCATTCAAATCTGCGGCATATGCGCCTGCGAAGCAGGACATCTGCGACATCTGCGGTTAAAAACTCTTCGCGGCTTCGCGCCTTCGCGTGCGCTTTCCCTGTTGCCCTTTCGACAAAGCGTAGGGACAAAGTGTGGAGACGAAGCGTAGCCGACAAAGCGTGGAGACAAGGTGCGGAGACAAGGTGTGGAGACAAGGTGCGGGAGATGTTTTGCCACGGGGCGGCGAAAGGGCAGCGCAGCGCTTTTACCCTCTAAATTGCGAGCCACTGTGTGGTCGCAATAATTGCCTACTGCCACTCGCGACAAAGTGGGGAGCACTCCTGCCACTGCCTACTGCCACTCCCCTGTCCCCTCATTTGCATCCTTGACGACCGTGACCGGGCGTCATACGCTAACATCATGCTTCCTCTGGCATTCACATGCGCCTCCTGCTCCGCCTGGGCCACCCTTCTGGTGGCGTTGCTCGTCGGCTGGCTGATGCTCAACCTCCTGGTCGCCATCTGGTTCGGCGTGCGGCGCCGGCTCTGGGAACGCCGCATCCGGCGCGGTGCTGATGGCGTCCTGGCCGATGCCGCTCCCTACACCGTCGGCAACGGCGCTACCGCCCTGCTGCTGATACACGGTTTTGCCGACTCCCCGGCGGTGTTCCGCGAGCTGGCCGCGGAGCTGGCGGCAAAAGGCCTGGCCTGCCGCGTCATGCGCATGCCCGGTGCCTGCGAGCCGCGGGCCGTCGCGGCGCGCCAGTCGCCTGCCACCTGGCTCGCGGCGGTACGCGCCGAGGTCGCCGTACTGCGCGCTACCCACCGTCAAGTGTGGCTTCTGGGTCACTCGATGGGGGGCTCTCTGGCGCTGCTCGCCCAGCTCGACGCCCCTGCCACGGCCGATGGCCTTATTCTGCTCGCACCCCTGATCAAGGTTTCAGCCGCCCGTGCGCCACTACACCTTCCACCGCGACTATGGTTCCGTCTCGCACGTTTGATCCTGCCCCATGTGCGGACGTTTGAGTCTTCCTTTCCCATGCATACCCTCACCCGCGACGGCACCAGGCCCGGCTATACCCGCGACCGCTTCATACCGCTGGCAACCTACGAGGGGCTCTTCGCGCTGACCGACCGGATCCGCGGCCGCGCGGCCGAATTGCAGGTTCCACTCTTCGCCGAGCTGGTGACGGGAGACCGCATTGTTGATACCGCCGCCGCACAGGCCTGGCTCGCCGCGTACCGCGGGCCGCGCCGCCACATCGCGATCCTCGAGGGCTACGGCCATGCACTGCCGCAGGAGACGCGCCTTCTGCCGGAGCTGGCACGCCGTATCGCGGAGTTTATCGGAGGAGGCTCTTGAAAAACCCTTGGAGGCACGTGGCACGGGCATCCTGCCCGTGATCCCGTCCATGGGGAGTGTTGATTAATTGCGAACCCCTGCTTGTTATTTCAAATCAGGAAATCAGGAAATCAGGAATTCCTTTGAATTTTGGGCACATCTTCTTGAGTTCTTGAGTTCCTGATTAATCCGCGCGGGGAATAAATCATCAGTCCCCATGGGCGGGACGCCCATGCCACGAGGTTTTTTGCAAGAGGCTCGGGGACAAAACTTAAAAACCACCCCCGGGCATACCCGGGGATGGTTCATTATGCGCCGATGGTGGCGCAGGTGGGTGAGGGACGCGCGGCTGCTCGTCCTTGCAGTTAGAACTTGAGGCGCACGGCAGCGCCGACGATCACATTGTCCGTGTCGATGTCGTCGGCGACACTCTTGATGCCGCTCCATTTGTCAACGCGGTAGTTGCAGTTGATGTCAACGACCAGCGCGGGCAGCAGTTCCAGTGCTAGACCGGCACGCAGAGCGTAGAAGGCGTCCTCGATGAAGTCGCCGTCGTAGAAGTAGGTGCCGACGCCGAGACCGGCATAGATCACCTTGCCGAGGATCAGGTAGAGGGCCGGGCAATAGATGGGCTCCTCGAGCGCGATGTAGTTGTCGGGCGAGCGCTCCAGTTCGAGGCCGAGGCCGAAATAGGGGGTGAACATGTAGCGCGAGGAGATCATCCAGCCGAGCCCGTCCTCGTCGAAGGACTCGTCGACGGCATCCTCGAGTGCCACCCAGTAGTTGGCTCCGACGCCGATCTGGAAGTTCGACTCGGCAGCCGCCTGCAGGGTCGGCACAGCCAGTGCAAACGCCAGTAGCGCTGCAAGCCAGCCGGTGTGGAGGAAACGCTTCTTGGTAGTGGTCATGTTCATGTGTCTCCGTTGGGTTGGGGGGTGGTGAAAATTGTGTCGGCACGCGTTTAAGTTGCCGTTGTTTCCGTGGCCTGCGCCTCCTCTGCCGTCGTCTCCGCGGGGGTCTCCGCAGTTTCCTCGGCGGCGGCCTCGACAGGTGCCTCTGCGGCCGGGGCTTCTGCCGTTGGCGTTTCTGCCGGCGCGTCAGCGGCGGGAGCTTCTGCCGGGACTTCCGCGGACGTCTCTGCGGACGCCTCTACGGGTGTTTCGGCGGTGGCCTCGACAGGTGCCTCTGCGGCAGGGGCTTCTGCCGGGATTTCCACGGACGCCTCTACGGGTGTCTCGGCGGTGGCCTCGACAGGTGCCTCGGCGTCAGGGGCTTCTGCCGGTGCGTCAGCGGCGGGAGGTTCCGCAGGCGTGGCGGCGGGTTCTGGCGCGGTCACCTGCCCGGATGCTTCAGCCTCTTCAGCCGCGGCGGGCTTGCCGGCCGCCTCTGCGTCCGTTTTGCGGGACTCCTTCTTCTTCTCCGCTGTGGCGGCCTTCGGGCGCGCGCCCTGCGGACGGAAGACGGGGTTGGTGGCCGGCAGTGCCAGCATACCATTGAAGTAGCCGATCAAATGGCCTCTCTCGATCAGGCTCTGCACCTGCGTGGCGAGCTTGGCGCGCGCATCGCCCTCTTCGGACGGTTCCAGCGCCTCGACCAGCATCGACAGGTGGCAGGAGGGGTGCTCGCCGACATAATCGATGATCTGGCGCAGCCGTGCCACCACATACGTCGGTTCCATGGGAACCGGCTTCATCCCCATGACGAACTCGGGTCCGCGCTCGTCCCCGGCGCGGAACAGGTGGAGACCGCGATGCCTGAAGGCACCGCGGATGGCGTGGTACAGCGAGCCGTTGCGGCGTGTCTCCTCGTTAAGGCGGCTGTTGAGGAGTCCCGCCAGGCGCCGGTTGGGCAGGTTCCGGAGTGAGGTGGCCGGGCATATCAGATGCCTGGCGCTGCCGATCTGCTGCGGAACAACCTCGCGGTTGAAGTGCAATTCGGCGATGTGCCGCTCGACGCCCGGCGTGGCGGGTTCGGACTCGGCGGTTGCGGCTTCGGCTGCGGTTTCAGTTTCGGCGGGCGCGGAAGCCGCCTCTTCCTCGGAAGGCGCCTCGGCGGCCGCCTCCTGTGCAGCCTCGTCCCCCGCGGCATCCGCCTCTTGTGCGATAGGCGCGGGCTTGCGGCGGTAGCGCTTCTGGCGGCTGTTGGCCGTGCGCCACTCCTCGACGGCCTCGGGATCGCGGAGCATTTCAATGCGCCCGCGATACTCCTCTTCCGTCATGTCGGGGTAGCGCTCGCGCAGCATCTCCTGCACACGCAGATTGAAGCTGTGATGGTTAGGCGGGCCGAGCAGCTCGCCGCTCAGGCCGCAGCGCGCGATGCAGGAGAAGTTTCCGCCAGGGGCCTCGAGCTCCACCTCCTCGACGTCGTAGAAATCCTCCAGATGACTGCGGAGGAGGTGGTCGCGCACCTCCGCCTCGCTCAAGGCCGGCATACCGCAGAGGCGGCACTGGAAGAGATCGGGCACATCCTCGGCCCCCTTCTGCCCCTCGATGCGCACCAGCATGCCCTCGTCGCTATTCTGAAAAAGCCGCACGATGTCACGGAGCGGGTAGGCGCGGCGCGTGGACTGGATACGGCGGATGATGGCGCCCAGAGCCTTCTGCTCGGGCAGGAAACGCACCTCGAGCGGCAACGGCCTGGGCGGTTCGGGGCGCGGTGTGAATGTCCGCGGCGCGCGGCTGTCGCCACGGCGTTCGCCGCGGTCACGACGGTCTCCACGGTCACGACGTTCGCCGCCGCGCGGACCGCCAAAGCCGTCTTCGCGCCGCGGGCGCCGCCGGTCGTCGCCACCACCTGCGTCGCCGCGCGGTGGACGCGCCGGGCGCGGCGAGCGGAATGAGCCGCGATCCCCTGAACGAGAGCGTGGGGGCTCCGTGTCCGCATCGTCGCGGGCGTAGCGTTCGGCACGCCGGGCAACTTCCTCGGGGGTCTGGCGCGCCCAGTCGGGCGCGAAGATCTCGCTGAGATCCTTCATGCCTGCGTCGTCCGGCATGTACTTCTGCTCTTCGTTCATGCCTTAATCTTATCCTTTACGACGGGTGCAGGTCAACATCTGAAGGCATAAAAAAGCTATCCTTGATTTTCGCGCCACAGTATCGCATTCTATTCGTCATAATTTTGGAGACTAATACCATGGATTTCGATGTTGTTGTCATTGGTGCCGGTCCGGGCGGTTATCCCGCGGCCATCCGTTCGGCCCAGTTGGGGCGGCGTGTAGCGATTGTCGAGAAGGAAGCCCTTGGCGGCACTTGCCTGAACTGGGGCTGCATCCCCACCAAGACGCTGATCGCCTCGGGTGATCTTTACCGCCAGGCCCGCGAGGGTGCCGCCCTGGGCGTCGACTGCGCCGATGTCAGGTTCGACTACGCCCGCATGGTGGCGCGCAAGGACGAGGTCGTCGGCAAGCTCTCCGGCGGTGTGAAGCAACTGCTGAAGGCCAACGGCGTCGAGGTGATCCGGGGCACGGCGCGCTTCGAGGGGCCGCAGCGTCTCTCCGTGCGCGATGCGGACGGCGCGACGCGCTGGATCCAGACCGGCCAGACGATCATCGCCACCGGTAGTGTTTCGGCCATGCCGGGCTTCCTGCCCAGGCATCCCCGCGTGATCGAGAGCCGCGCCTTTCTGGCCCGCACCTCGCTGCCGGAGTCGCTGGTGGTGCTGGGCGGCGGCGTGATCGGCTGCGAGTTCGCCTGCCTGGCGGCCCAGCTCGGCACCAGGGTCACGGTCGTCGAGATGCTGGACGACATCCTGCCGATGATCGACCGCGACGTGCGCCGCGTGGTGCGCAGGCGCATGGAGGCCATGGGCATCACCCTGCGCACCGGCGCCCCGCTCAAGGCCATC
Organism: Lentisphaerota bacterium; assembly: GCA_012521875.1. GTDB lineage: Bacteria > Verrucomicrobiota > Kiritimatiellia > RFP12 > JAAYLN01 > JAAYLN01. The sequence continues at coordinate 821 of JAAYLN010000353.1, read as the reverse complement.
ACGGCGGATGACAAGGGCGTCACCGGCCGCTATCAGGACGAGGAGATCCGCGGCGAGCTGCTGCTGGTGGCGGTCGGGCGCGCGGTGACGACCGCCGAGCTCGATCTCGGGCGCGCCGGCGTGAACACCGATGCGCGCGGCCAGATTCTGGTCGATGCCTCCTGCCGCACCTCGCAGGCCTCGATCTTCGCCATCGGCGATGTGGTCAGCGGCAATCTGCAGCTCGCGCATGTGGCGACCTCGCAGGGCGTTCTGGCGGCCGAGGTGGCCGCCGGCCAGCGGCGCAAGGTCGAGACGGTTGTCCCCTCCTGCATCTTCACCTCGCCGGAGATCGGCGTTGTCGGCATGACTGAGGAGCAGGCCAGGGGCGCCGGACGCGAGGTGCGCACCGGCGTCTACAACTTCGCCGGACTTGGCAAGGCGATGGCGGCGGGAACCACCGACGGCTTCGTCAAGTGGGTGGCCGATGCCGCCACCGACCAGTTGCTGGGCGCGCAGGCGGTCGGGCCCCACGCCACGGAGCTGATCGCCACCGCGGCCCTGGCCGTGCGCAGCGAGCTTACGGCGCTCGAGTACGGCCGCACGATCCACAGCCACCCGACGCTCTCCGAGGCCTGGATGGAGGCCGCGCATGCCGTGCATGGCACCTGCGTCCATGCCGCGCCGCGGCGCAGGTAGTGGCAGGGGCAGGGGACAGGGGACAGGGTTCAGTGGGGCCGACCGCCCCTGCGGGGCGGCGGCAGTAGCAGTAGGCAGTGGCAGTAGGCAGTTATTGCGACCACACAGTGGCTCGCAATTTAGAGGGTAAAAGCGCTGCACTG
>JAAYLN010000049.1 GCA_012521875.1 Lentisphaerota bacterium | reverse complement strand
TCCCGTCTCAGAGTACTATGGGGCGGTCTGACTCCCGCCGCCGCATCGCGCCACCTTGCCTCTTGGTTCAGTGTCGCTACCGCGCCCTGCCGGACGCGGACGGCGGCGGGTCTCCCAAGTTCCCGTCCGCTTCTCTCTCTCCACATGCCGCGCGCTAAAGACCCCGGCGCAGTCACCGGACGCAAACCTTTTTTTTCGCGTCCTTGCTGCTGGCTTCCATGTCGGCAACCATGTCGCCCTGCGCATGATGCTTTTAACGGGGCTGAACCGCTTCAGAGGGGTGCATCCCTCCTGCGGCCTGCGGAGTTCCCTGTGTACGCTTACACTACTTCATTCGGCTTTTCCATTCCTCTTCCATAGTGCCAACACTCGGTACGAGTGGATGGCTAGTCCTTACCCGGCGGGGACTCGCACCCCGCAAGAAGCGCCGAGCTTCGCTTGGCGCACTACCGACAAAGCTCACGACAAAGCGGGGATCGCCACCGCCCGCTTTCCATGCACTACCCGCGTCCCCTTTCACTAGCCGATTACACCGAACCGCACATGCCCCGTTGCCGGTTGCCGGGGCGGGCGTTTTACGCTATCCTACCCACCGTGAAACCCGAACGCACACGCCACATCAAGGTTCCCCCTTCGGAGCGGCTGGCACAGGGCTCCGGCGATGGGTCGCCGCGCACGGTGCGCCTGCCCGAGGCCGACGCCGGCCCGCCGCCCGCCGCGGCGGCCACGGCACCCGCGGCGGGCGCGGATCTCTATTCGCTCTACGCCATCCAGTCCAAGATCGGCGATGGCGGCATGGGGGTGGTCTATCTGGCGCGCGACCGCCGTCTCGACCGCTTCGTGGCCATCAAGCGCCTCAACCAGGCGGCGCAGAACAACGTCTCCCTGCGGCGGCGCTTCCTCCAGGAGGCGCGGGCCGTCGCCGCCCTCAACCACATCCACATCGTCCACATCTATGCCCTGGGCGAGGATGAGGAGGGACCCTACATCGTCATGGAGTACGTGGCGGGGCCGGCCGCCGCCACCGGCAGCCGCGAAATGGCGCACGATGGAATGCCGCATCCGCCGCTCTCGCTCGACCGCCAGGTGACGGCCAATGGCCAGTACACGGTAAACGAGGCCATCGATCTGCTGGTCAAGATCAGCAAGGCCATCGCCTACGCCCACTCCAACGGCGTGATCCACCGCGACCTCAAGCCCTCCAACATCCTGCTCGACGAGACCGGCGAGCCCAAGATCGTGGACTTTGGTCTCGCGCGGCTGCTATGCGAGGAGGAGAGCAAGCTGACCGTCCCCGGCGAGAAGCTCCTCTCGCTGGGCTACGGCGCCCCGGAACAGGAGCACGACGCCAGCGTCGCCGACCACCGCGCCGACATCTACGGACTTGGCGCCCTGCTCTACTTCGCCATCACCGGCCAGAACCCCCGCTTCTTCCGCGAGCAGGATATTCCGCTGCCCCTGCGCGAGGTGCTGGTCAAGGCGCTGGCTCCCGACCGCGAGCAGCGCTGGAGCAGCGCCACGGAGTTCCTCGAGGCGCTGCATGCCGTCCAGTCGCGGACCCGCGTCGAGCAGCCGACCGCCAAGACCACCTGGCGCTGCAAGTGGTGCGACACGGTCAACCCCCTGACGATCCGTTTCTGCTCCGAATGCGGCTGGGACGGCAGCGAGAGCTGCCCCGAGTGCGGCGCGGAGCGCTTTGTCAGTGTCCAGTTCTGCGGCAGTTGCGGTGCCGACGCGCGTCTCTACGAGACCATCGACATCCTGATCCGCCGCATGCAGAGTGCCCTGGAAGCCGTGGAGTTCGAGCGCGTTATCGGACTCGCCTCGCGTGCGCAGGATTTCGAGCCGGCCGGACCGACGGGCCGCGGCCAGCTCAAGCGCGTGCAGCAACTGCGCGACGAGGCGCAGCGCCAGACCATCCGGCGCGACCAGCTCCGCGAGCTGATCCCGATGGAGATGCGCGCCGAGAACTACGAGCGCGCCCAGGAGTTCATGCGCGAGTTCCGCGTTCTCAGCGGCAACAACCAGCTCTTTGCCGATCAGGAAAAGACACTGCCGGAGCTGCGGCTGCGGCGCGACATCAAGCGCGCGCGGCGCGCCTGCCACGACCACGAGTGGAACTATGCGCTCCGGTTGTGCGACGACCTGCTGGCCTCGGTGGCACCCGACAACGCCGAGTGTCTGGCGTTGCGGCGCTCGATCCTGCGCCGGCGCGGCTTGCGGCATACCGGACGGGCCGCCCTGGTTGCCTGCGGCGTGGTCATGCTCTACCTGCTGGCGCTGCCGCTGCTGGCACGCCTCTTCGCCCCCGCCCTGCCGCCGGTGCTGAACTTCGTGTGGCGCCCCGCGCTCCGCCTCTACGAGATGCCGCGCCTCGGCAAGCCGCTCAACCGCTATGCCAGGCTGTTGGGCGTGGCGAATCTGCCGGCCTGCTTCGCCCCCGCCACCCCGGCCGAAGTCCCGCCCCCGCGCGCCGTCGTGCGCCGTGATCCCGAGGAGATGCTGCCGCTGCTCGACAACTACACCAACCAGCTCCAGCAGGTGGCCAACGACCGCAGCCGCTATGAGGAGACCTGGCCCGTACAATACCTCCTGGAGCTGGAAACCCTCATGGAACGCCGGCGCACCGCCGGCGACTTCGAGGCCTGGAGCGCCATCAACACCGAGCACGGACAGTTCGCACGCAACCGCGTGATCGGCCCCATCACCGAGAACGAGAATCCCGAGCTGACCCTGCTCAAGCGCAAGTACCGCCGCCAGGCGGATGCCGGACGCATCGAATACGCGCGGCGCATCGTGGCCGCAACCAAGAAGTATCTCAACGACCTCACCAACCTGCAGAGCACCTACACCCGCGACGGCCGCATGCGCGAGGCAGCCTTCGTGAACAACGAGATCCGCCGCGTACGCTCCGCCCCCGGCTACCTCGAGGCCGAGACCTTCGTGGCGGAGATCGGCCCGCTGGTGGAGGCGGGCAAGCCCGTCACACTGCCGCCGGGCCAGCGGCTGGACGAACTGCAGCCCCTGCGCCAACAGTACGAGGAGCAGTTGGCTGCCACGGAGTCGGACTTCACACGCCAGCAGAACCTGTGGCCCGAGAAATATCTGGAAGCGCTCAACAAGCTGCTGCTGGAGTACCAGAGCGAGGGCGACTTCACCGGCTGGGAGTCGACCCGCAACGAGATCGACCGTTTCGAGATGGATCAGATGCTCCTGCCCGGTCAATTGACAGGCGAGCCGTCGCGGTTGCATGAGACCCAGCGCCAGCACCTGATGCTGCTGCAAGGCTACCGCGAGGCGCGCGCACGCGGTATCATCAACCTGGCCGAGAGATACATCAAGACGCTGACCGGGCTCCAGAGCAAATACACGAAGGCCGGCGACATGGCCGCCGCCGGCGAAATCAACGCCGAAATCCGCCGTATCCGCAATGCGCCCGAGGTGCTGGCGGCACAGACCGAGCTCGCCCCGCCGCCAGCGGCGGCAACAAATGGAACGGCCAACGGAGATGCACCTTCCAGCCCCTGAACCAGGAGACCCCATGCGACCGCCCAACATTATCTTCATCCTGATCGACGACCTCGGATGGAAGGATCTCGGCTGCACCGGCAGTGAATTCTACGAGACCCCGTGCCTCGACGGCATGGCCGCGCATGGCATGCGCTTCACGCAGGCCTACGCCGCCAGCCCCGTCTGCTCCCCCACCCGCGCCAGCATCATGACCGGACGCTACCCGGCGCGCGTCGGCATCACCGACTGGATCGACCCCGTCGGCTGGATGCACCCGCTGCGCGGACGGCTGATCGACGCCCCCTACCTCAAGGAGCTGCCGAAATCGGAGTTTGCACTGCCGCGCGCGCTGAAGGAGGGCGGCTACCGCACCTGGCATATCGGCAAGTGGCATCTCGGCGGCGAGGGATTCCATCCGGAAGACCACGGTTTCGACGTCAACATCGGCGGCAGTTTCCAGGGCAGCCAGGGCCGCGGCGGCTACTTCAGCCCCTGGACCATCAAGGGACTCGAGGACGCCCCCGTCCCCGAAGGCACCGACATCACCGACTACCTCACCGACCGCGCCATCGAGCTGATACGCGAGCCGTCGGAACGCCCCTTCTACATGAACCTGTGCCACTACTGCGTACACCAGCCGATCGAGGCCAAGCCCGGGGATATCCGCAAGTACGAGGAGAAGGCGCGGCGTCTGGGGCTGGACAGGATCGAGGCCATCGAGGATGGCGAGCCCTTCCCCTGCATGCACAACCGCGACAAGCCCATCCGGCGGCGGCGCATACAGTCCGATCCTGTCTATGCGGCCATGATCGAGAATCTCGACCGCAATATCGGCCGCCTGCTGCAGGTGCTGGATGAGACGGGACAGGCCAGCAACACCCTGGTCATCTTCTTTTCCGACAACGGCGGCCTGGCGACCGCCGAGGGCTCGCCCACCTGCAACGCGCCCCTCGCCGAGGGCAAGGGGTGGCTCTACGAGGGCGGCACGCGCGAGCCGCTGCTGGTGCGCTGGCCGGGGGTGGTGCCTGCCGGAAGCCTGTGTGATGTGCCGGTAATCAGCACCGACTTCTATCCCACCCTGCTGGAGGCGGCGGGATTGCCGCTGCGCCCCGCCCAGCACGTGGATGGAGTGAGCCTGCTGGGGCTGCTGAAGGGTGACACCTCACTGGAGCGCGAGGCAATCTTCTGGCACTATCCGCACTACGGCAACCAGGGCGGACGTCCCGGCGCTGCGGTGCGCATCGGCAACGAGAAGCTGATCGAGCGCTTCGAGAACCAGCAGCTCGAGCTATACGATCTGGCAGAGGATCCCGGCGAGACCCGCGACCTCTCCCGCGCGCGCCCGGAACGCGTGCGCGAGATGCGCGAGGTGCTGCTGGACTGGATGCAGGAGGTCACGGCGCGTATCCCCGAGCCCAACCCCGAGTGGACGGAGCCGGAGAGCTAGCGGAGGGAGCAGCGACCACTTTGTCGCGAGCCTTGTCGGTAACTTTGTCGCCTTTGTCGCAAGCTGCGGAAAGCTCACGCGAAGGCGCGAAGCCGCGAAGATTTTGAACCGCGAATGGAGGCGAATTAACGCGAAAATGGCAGGGGTAGCCGCATTGATGGAGTGCGGAGCCTTGCAGTTGTGGGCTTGCAGTCTTGCCCTGCGGCTTTCTCTTGAGCCCCATCCGCACGCGGCGCGGACGCCGCGTCTACCAGCCGTCCCCGCGTCACCCTTACCCTTTTACACTCTTCGATCATACGACTGAGTCGTATGATCAACAAGCGCGACAAACGACGACAGGCGACACCGGCTCGATCCGGCAGACAGACGCCTTCTTCCAAGACTATATCACGCCCCTTCAGGGCTAGTCATTTTTTGGCCAATTCCCCAGGGCGTTGCCCTGGGCTGGTATATCGCGCCCCTTCAGGGCTTTCATTAGCTCCGGCAAAAACTCCCCCAGTCGCCGGACACGGAGGTCCGGCGCAACGAGACTGCCCCGGCACTGCCGGGCATGGCACAAAGCCCTCAAGGGGCGGCCTCATCATAGCCCAGGGCGAGCGCAGCGCAGCCCTGGGTCACGGGATAGGTGATCATGTGGCCTGAAGGGCCACCTCAAAAGCGGGATTGAAATGCCGCTTGCCCTTTCGCTTGCGACAATGATGGGACGCAGGGGACGGATGAGACGCAGGGGACAAGGTGTACCGCATGGTGTGACAGAACTGGCGCATCAGGAGCGAACGGGAAGCCGGGACGTGGAGCACGCCGCCTGCCTGTCGGCAGACAGGTCCCCGGCGGTGTCGTTCGCCAATCATGCGCTCCCCGGCACACCGCGGAGACCGCGGGCTCCAGTGCGCATCCGAAGCGAACAGGGTGCCGGAACGTGGAGCACGACGTCATCTGCGATGCCATTTGCCGCCTCAGACGCCACCCTCTACATTCCCCTTCCCCTCGCTTCCGCCGCAGGCGCCATCAAAAATTCCCGCTTTCCTTGCTTCAAAAACCAGCAGCATTCGCGTCGATTCGCGTCCATTCGCGGTTCCCACTCTCCCCCGTTCGCCGTTTTTATGCACACGGCATGCCGTGTGCCATTGACACCACCCCGCATTTCGCGGGTTTCGCGTCTTGGCGGTTCAAAACCCTTCCCGCTTTACTGTTGTCATAACCCTCTCCATAGCAACACAGCCCTAGCGGCGCCTGGTGCCGAGGGCGGTCATCTTTTCGTCGAGGCTCTGCATGCGCGCGGTCTTCCAGGCCTCGACGGGCTTGCCGTCCTTGCCGGGCTTGTCGTATGCGGCGGTGTAGCCCATTGCCGCAGCGCCGCGCTCGAGAAGCGCCCCGGCATCGGCCTTGCGCCCGGCCGCGACCATGGTGTCCGCAAGCTTGAAGAGGTAGTCGAGCCGCAAGTCGCGCTTCAGGTCGGCACGGTAGCCGTGTCCGCTCCAGTTGCCCGCGCCGACGGATTCGACGGCGGCGTTTGCCCAGGCCGTCCAGTTGGTTGACGTTGCCGTCGCGAACTCGCGCGCATACATCTCCGCCGCCTTCCCGCGCTCCTCGTCGCGGATGAACTTGTCGGCCACCCAGCCGCGGATCCGCGCGCAGCGTTCCGTCGCGGTATAGCTATCCCAGCGCTCCCGCAGCAGCGTCATCTCGGCGCGCTTGCGGATCGTGTGTTCGGAACCCTCCGTCACCGTCACGGCCAGCGCCTCGTGCCACCGTGCCACATCGTCCGCGAGCTGCGCGCGGAGACACGCAAGCTCCGCGGCCACAGCGGCGGCCTCGCGGGCGTGGGCTACGGAGCGCGGATCGCGCTCGTGGTTCCGTACCGCGTTGGCGTGCGTCCGCGCAAGACTAACCTCGGCCTGGCGCATCCACGCCACGCCCTTGCCGAGGCGGTCGCTGGTGTATTCCGCAGGCGTCCGCGCGCCGTCTATGCCAGCCCACTGGTTGTAGAGTACCGAGATGTAGCCGTAGGCACCAAACTGCTGGTAGGCGGGCGCGAAGCATCCCCCAAGTATGTTTTCCCATTCGCGCGCCTCGAGCGCGACGCCGATGGCGTGACCGCGCTCGTCACCATCGTACTGCCGCAACATGCGGATCAACTGCACGGGATGGAGCGAGCCCTTGCGGCCCTTGATAGCGGAGGTGATGACCGCAACCGCAAGGTCGCGCTGGTAGCGCGGATTGACGATGCCGTTATACCAGCGCCAGAAGACGAGGCGTCCGTCGCGGCATATTCCATCGAGCAGCTTGAAGGCCTGCTCCGTGAAGCCGGCCTCGGCCATTGCGGGCAGGATCGAGCGGTGGACAATCCAGGCTGCCTCGGCGTCCGCCTCGAGACCATCGAGCTGTTCGGCGAGAAGTTTCTCGATGCCCGCCAGGCCTTCCGTCCCGGCAACAATTCTTGCGAGTTCGGCGAGATTAGCGTTGGCCGCGCGCATGTCACTCCCCAGGCCGTTTCCGGCAAGACGTGCGCGCCAGATCGCCGCGGCTCCGAGGAGATCCTGCCCGCGGTACAGCTTGCGCGCCGTGTTGGCCTCCTCCTGCGCCTCCTTGACGGCGGCGGGATCCGGTGCCGCGGTTTCCGCCGCCTGTGGGTAGAGCCCGGGATGGCTCTTCTCCCACTGCTGCGAGGGATAGCTCCAGTCGCCGTTCGAGGGCGTCATGTAGGCGGTGAAGTCGGCCTTGGTCTTCTCGATGTTCACGCGTGAGGCAGGATGGCGTACGGCGGCGAGCGCCTTGTCGAGATAGCCCTGCATCTCGCCTTCGAGGCCGAGGTTGCGGATGGTGTCCGCCACGAGACGGTTGTCCTCGAAGTCGATGTGGATGTGGCCGTGCCTGAGGAACGCCTCGCGCATCACGCCGAAGAAGCGATCCATCCACGGTGCCGCCTCGCGGAAGGCACGGCGGTTGAAGTAGCGCCGCAACTGCTCGACTTCGAGGTCGGGGTTCCACATGAGCCGTGCAATGACCCAGCGGTCCTGGGACGAGGCGAGATGCTCGCCGCTGGCGCATGAACCCTCGGTGTTTGCACTGATGATGCCGATGTCGCGCTTGGCCATGAGGTCGAACTTGACCGCCTCGGCATTTGGATACATGAGGTGGAAGAGTCCCCAGTAGTCGTAGTCCATCATGCCGGGGGCGTGCCTGATCCAATCCTTGTAGATTTTCCACCAATCCTGGTTTACGGGGGCGAAGAGCGGCTGCGCCTGGCTCTTGCGGACGTAGGTGCAGAGCTGCGGCTGGATGTTGCGCGAGATGTTGATTTCGGGGAATGGCGCCGCGCAGAAGTAGGCGTAGGTGCTGGTGGTAAAGCCGGGCACCTGCCGCTGGATGCGCGCATCGAGCTTGTCGAGGTAGCGGTAGAACCAGGCGTTGTAGTAGCCCAGATAGTCGGAGTCGTGGGTGAGAACCTTGCCGAACTTGTTGGTGATCGGCGCCGAGCAGTAGTCGCACTCGCAGACGCCGAGGTTGTCGTCGACCGCGATGATCATGCAGTCGCGCCCCGTATATTTAAGCGTCTTCACATTCGGCACGTATTCGCTTGAATGGTCGAGGAAGGCCGGGTCGGCGAGACAGCAGAGCTGGTTGCTCTCGCTCCAGTAGGGAAGCCGTTCGGGATGGTTGCGGTCGAGAACGGGGTTGTAGAGGTTGGAGCCTTCGCTGCCGGCATAGTACTGCGGCGAGAGCATGTGGCCGCCCGCGGGCTGGAAGCCCAGCTCGCCGCTCATGATGTTGAAGCCGCAGCGCAGTCCGGTATAGCCCGTCCAGACCGCGCGCCACGCCATCGCGGGCTTGAGCACGGCGTCACCCCAGACGGCGTCGAGCGTCGGCTTCCTGGTGAAGATCGTACCGTAGGGGTCGTCCTTGTGGTAGCTGCCGTAGAAGGCCCAGATGATGTCCGTGTTGTTTTCGAGGAAGGCGTAAACGCCATACATCACACCAGCCGGGCTGGCGCCGAAGATGTAGATGTCGCCATCCCTGGCGCGCACGCCGTAGCCGTCGTGTGCCTGTGTACCGTCACCGGCGAGATAGGCCAGATCCGCGGCGAAGTGCGGTTTCGCGCGCGGCGCACCGAGCCAGATCTTGACGTTCCGCCTGTCGGACGGTTTCAGGAGAATCGGCACATCCGCGCCGGTGATCTCCTTGAGCCAGTGACGCAGCTCGCGCGCGGCGAAATTCATCTGCGCCCGCTCCTTGCCGCGCTCCTCGCGCAGGTAGATCGTCCACCTCGAGGGATTCGGGAACCACTTGCCCACCATGATCTCATCGGAGAAGTCGGGTATGATCTCGCAGTTCGCCACACCGTCCGTCACAAGACGGATCGGCCTGGCAAGAAGTCCCTGCTCCGGTGGCAGAAGATATTTCGACGAGTCGGAATAGTCGGGTCTGTAGTTCGCCACGAAATTGGTCCAGGCCGCCCAGCGCCCGGGTTCATCCACCTTGAGATGCACGCCCTTCACGAACTTGGGCTGGGCAATCGAGATGACCACCTTTTTACCGGCGGGTATCTTCCTAGTGTCGTAGGAGAAGCAGAGCGCCGTGGCGCGGTCGCGGACAAAGCCCTTGTTGCACGCCTGCATCTCGTCGCGCATATCCCAGGTGAAGTCGGTGTAGCCGTCTGCGCCGCGCGTCCCGGGGCGGTCGTGGAAGCGGAAGAAGGTCGAGGGCACGCCAAGCGAGACCCACGGGAAGCGGTTGTCCCAGCAACTGATGCCGAAGTCGTCGAAGTAGCGGTTGAAGTGACCGGCATCCCACCCGGTCCACATCGCGCGCGCATCGCCGATGGTACGGCCGATGCCTTCGGGAACCTCGGTCCTGGCCGTGAAGGTGAGCGTGTTCCACTCTTCCGCATTGAAGGGACGCCGCAGCACGACCACGGGCTGGCGCCCGTGCGGGTAGTCGCCGCGTGTGAGTTCGAGACGCATCACCGGCATACTGACGCCGCGGACAAGCCCCGTGACAATCGAGCACGCGATGCCGTAGGTGGCGTTGGTCGGCTCCTGCGAGGGGATGAGCGAGCCGATCTCCCATCCCTCGAGCGGGATCGCGACGGCCTGCGCATCGGCCGCGACGGTGTAGCGGTTTGTGTCGATGGCGGGCATCGAGGCCGGCACGCCAGTCGTCTGCGAGCGCGCGACGGGCTCTTCGGGAAGCGGATCCTTCGGGGTGTTTGCCTGAACGTGAGCCGTGGCGCAGAGTACCGCGCCCAAGATGCAAATCGCCGTGTCAACTGTTTTCATGCTTATCCTTTGAGGCTCTTGCAAAACTCTTTACCTGCACACGCGGCACGGGCGTCCTGCCCGTGTTTCATGGGCAGGACGCCCATGCCACGAGGCGTTTTGCAAGAGGCTCTGTTAGATGTGAATGCATCGCTTCAAGAACCGCGCATCACCTCAGTATGAACATCGAAACCGCCGGGCGGTAGGTGGACTCTGTGCAGCCGATGTCGATCATTGTGCCGCCCTTGGCCGTGACGTGCTTCACGCGCGGCAAGCCGAAGAGATCCGTCATGGCCAGGAGTTCCGGGAACTCCCCGGTCGAGCCCGCATTTACTCCCGACGAACGCCGCGCAAGGTAGAGCGGACGCTTCGCGTCGAACTGCGGCACCGCCGTGATGTTGCCGCGCGTCACCGCGGGAAACGGATCCGGCGAGAGGCAATAGGCGAAGGCGTTGGTGTCGCCATAGAGGTTCGCATCACCCTTGCCGCTGATGACATTGCCCGCGATGATCGTGTTGCGGACGAGTCCGCCCACTACCTGGACGCTGCCGCCTGTTGCATACGAGCCCATTGGGATGAATGTGTTGTACATGACCGTGCAGTTCAGAACGCGTGACCATCCCGCCGCGTAAACGCCGCCGCTGCGGAGGTTCGCTGTCGCCCACGCGCTGTTGTTGGTAATCAGCGAATTCTCCAGCACCCCGCCTGCCAGAAAGACACCGCCGCACGCACTGCCGTTACCGACATTCCGGTTGCCGTCAATGACGCACCGGGAAATACGACCGCGCGACCCCTCGCTCTTGACGGCGCCGTAGACGTTTCCGAGATGCTTGTCGTAGCAGTTCCAGACACGCGCCTCGCGCAACGTGCCGCCATTGCCCGTGATGAGCACGCCGGTTGGCTTGTAGCTGGGTGACGTGGTGTCCCTTATGACATCCTTAATCGTGAGCCTCTCGACGACGGCGTCCGCATCGTCTATGGTGATTGCGGGCGAGAAGTCGGCCGTCGCGGCGAGAATCGTCCTGTCGCGGCCGGCTCCCTTGAGCGTGATGCCGCGCGCGACGGTGAGCGGCGCCTCGAGCGCGTAGGTGCCTTCCGCGAGATTAATGACGGCACCATCGGGTGCCGCATCGAGGACGGCCTGTAGTTGCGATGCAGTCGCGGTGGCCGGAATGTCATACTGTGCCGTTGCGCCATAGGGCCGCCACTCGACATGCGGCGCGAAGTCCGCGCCGTCCTGTGATACCGTCGCCGCATACTCCTCCACGTTCCACTGCCAGACAATCTCACGCCAGGGGTCGGTCGGCTGGGCCGTGTAGGTGGTTGTGGCGAAGGGACTGCCCGCGACTTCAAGGCGCGCGCCGGTGTCGGGGTCAATATTGTAGAGGCGGTATCCGGTGCAGGTGGCGCGGTACGTACCGAGCGTCACAAGGCCTGCGGGTGCGGTACAGTCCGTCACTGCCGTGATCTCGTGTGTGCCGTACGCGGGCGCGATCTGCGCGGCGAACTGGATTGGTGCGCCGGATACGATGAGGCGTCCCGCGTGCGACTGCCTGCTGATGGCGACGCCGAGTGTCGCCGGCGGATCTTCCGTGCCCGGGGCGATGGTGAGATCACTATCGGCCGCCACGGGCGCGACGAGATTGGTGGCGATGCCGCAGCTCGTCCATGCGACGAGCGGCTGGGTCGTGCCGTTCAGGGCGGCGATGGCCTGGCGGTCGGCGGTGACGTTGATCGTCAGCGGCGAAAGCGACCCGCTCATGAAGGCGATGGTGCGCGAGGAATAGCACTGCACAGGTGCCGAAGCGTAGCCGCCTGCGGGAATCTCGAAATCAAACGAAGCCCCCATCGTGGCCGAGCCATTGTTGAACGGCTGGGAGCTGTTGTTCTGCCTGATGTAGAGGAGCGGACGCTCGCCCTGGAAGATGACGTGCCCGCCTGCGGTTCCGCCACCGCCGAGCTGGAATGTATGCTCGGCTGTCACCGTTGAGTTGGAGAGAACGAAGACGCTGTCGCCGCACATGCGCAAGGCGTTGTCGGTGATCGTGAAACTGGTGTCGTCAACGCACTCGATACGCCCGCCGTAGTAGTGCTTGCACTCGGCGTTGCTCTGCCTCCAGTCGGTGTTCCTGAGCGTGACAGTCGTCGTGGCATAGGGCGTTAGGCCGCCGTTACTGCATGTGACGATGGTGTTGTCGAAGACGATATGCGAATTGATGCAGGCCGAATTCATGGTGATGTTGCCGCACGCCAGCGGGCAATCGGCGCGGTCGAGACCGGCCACCGGTGTTATCGTCACGGCGAGATTCGGATTGGTGAACTGGGGTCTGGCCTTGATGGGGCCGCGCAGATGGATGGTGGCGCGGCAACCCTCAGGAAAACAGACGGCGCTTGCCGTGCTGTTGGGATAGCCGATGCAGTCCGTCCCCTTGTCGCTCGACCAGTTGGCGGGATCGTCCCAGAATCCGGTGGAGCCGCCGATCCACGTGTACTTTGATGCATCCAGCGTATGCACCTTCATCAGTGCCGAGTCGGAAACGCCGACTACATTGCCGCCCAAATCCCTGGTTATGACGCGCATGAAGAAGTAGTAGTCCTTTTCACACTCCGGCGCCACCCAGGTGACGCTGGGCGTACTTTGCGCAGTGACGGCTGTCTCCGGTGCCTGCATGGTGCAGGCGGCATTGTCGTTCTCGGTGCCGAAGAAGACCGTATAGATAGCCGTTGTATCCGGCACGGGGTGGAAGACATATCCGGTGATAGGACAGGATTTGTGGCTGATATTGTGGAAAACACCCTTTGTGGGGAGAATCTGCCAGCATGTGGCGTTGGTCGCGGCGGCATTGCCGGTGCCGATGGAGGCTCTCAAGTACTGGGCGGTGGCATCGCTGGTTGCCGCCGTGGCACGGTCGCTCTGCAGATAGGCATAGCTGACGTTGCTCTCCGGCGTGAGCGCGACCCGCGCGCGGCCGCATCCCGTCCAGCCAAAGGCCAGATCCGCCTCGGTGAGTGTGCCGGCGGAAAGTGCGGGGCTCGCGGGGGCGATCACCACCACGGACTGCCCCGCCTTGTCACTACCGAACCATGTGCCGCCGCTTTGCAGTGGCGGGGCATCGTAACCGCCCTCGGGCACTTCAAACACGAACTGCGTCACGCCTTCGTGGCTGGCGTGGCCCATGTAAGTGCCCTTGGGGTAGAGGAGAGGGTGCTGTCCCTTGAATATGATGCGTGCCACGACATCGGGGTTATTCACGGTGTGGTAGAACATCT